>NZ_POUB01000013.1 GCF_003236335.1 Micromonospora deserti
GGGTGCTGGCGGCCGCGCTGGTGCACACCCCGGTCGGGTTGAACGCGACCCGGCTCGCGGTGATGTTCGCCCTGCCCGTGCTGGCCGCCACCGCCGTACCGCCGGGGTGGCTGGCCCGCTGGCGCCCCGGCCGCCCGGCGGCCGACCCGGCGCGGGCCGACGCCTCGGGCGTGTCGGGCGACGGCCGGAGCCGGCCGGGTCGGGTCGTCGCCGGCCTCGCGCTGGCGGGGCTGCTGGCGGCGGTCTGCGTCTGGCAGCCGCCGGTGGTCCCCGCCGACCTGCGCAGCGTCGGCGACCCGACCAGCCGGCCGGCCTACTTCACCCCGCTGCGGGACTTCCTGGCCGGCCAGCGGCTCACCGGCCGGGTGGAGGTGCCGCCGACCCGTAACTACTGGGAGGCGGCGTCTCTCGGTGAAATGCCGCTGGCCCGAGGCTGGCTGCGGCAGGCCGACATCGGCCGGAACCCGCTGTTCTTCACCACCGTCCCCGGCGCGGCCGGGACCGGGGTGCCGCTGACCGCGACCAGCTACCGGGACTGGCTGCTCGACAACGCGGTGCAGTTCGTCGCGGTGCCCGACGCGCCGCTGTCCTGGGTGGGCCGGGCCGAGGCGGAGCTGGTCACCGGCGGGTTGCCGTATCTCACGCCGGTCTGGTCCGGCCCGCACTGGCGGGTGTGGGCGGTGACCGCGCCGCGGCCGATCGTCGGCGCCCCCGGCGAGCTGGTCCGCTCCGACGGCGCGTCGGTGACCTTCCGCACCCCGGCGGCGGGCTCCGTTCCGCTCCGGGTACGGCACAGCCGCTGGCTGACCGCCACCGGCGGCGCGACCGTGGCCGCCGACGGGGAGTGGACGGTGGTCACGGTGCCCCGGGCCGGGGAATACCGGCTCGGCAGGTGACCCGCGGCGCACCGCCCCCGTGGCCGAGCCGCGTCGGCGGCACGCCCGGCACCGGCTGGGTTTGCCGTTCCGGCAAGCATCCTTGCCGGCTCTGCCGCCGGCCCGGACGATCGACGCGGCGGGCCCGCACGGCCCGCCGATCCGACGCGGCGGCCCGACCGCCGCGGTGACCGTGGCAGGAGGAACGGTGCAGGACAACGCGGACAGGGCGGACGCACGGCGGCCGGAGGTCGACGGGGAGACCGCCCGGTACTGGGACGAGCTCTACCGGCAGCGGGACCAGCTCTGGAGCGGCCGGCCGAACCCGCACCTGGTCGACGTCGCCGGCCCGCTGCCGGCCGGGGCCGCGCTGGACCTCGGCTGCGGCGAGGGCGGTGACACGATCTGGCTGGCCAGCCGGGCCTGGCGGGTGACCGCGGTCGACGTCTCCGCCACCGCCCTGGACCGGGCCGCCGCCCGGGCGGCCGCCGCCGGCGTCGCGTCCCTGGTCGACTTCCAGCTGCACGACCTCACCCGGACCTTCCCGGCCGGCACCTACGATCTGGTGTCCGCGCAGTTCCTCCAGTCGCCGCTGGATTTCCCCCGGGTCGAGGTGCTGCGCGCGGCGGCCCGGGCGGTGGCGCCCGGCGGCCGGCTGCTCGTCGTCGACCACGGCGAGGTCCCGCCGTGGGGCGCGCCGCCCACCCGCACGTACGCTTTCCCAGCCCTCAGGAGACCCTCGCCGGGCTCGACCTGGCTGCCGACCGTTGGCACACCGAACGGCTCGACGCGCCGCGACGGGCGGCCACCGGCCCGGACGGCCAGGCGGCCACCCTGGTCGACCACCTGGTGCTGGTGCGCCGCCGGTAGCGGGTCAGCCCGCCATCACCCGTTCCGTCGCCGCCCGGGAGCGGCGGCCGGTGCGCAGGTACTCGTCGAGGAACACCCCCGGGTCGTCCCGGCCGAGCAGCCGGACCACCCCGGCCAGCTCGACACCGTGCCGGGGCAGTTGGTCGCCGGCCCGGCCGCGGACCAGCATCAGCGCGTTGCGGACCTGCGCGGCGAGGGTCCAGCCGGCGGCCATGGCCGCGGCGTCCGCCGGGTCGACCAGGCCCGCGTCCCGGGCCGCCGCGAGGGCGTCGAGCGTACGCGTGCCGCGCAGCGCCGGGATCCGCCCGGCATGCCGGAGCTGGACCAGCTGCACCGCCCACTCCACGTCCGCCAGCCCGCCCCGGCCGAGCTTGGTGTGGGTGGCCGGGTCGGCGCCCCGGGGCAGCCGCTCGTCCTCCACCCGGGCCTTGACCCGCCGGATCTCGACGATCTGCTCGCGGGTCAGCCCGTCGGCCGGGTAGCGGGCCGGTTCGATCATCGCCTCGAACTCGGCACCGAGGTCCGCGTCGCCGCAGACGAACCGGGCCCGCAGCAGCGCCTGCGCCTCCCACACCCGGGACCAGCGCGCGTAGTACTGGGCGTATGCGGCGAGGCTGCGGACGAGGGGCCCCTGCCGGCCTTCCGGGCGCAGGTCCGCGTCCACGCCCAGCGGCGGGTCGGGGGCGGGCATGCCGAGCAGCCGGCGCAGCTCCTCGGCGATCGCGTGGGCGGCGGTGCTGGCCGCGCTCTCGTCGGCACCGGGCGGCGGGTCGTAGACGAAGAGCACATCGGCGTCGGAGAGGTAGTTCGACTCGTACCCGCCGAGCCGGCCCATGCCGATCACCGCGAAGCGCAGCCCGGGCAGCGACGGCTGGGCCGCCCGGGCGATACGCAGCGCCGCGGCCAGGGTGGCGTCGGTGACGTCGGACAGCGCCGTGCCCACGGCGGTGATGTCGGTGAGGCCGGGGCGGCCGCCGTCCGGGCGGGGCGATGCCGGGGCGAGCGAGCCGGCCCGGCACAGCACGTCGGCGCAGGCGAGCCGGACCAGTTCCCGGCGGCGCAGCGCACGTACCGCGCGGGTGGCCTCGACCGGGTCGGTGTGCCGGGCCGCCGCGGCGGCGAAACCCTCGCAGAGCACCCCCCGCGGGCGCGAGGTCAGTTCGCTCTCCTCAGCCAGTAGCCGCAGCGCCTCCGGCTCCCGGGCGAGCAGGTCGGCGGCGTACCGGGACAAGGAGAGCACCCGGGCCAGCCGGCGGGCCACCGGCCCGGAGTCCCGCAGCAGCCGCAGGTACCAGGGGGTGCTGCCGAGCTTGTCGGAGACCTGCCGGTAGTTGAGCAGGCCCCGGTCCGGCTCGGGGGCGTCGGCGAACTCGCTGAGCAGCACCGGCAGCAGGGTGCGCTGGATCGCGGCGGTGCGGCTCACCCCGCCGGTCAGGGCCTGCAGGTGCCGCAGCGCCCCGGCCGGGTCGGCGAAGCCGAGAATCTCCAGCCGGTGCCGGGCGGCCTCCGGGGTCAGCCGCAGCCCGTCGGCGGGCACCCTTGCCACCGACTCCAGCAGCGGCCGGTAGAGCAGCTTGGCGTGCAGCCGGCGTACCTCGGTGGCGTGGGTGACCCACTCGGCGCGGAACTCCTCCACGGCGCTCCGCCCGGGTGTCGCCGCGTAGCCGAGCGCGGCCGCCAGCCAGCGCAGCGCGGTCGGTTCGGTCGGCACGGTGTGGGTACGCCGCAGGCCCTGCAGTTGCAGCCGGTGCTCGACGGTGCGCAGGAAGCGGTAGCCGCGCAGCAGGGCCTCCCCGTCGGCGCGCCCGACGTAGCCGCCGGCGACCAGCGCACGCAACGCCGGGATGGTGCCGGGCGTCCGCAGCGTCTCGTCACCGCGGCCGTGCACCAGTTGCAGCAGCTGCACGGCGAACTCGATGTCGCGCAGCCCGCCCGGGCCGCGCTTGATCTCCCGCTCCAGCTCCCTGGGCGGGACGTTGTCGATGATCTTCCGGCGCATGGCCCGGACGTCCTCGACCGCCTCGGGGCGCTCGGCGGCCCGCCACAGCAGCGGGGCGAGCTGGTCGGCCCACTCGCGGCCCAGGGCCAGGTCGCCGGCGGCGGGCCGGGCCTTGAGCAGCGCCTGAAACTCCCAGGTACGCGCCCAGCGCTGGTAGTAGGCCAGGTGGCTGGCGAGGGTCCGCACCAGCGGGCCCCGGTTGCCCTCCGGCCGCAGCGCCGCGTCGACCGGCCAGGCGACCAGCCCGCAGATGTGGATCAGCCGGGTGGCCACCGTGGTGGCGGCGGCGAGGTCGTCGTCGCCGGCCGCCACGAAGATCACGTCGACGTCGGAGACGTAGTTGAGCTCGTCGCCGCCGCACTTGCCCATCGCCACCACGGCCAGCCGGGGCCGGCCGGTGCCCTCGGGCAACTCCCTCACCGCGATGTCGTACGCCGCCGTCAGGGTCGCGTCGGCCAGCGCGGAGAGCGCGCCCATGGTCTGCTCCAGGCCCCGGGCGCCGGTCAGGTCCGCCGCCGCGATCCGCAGCAGCGCCAGCCGGTACGCCGCGCGCAGCACCGCGACCGGCTGGCCCGCGCCGGACAGGTCGAGCCGCCCCTCGGCGGTGGGCGCCAGCCCGTCCGGGGCGGTCCGCAGCACCGGCCACTGGTCGGGGTTGGCCACCAGGTGGTCGCCGAGCGCCGAGGAGGCGCCGAGCACCGCGATCAGCCGGCGGCGCAGCCCCGGGTCGTCGCGCAGCGCGCCGAGCAGCACCGACCCGGCGGCCATCCCACCCGCGGCCCCGGTGGACGCGGGCCCGGTCGGGCCGGAGCCGCCGGCGCCCGCCGCCCGGCGCTCGGCCTCCACCAGGCGGTGCAGTTGACGCAGCGCCAGATCCGGGTCGGCGGCCCGGGAGAGCGCGCTGAGCAGCTCCTGCGCCCGCTCGTCGGCCGGTTCCTGCTCGGCCGGCCGCCACAGGCCCAGCCCATCGGGGCCGAGCAGGTCGGCGGCCCGGACGGCACCGTCGTCGTCGGCGAGGCCGAAGCCGTAGCGGGCGAGCCGGCCGGCGGCGCTGGTCGGCCGGCTCATCAGTGGCCGAGCACGGGCAGGCTGCGGCGGGCGCTGCCGTCCAGCTCGCCGAGGGCCAGCGCGGCGAACCGGGCGGCGAACGGCTGCCACACCTCCTCGACGTCGACCATCACCGCGTCGCAGGCGGCCACCACCACCTCAGGGTCGTAGCCCAGCTCCGCTAGGAGGGTGGAATCGGCGGCCCAGTCGGCGATCATCGCGGTGTCGCACTCGATGTGGAACTGCAGGCCCCAGGCCCGGTCGCCGAGGCGGAACGCCTGGTGCGGATAGCGGGTCGAGGCGGCCAGCAGGGTGGCGCCCGCGGGCAGCTCGGTGATCTCGTCGGAGTGCCACTGAAGCACGTCGGGGATCAGCGGCACGTAGCGGAAGAGCGGGTCGGCCTCGGCCGCGTCCCGCCGGCCGACCACGCCCGGGCCGACCTCCGGCCCGGACGGGCTGCGCTCCACCATGCCGGCGTGCGCGGTGGCCAGCAGCTGCGCGCCGAGACAGATGGCCAGGGTGGGCACCCGGTGCCGGACGGCCTTGCGCAGCAGCGCCTCCACCGCCGGGAACCACGACGCTCCGGGCGTGCCGTCGGGCTGCGGGTACGCCTGCTGCTCGCCGCCGAGCACCACCAGCGCCGCGTACCCCGCCAGGTCGGCCGGGAGCTCGTCACCGGCGTGCGGGCGCACCACCCACAGGTCGAGGCCGGCCTCGGTCAGCCACTCGCCCAGCCGGCGCGGGTCGTCGGTCGGGTCGTTCTCGATCACCAGCGCGGTTGCCACGACGTCGAGGCTATCCCGTTGCCCGACGAACCCCGGAACGGCTCCGCCGGGCGGTACGTCGACGGGCCGACCCCCGGCGCGGCTAGGCTCTGCCGCTGTGCGCGACCAGACACCCGCCCGCCCCGACGACGCCGTACGCCCACCGGTGCTGCGCCCCGGCGACACGGTGATGCTGGTGTCGCCGTCCGGGCCGACCCGGCCCGAGCGGGTGGCCCGGGGCATCGAGCTGCTCACCGGATGGGGGCTGCGGCCGGTGGCCGCGCCGAACGCGTACGCCCGGGCGGGCTACCTGGCCGGCGCCGACGAGCTGCGTGCCGCCGACCTGAACGCCGCCTTCGCCGACCCGGAGGTACGCGGCGTGATCTGCACCCGGGGCGGCTACGGGTCGCAACGGGTGGTGGACGCGATCGACATGGCCGCGGTCCGCCGGAACCCGAAGGTGGTGGCCGGGTTCTCCGACATCACCGCGCTGCAGTTCGCGCTCTGGCGGGGCGCCCGGCTGGCCGGCGTGCACGGACCCGGGGCGGCCTGGCGGGACGAGCGCACCCCGCTGCGCTCGGCGGAGTCGCTGCACGCCGCGCTGATGACCACCGAGCCGGTGACGGTCACCGCCGTCGCCGAGGAGGAGACCTTCCCCGTCCGGGTCCCGGGCCGGGCCGTCGGGCGGCTGCTCGGCGGCAACCTCTGCCTGATCGTGGCCTCCCTGGGCACCCCGGACATGCCCGACCTCACCGGGGCGGTGCTGCTGGTCGAGGAGGTGCAGGAGCCGCCGTACAAGGTGGACCGGATGCTCACCCAGCTGCGCCGCGCCGGCGTCCTGAACGGGTTGGCCGGGGTGGCGGTCGGCCAGTTCACCGGCTGCGCCGACGGTTGGCCGGTCGACGTCGCCGACGTGCTCGCCGAGCGCCTCGGCGACCTCGGCGTCCCGGTGCTCGGTGGCCTGCCCATCGGCCACGGCGCTGGCCAGCTCACCGTCCCCGTCGGCACCGAGGCCACCCTCGACGCCCACGCCGGAACCCTGACGGTCGCCCCCGCGGTCCGCTGACCCGTCCCACTCCCCCGGCCACGCCCCGTTGACGGCTGTCCCCACGACCCTGTTCCGTCTCCTGCTCGCCGGTCGGGCCCGCCGACCGCCCGCTTCGCCGCCCAGGTGTGCCGATGCAACCCGGTTTGTCCGGCCCGGCGGCGACGATTGCCAGCTCACTGACAGCCTCGTCATGGGTTCCCTCCAGCCGGGCTGGCCACCGTCGGTCACGTCATCGCATCACCACCGACGAGCTGGAGGACAGCATGTCCCGCACGATCAGGAAGAAGCACCTGCTGGCCGGGCTGGCCGCGGCCGGTGTACTCGGCGTGGGGATCGCGGCGCCGACCGTCGCGTTCGCGGCAAACAACGAGACGCCGTCGCCGAGCACCAGCGCCAGTGCGGGCACCGACCGGCAGCAGCAGCGCGCCGAGCGGCAGGCGGCGTTCGCCGAGGCGCTGGCGAAGGAGCTCGGCGTCTCCGCCGACAAGGTGACCGCCGCGCTGGAGAAGGTGCGCGAGCAGCACAAGCCGGCCGACCGGCCGGAGCGCGGGAACGCCGCCGACCGGCAGGCCGCTCTGAAGGAGCGGCTGGACCAGGCCGTGCAGGACGGCAAGCTCACCCAGGAGCAGGCCGACGCGATCAGCGCCGCGGCCGAGGCCGGAGTGCTGCCCGGGCCGGGCGGTCGGGGCGGCCACGGCGGCCCGGGCGGCGCCGGCGGCAAGTGATCGTCCGGCCGGCCCCGCGTCCCAGGCGCGGGGCCGGCCGGGCTGGTCAACCGCGCCGCGATGTGGCGGCGACCCTGCGGGACGCCGCCAGATCGCCGACCTCCCCGGCGGTCCGGCGGCCCGGCCACGGCGCGACCCACCAGACAGGCTCGGCCAGCCGGGCACGCCGCTACCGTCCGGCGGGCTCGGCGCGGGACGCCGCCGGATCGCCGGTCGGTCAGGCGGCAGCCGGCGGCGCGAACACGCCGAAGTGGTTGCCGGCCGGGTCGAGCAGGTGAGCGAAGGTGAGGCCGTTGTCGTTCGCCTGCACCGGCACCAGCACCTTGCCGCCGGCCGCCTCGGCCCGCCGGCAGGTGTCAGCCACGTCGGCGACCTGGACGTAGAAGATCGCGTAGTTCGGGCCCGCTCCGCCGGTGGCCCGGACCGCGCCCTGGATCGACCCCTCCGGCCCGGGGTCCACCACCCGGTACGACGCATCCGCCGTGCCCTGCTCGGTGAACGCCCAGCCGAACACGTCGGTGTAGAACCGCCCGGTCTCCTCCGGCCGGTCGGTGCCGACCTCGAACCAGCTGACCGCGTTGGTGATCGTGGACATGTGTCGCCTCCCGTTCCGCGCGCCGGCCGGTCGACCGGCGCCGTCGGCAAGCAGCCTCGGCCTCGCCGGCGACAGCGTCCTGTCGGTGTTTCCGCGCCGATTCAGACCAGGCTGAGCCGGCGGACCCGCTCGTGCGGGATGTCGAGGTCGTCGGTGGCCAGTTCCCGGTCCGGCACCCGTTCGGCGAGGGCGGTGACCGAGGTGATCCGGTCGGTGCGGAAGGCGCGGATGCCGGCGCGCAGCCGGCACCAGGCCAACAGGTACCAGTGCCGGGGGTTGCCGAGGTAGCCCAGCGGCTCCACGTCGCGCAGCGAGCCGGCGCCGGCGCGGTCGGCGTACCGGATGCGCAGCACCCGCCGCGCGAGCACCGCGTCGGCGACGCTGGCCGGGACGGGCGCCACCGGCCCGTCGCCGATCAGGTGCACCCGCGCGGCCAGCCGGTGCGCCTCCGCCACGTCGGCGGCCGGCATCACCGCCACCAGCTTGCGAAGCGCCGCCGCGGCGGCGGACGCGAACGGCGTGCCCCGCAGCCGGTGCAGCGCCACCGCCATCGCGACCGCCTCGCCGGCGGTGAGGTTGACCGGCGGCAGTGTGCGTGCCCGGTCGAGCGCGTAGCCGCCGGTGCGGCCGGGCTCGGCCCAGATCGGCACGCCGGAGGACTGCAACGCGCCGATGTCGCGCTCGATGGTGCGGGTGCTCACCTCGAAACGCTCGGCGAGCCAGCGGGCGCTGCGCGGCCGCGGCGACACCGCGCGCAGCTCTTCCACCAGGGCGTAGAGACGGTCGGTCCGGTTCACGCCCGCACGCTACGCCGGGGTTACGACGCTCCCGCTCAGGCGATGCAGGCGCAGACGATCAGCGCGGCGCCGAAGTGGGTGGCGGCGCTGACCCGGGCCGCCGGGTGCGGCTCGTCGGAACAGATGATCTCGCCGAGCCGGCCCGGCGTGAGCAGGTCCAGCACGAAGAACGCCAGCGCCATGATGCCGAGCCCGACCAACCCGAAGACGACCGTGGAGGCCAGCCCCTTGCCGAAGTCGCTGTAGCTGGTGAGGATCGCGGTGAACACGATGCCGGCGATGCCGAGCTGATTGGCGGCGAGCAGCAGCCCCGCGTTGCCGTTGCGGCGCACCCAGATCAGGTCCCGCAGCCGCCCCGGGGTGAGCAGGTCGACCAGCAGGAACCCGGCCGCCATGAGGGCGACCCCGACGATCCCGAACACCACGCTCTGCCAGGCTCCGTTGAGCAGATCCTCCAGCACCGACTGCCTCCCGACCGGCTACGCCCGGCGGGGTGCCGGCGCGGTGATCGAGACGATAGCGGCACCGCGCCACACCGGCAGCCCCGCTCTCACAGGGACAGGTAGCGCTGCCGCTCGTACGGGGTGACCTCGCGGCGGTACTGCTCCCACTCGGCGCGCTTGTTACGCAGGAAGAAGTCGAAGACGTGCTCCCCGAGCACCTCGGCGACCAGTTCCGAGCCGGCCATCACGTCGATCGCCTCGGCGAGGTTCTCCGGCAACGGCTCGTAGCCCATGGCGCGGCGCTCGGCGCTGGTCAGCGACCAGACGTCGTCCTCGGCGCCCGGCGGCAGCTCGTAGCCCTCCTCGATGCCCCGCAGACCGGCGCCGAGCAGCACCGCGAAGGCCAGGTACGGGTTGGCCGCCGAGTCCGGGGAACGGACCTCCACCCGGGCCGAGTTCGGCTTGCCGTACGCGGGCACCCGGACCAGCGCGGACCGGTTCAGGTGACCCCAGCAGACGTACGCCGGGCTCTCGGTGACCCGGTCCGGCAGCGCCTGCGGGAAGAGCCGCTTGTAGGAGTTGACCCACTGGTTGGTGACCGCGGTGTACTCCCGCGCGTGCGTCAGCAGCCCGGCGATGAACGCCCGGGCCACCTTCGACAGCTTCATCGGGTCGCCGCCGTCGTGGAACGCGTTACGCTCCCCCTCGAACAGCGACAGGTGGGTGTGCATGCCGCTGCCCGGCTGGTCGGTGAAGGGCTTCGGCATGAAGGTGGCCTGCACGCCGGTGGAGAGGGCGACCTCCTTCACCACGTGCCGGAAGGTCATGATGTTGTCGGCGGTGGTGAGGGCGTCGGCGTAGCGCAGGTCGATCTCCTGCTGCCCCGGGGCCACCTCGTGGTGGCTGAACTCCACCGAGATGCCGATCCGCTCCAGCGCCAGCACCGCCTGGCGGCGGAAGTCGCGGGCCACCGCGTGGGTGGTGTGCTCGAAGTAGCCGCCGGTGTCCACCGGCACCGGCACCGACCCGTCCATCGGGCCGTTCTCGAGCAGGAAGAACTCGATCTCCGGGTGGGTGTAGAAGGTGAAGCCCTTCTCGGCGGCCTTGGACAGGGCCCGGCGCAGCACGTGCCGCGGGTCGGCCCAGGACGGCCCGCCGTCGGGGAGCAGGATGTCGCAGAACATCCGGGCGCTCTCGCCGCTGACCCCACCCTCGAAGGGGAAGACCTGGAAGGTGGTCGGGTCGGGCATGGCCACCATGTCGGACTCGAAGACCCGGGCGAAGCCCTCGATGGCCGACCCGTCGAACCCGATGCCCTCCTCGAAGGCGGCCTCCAGTTCGGCCGGGGCCACCGACACGCTCTTGAGCGTGCCCAGCACATCGGTGAACCACAGCCGGACGAACCGGATGTCCCGCTCTTCCAGCGTACGGAGGACGAACTCCTGCTGACGGTCCACTTCCACCCCTCGTGACACGTAATCCGCCACCGGCGGAGGCCGGCCCGGCCTGACCGACCAGTCTCCACCGGCCTGGTTACGCCGACGTTACGCGACCGCCCGGCCGGCGTCCTCCCGTGCCCCGCCCCGCCCGACCGCCGGCCGGGTGTGGGCCCCGGACGCGGGCACCGGCAGGTCGCCACCCGGGCCGCCGAGCTGGCGGAACGGGCGGGCCCCGCGGACCGGCTGGGTCGACACGCGGGGGGAGAGGTCCCGTCCGCACCGCCGCCGGCAGGTGGCCTCCGGGTCCCGTCGCCCGGCCGGCCGGCAACGCCCCGCGGGGATCGTCCGTGGACCCCGCGCCGGCGGCCCGGAGGGGTGGCCGGCGTCTCCCGCCGCCGGACGTGTCCGGCCGCACCCGCTGGGGCAAGATGAGGGCATGCCCACCCTGCGTCTCGCCCTGTGCCAGGTCAACCCGACCGTCGGCGACCTCAGCGGCAACGCCGACCTGGTCCGTGCGTGGACCCGGAAGGCCGCCGACGCCGGCGCCCAGCTGGTCGCGTTCCCGGAGATGATGCTGACCGGCTACCCGGTGGAGGACCTGGTCTTCCGCCGGTCCTTCGTGTCGGCGTCGAAGGCGGCGCTGGAGCGGCTCGCCGCGGATCTCGCCGCGGACGGCTCGGGTGAGCTGCCGGTGCTGGTCGGCTACCTGGACGCGGACGGCCCGCCGCAGGTCAGCGGGGACGCCGAACCCGGCCGGGGGGCCCGTAACGCCGCCGCACTGCTGCACCGCGGCCGGATCGTGGCCACCTACTTCAAACACCATCTGCCCAATTACGGGGTGTTCGACGAGGACCGCTACTTCGTGCCCGGCGGGACGTTGACCGTGGTCCGGGTGGGCGGGGTGGACGTGGCCCTGACCATCTGCGAGGACCTCTGGCAGGTCGGCGGCCCGTTCGCCGCCGCCCGGCAGGCCGGGGTCGGCCTGGTGCTGAACATCAACGGCTCGCCCTACGAGCTGAACAAGGACGACATCCGCCTGCCGCTGGTCCGCCGCCGGGCCGCCGAGGCCCGGGCGGCCATCGCGTACGTCAACATGATCGGCGGCCAGGACGAGCTGGTCTTCGAGGGCGACTCGATGATCGTGGCCGCCGACGGCGAACTGCTCGCGCGGGCCCCCCAGTTCGTCGAGCACCTGCTGGTGCACGACGTCGACCTGCCGGCGGCCACCGAGACATCCGGCCCGGACACCGAGCTGGCCGACGGGTTGCGGGTGGTGCGCCACGCGGTCGAGGCCGTCCCGGCGCTGCCCGACGGTCCCGCCGCCACCGGCGGGATCATCGCCCCGGTCGCCGACGAGGCCGAGGTGTGGCACGCGCTCGTGCTGGGCCTGCGCGACTACGTCGACAAGAACCGGTTCCCCTCCGTCGTGCTCGGCCTCTCCGGCGGCATCGACTCGGCGGTGGCCGGCGCGCTCGCCGTGGACGCGCTCGGGCCCGATCGGGTGGTCGGCGTCTCCCTGCCCAGCCAGCACTCCTCCGAGCACAGCCGGGAGGACGCGGCCGACCTGGCCAAGCGCACCGGGCTGGACTACCGGGTCGAGCCGATCCAGCCGATGGTGGACACCTTCCTGGCGAACATGTCGCTCTCCGGGGTGGCGGTGGAGAACCTCCAGGCCCGCGTCCGCGGGGTGATCCTGATGGCGCTGTCGAACCAGGAGGGCCACCTGGTGCTGACCACCGGCAACAAGAGCGAGCTGGCGGTCGGCTACTCCACCCTCTACGGCGACTCGGTCGGCGGGTTCAACCCGGTCAAAGACGTCTGGAAGACGCTGATCTGGCGGCTGGCGACGTGGCGCAACGCCGAAGCCACCCGCCGCGGTGAGACCCCGCCGATCCCGGAGAGTTCGATCGGCAAGGCGCCGAGCGCCGAGCTGAGCCCCGGCCAGCTGGACAGCGACACGCTGCCCGAGTACGACGTACTCGACCCGATCCTGATCGGCTACGTCGACGGTGACCTCGGCCGGGAGGGCCTGGTCGCGTCCGGGCACGACCCGGCGGTGGTCGACAGGGTGCTGCGGATGGTGGATACCGCCGAGTACAAGCGCCGGCAGTCCGCGCCGGGCACGAAGATCTCGATGAAGGCGTTCGGGCGGGACCGGCGGCTGCCGATCACCAACCGCTGGCGGGAGGACGGCTGACCCGCCCGGCCGGGCCCGTTTCCGGGCCCGTGCCCGGCGGGGAGTGAAATCCTCCACAGCGCTCTGCCGCCGCCCGGTCGTCGGTGCGACGATCGCGGCGGAACCCGGGGACCGCGCAGGCGGCCTCGAGGAAGGAGAAAGCCATGGTGGAGTCCACCCCGACCGAGGTGACCGCCCTCTACGGCGGCCCGGCCACCCGGCGGGTCCGCACCCGCGACCTGATCGCCGCCAAGGAGCGCGGCGAGCGGTGGTCGATGCTCACCTCGTACGACCAGTACACCGCCGGGATCTTCGACCAGGCCGGCATCCCCGTGCTGCTGGTCGGCGACTCGGCCGCGAACAACGTCTTCGGCTACGAGACGACCGTGCCGGTGACCGCCGAGGAGTTGCTGCCGCTGGTCCGCGCGGTGGTCCGGGCCACCCGGCACGCGCTGGTCGTCGGCGACCTGCCCTTCGGCTCGTACGAGGAGGGCCCGACGCAGGCGCTGCGGACCGCCGTACGGTTCATGAAGGAGGGCGGCTGCCACGCGGTGAAGCTGGAGGGCGGCCGGCGGTGCGCCGCGCAGATCGCGGCGATCACCGGCGCCGGCATCCCGGTGATGGCGCATGTCGGGTTCACCCCGCAGAGCGAGCACGCCCTCGGCGGTTACCGGGTACAGGGCCGCGGTGACGCCGCCGACGAGGTGATCGCGGACGCCCGGGCGGTGGCCGAGGCCGGCGCGTTCGCGGTGGTGCTGGAGATGGTGCCCGGTGAGGTGGCCAAGCGCATCACGCACGAACTGCGGATCCCGACGGTGGGCATCGGCGCCGGCCCGGACACCGACGCCCAGGTGCTGGTCTGGCAGGACATGGCCGGCCTGCGTACCGGCAAGGCACCCCGCTTCGTGAAGCGCTACGCCGACCTGGCCGGCACCCTCGCCGAGGCGACCCGGCGCTTCGCCGACGAGGTCCGCGGCGGCGACTTCCCCGCCGCCGAACACACCTTCTAGGACGACAGCGACGCCCGCCGGTCGGGCGCCTCCGCGCCTGACCGGCGGCCGCGCCGCACCTGTCCGCCCCGCCCCGCGACGCCGCACCTCGACTCGCTCTCCGCCCGGGACATCTCGCGGATCATTCCCATCACCGCGCCGAGGCTGGGACGCCGACCGTCACAGGTCGGTGACGCGGATGCCGGCGTGGGCTTTGTAGCGCTTGTTGATGGCGATGAGATTGGCGGTGAACGCCTCGATCTGGTGGGCGTTCCGCAGGCGGCCGGCGTAGATGCCGCGCATGCCAGGGATCCGGGCGGCGAGCGCGGCGACCACGCCCACCAGTTCCCGGTCCTCGGTGCAGATCAGCACGTCCAGGTCGATCCGGTCGATCTCCGGGTCGGCCAGCAGCGGGGCGCTGACGTGGTTGAAGGCCGCGCAGACCCGGGAGTCGGGCAGCAGCGCGGCCGCCTGCTGGACGGCGCTGCCCTCCGGGACCTGGAGCGCGTACGGGCCCTGCTTGTCGAAGCCGAGCGGATTGACGCAGTCGACGACGATCTTCGCGGCGAGCGGTTCGGCTAGGGCGGCGACGGTGGCGGCGTGCCCGTCCCACGGCACCGCGATGATCACCACGTCGCTGCGCCGGGCCACCTCGTCGTTGCCGGCACCGCTGACGCTGGTCGCGGCAGGTACGCCGGGCAGCGCCGCGATCTCCGCGGCGGACTGCGCGGCCCGCTCGGCCGACCGGGAACCGATCAGCACCGTCTGCCCGGCCCGGGCGAACCGGTAGGCGAGCCCCCGCCCCTGGTCACCGGTGCCGCCGATGATGCCGACGGTGAGCCCGGACACGTCGGGCAGCGTGCTCGCGTCGTATGCCATGCGCTCATCCTCGCAAATCCACTCTGCCGGCAGCAGCGCCCGGCGCTGTGACAAACCCCGCTGCGCCGGAACGGCCGGCAGCGACGGCCGGGCGTGGCAGGCGCCGGGCACGCAGTGCGCGAAGCCGGTCTCGCCGCGCACGTTGGCGGTGGCGTCCTACCTGGACACCTCGGGGACGACGGGATCGCCGGCCCTGATCGGCGCGCGGTGCCGCATCGGCGGCAGCGGAGGCGTCGCTGCCCGTCAGGCGGCAACCGCCGAGGGGGACGGTCGGCGAACGCCGGTGCCGCGCCCGGTCAGCGGAGGCGTCGCTGCCGGTCAGGCGCGTTCGAAGGCCACCGAGCGGGCGGCCGGGTCGGCGGTGACCAGCCGGACCCGGATCCGCTCCCCCAGCGGCAGCTCACCGAGGCAGCGGGCGCGCACCGGCGGGTCGTCCAGCGCGACCGTGCCGCCGGGCGGACGACCTGGCCGGGACCGGCCGTTCGGCGGGGCGTCGACGTCCAGCACCGCCGCGTCGAAGGTCTCCCCCACCCGGTGCTCCAGCAGCACCGCCTCGGCCAGCTCGATCGCGCCCCGGGTGGCCGCCGAGGCGGCGCGGTCGGTCGCGGCCATCACCTCCGGCAACCGGGACAACGCCGCCCGCGCCCAGTCCGGCACTGGCCGGCCCTCCTGCAGGGCCAGACAGACCTCCGTGGCGTACCGGTCGGCCAGTCGCCGCAACGGCGCCGTGACATGGGCGTACGCGGCGGCGACCCCGCCGTGCTCCGGCTGATCGGGCAGCGCGCCGTCGAAGGCGGTGTACGCGGCGCCGCGCATCAGCTCGGCGGCCTGATCGATGAAGGCCGCCGCCCGGGGTTGGGCCGGGTCCAGCCCCGCGATCACCTCGCCCGGGCCGGCCCCGTCGGGCCAGTGCACGCCCAACGGGGCGGCGGCGGCCCGCAGGCGCGCCACCGCCTCCGGCTTCGCCGCCGGCATCGTACGCAACAGGCCGATCCCGCCGGCGAGCATGATGTCGGCGGCGGCCATCCCGGTCAGCAGGGAGATCTGGGCGTTGTGCTCCTCCATCGGCACCGGACCACGCAGCACCAGCCGCCAGCCGTCGCCATCGGCCTCCACGTCTTGCTCGGGCAGTGGCAGGTTGATCGCCCCCCGGCGCAGGCCCCGGGCGGTGAGCAGGGCACCGATCTCAGGCAGCAGGGCGACCGGGTCGGGCAGCCGCCCGGCGTCGGCGGCGGCCTGCACCGCGACGTAGTCGAGTTTGGCCCGACTACGGACCAGGGCGCGTTCCAGCGTCACGGCGACGGTGCCGCCGTCGGCGTCCAGGTCGATCGTCCAGATCACGGCGGCCCGGTCGACGTCCGGCAGCAGGCTGGCCGCGCCCTCGCTGAGCGTCACGGGGTGCAGGGGCACGTTGCCGTCAGGCAGGTAGACCGTCTGCCCGCGGCGCCAGGTCTCCTCCTCCAGCGCCCCGCCCGGGCGTACGTGCGCGGCGACGTCGGCGATCGCGTACCGCACCCGGTAGCCGCCGCCGGCACGGCGGCTGAGGTGCATCGCCTGGTCCAGGTCGCGCGAGGTCGCCGGGTCCACGGTGACGAACGGGACGTCGGTGCGGTCGACGGCCGGGCGGGGCGGCATGGTCGCGGCCTCGTCCGCCTCGCGCTGCGCCGCGGCCGGGAACCCGTCGGGCAGTCCCAACTCGCGGCGCAGCGCGCCGAAGTCGATGCGGGGCGCGAGGACGCGTCGGATCACCACGGGGTCAATCCTGACAGCGTGGCAGGTGATCCGCTTCCCCGGGGCGCGCCGCGGTCGGCGCGCCGGCCTCGGTCAGCCGGCGGCGCCGCGCGCGTTGGCGCGTGCCCCCCGGGACGACGTGATCCGGCCAGTGACCTTCTGGGCCGGGGACTTGCGCGCGGCGACCCTCTTGGCCGGCGCCTTCGCGGCGCTGGTCTTCCTCGCCGGAGCCTTCTTCGCCGCCGCCTTACGGGTGCTGGCCGAGGAGATCCCGGTCGCTCTCTTCGCCGGGGCCTTCTTGGCGGCGGCCTTGCGGGCGCCCACGGTGGGCCGCGTCGTGGCCGCCTTCCTGGCGGCGGTCTTCTTCGCCGGGGCCTTCGCCGCCGTGGTCCGCTTCGCCGGGGCCTTCGCCGCCGTGGTCCGTTTCGCCGGAGCCTTCGCCGCCGTAGTCCGTTTCGCCGGAGCCTTCGCCGCCGTAGTCCGTTTCGCCGGAGCCTTCGCCGCCGTAGTCCGTTTCGCCGGAGCCTTCGCCGCCGTAGTCCGCTTCGCCGGAGCCTTCGCCGCCGTAGTCCGCTTCGCCGGAGCCTTCGCCGCCGTAGTCCGCTTCGCCGCCGCCGTCTTGGCCGCGGTCGTCTTCCTCGCCGCCGCTGCCTTCGCGGCGGTCGTCTTCGCGGCGGTGGTCTTCCTCGCCGCCGCCGTCTTGGCCGCGGTCGTCTTCTTCGCCGCGGTCGCCCTTCTCGCCGCCGCCGTCTTCGCGGCGGTCGTCTTCTTGGCTGGGGTCGTCTTCTTCGCCGCGCCAGCGACCTTGGTCGCCGCCTTCCTGGCGGGGGCCTTGGCTGCGGTGGTCTTCTTCGCCGGGGCCCGGCCGGCGCCGCCGGCCGCCTTCTTCGCCGGCGCTCTCTTGGCCGGCGCCTTCTTCGCCGCCGCCGTCGATGGGGATCGACGGGTGGGGGCGGTCCGGGTCACGCCAGCGGTCCGCTCCGTCGCGGCGGTCTTCTTCGCGCTGGCACGTTTGGCGGCCGGGCGGGTAGTGGCCTGCTGTGCTTCGGCCATCTCGGTTCCCTCCTTGGGGACGTGCTCTCGCGTGTCTCCTCGCGGAGCACGGAGTACCTCGACGCGGGCCGTCCCGCGCCGCCTACCTGTCCTCCCCGGCCCAACGGGCGTCCTCGGCGTCCCACACCTCGTTGCGCTCCCGCACCCGCTGCAGCGCGTTCTCCGCGTCGGCGGCTGAGGCGTACGGCCCGAGAACGTGCTTGGCGGGGCACACGTCGGCGTCGGTCTCGACGCGATGGTGTCGGGTGCACCAGTAGTAGTGCCCCCCGCTTCCGCTGTCGCTCATGGGATCACTGTGCCCCGCGAACCACCCGAACGCCACCGGAACACCACAAGTCGCCGACGTTCTCCACAGTAGACGTGCTTCCCCGCCGCAGGGGCCCGAACAGCGAAAACAACCACCCGGGCGGTCCACGGGAGCTGCCGGAGGCAGCGCGACGGGGCAGCCGGAGGGTGCCCCGGTGGCGCACAATCCCGGGGTGCGACACGGGGGAACATGGCTGCGGCGCGGCCTGGCCGCCGCCGCAGTGCTGACCGTCCTCGCGGTGGTCGCGGTGGCGGTGGGGGTACCCCTGCTCCGGGACCGGTCGCAGCGGCGGTTGGAGCAGCGCGCCGACCGGGAGGTGAACGCCATCGCGCAGCGGGCCCGGGCCGACCTGCTGGCCGACCCGTCCGCCGGGGAGGCGACGCTGCGGCGGGCCGCCGACGCCGTGGACGGGGTCGAGGTGCTCGCCGTGCAACGCTCCGACGCCGGGGTGCGGCTGGTCTTCCGGGTACGGGTGGCCAAGACGGCCACGTCGGTCTTCGGCTGGCAACAGGCCGACTCGGCGGCCTGCTTCGCGCAGCTGGTGCACACCGGACCCCGGCCGGCCGCCCTCGAACGCCTGCCCTGCCCGGGCTGACCCGGACGCCCGACCGCCTGGGCCCGGGCCGGTCACCGCCGCGCGACACGGTGGCGGTCACCGCCGGGCTCGGCTGAACAGCCGGTTCCGACCGGCGGCGCCGATGGGCATGATCCTGCCTCGTGATCGACACGATGTCCGGCACAGGCCTGCCCGCACTGCGGCACCGCCACCGTGTCGCTGCGGGACGCGGCGCCGTGGTGCCCCGGCTGCGAGTGGAACCTTGACGCGTACGACGCCCACCGGCGGCCGCCCGAGTTCGGCTGGCGACGGGTGGACCGATGGAGTCACCGGCTGGCGTACCGGCTGACCCGACGCCAGTTCGCCCGGTTGGCCGGGCGCCCGCTCGGCGCGACCGGTTACGCCGCCGACCGGCTGCTGACCGCGACGGTCTCACTGGCGTTACTGGCCGGCGTGGCCGCTCTCGCGGTCACCGGGGTCTGGCTGATCGTGGCGTTCCGGTTCCCCAACCCGTCCATCGTGCTCGGCGTCGCGCTGCTCGGCCTGGCCGTCGCGCTGCGACCCCGGTTCGGCCGGCTCGACCCTGAGTCGGAGGTGCTGTCGAAGGAGCGGGCGCCGCAGCTGCACGCCCTCGTCGCGGAGGTGGCGGCGGCGGTGGGCGCGCCCGCACCGGACGTCGTCGCGGTGGACGCGGACCTGAACGCGTACGCGGGCCTGGTCGGGGTACGCCGGCGGCGGGTGCTCTGCCTGGGCTGTCTCGCGGTGCGCGACAGCCAGCGGGCCGAGTACCTGGCCGACGACCTGGCGGCGCAGGCGGGCGGGTCGACCGCCGCGACGGGGATGCTGGAGGCCTTCCTCGCCGTGGAGTCCGTGGCGCTGGCCGTACGCCGGGAGGTGCGGGCCGGGCACGACGCGGACCGTTGGCGGACCGCGGCGGCCGAGGCCCGGACGGCGGCGGCGACCGGCTGCCGCGGCTGCGGCAGCTCTCCGTCCGCGACGAGGTGTCGCTCTTCGCCTCCCACCCGCCCGCCGGGCTGCGCCGGCGGATGCTGCGGGGCCGGCCGTGGCGGGACCCGGCGGTGGTGCTCACCGCGGAGCGGGCGGCCCGGATCGACGCCGAACTGGCGCCGGAGTACGCCCGGGCCGGCCGGACAATCAGTTGGTCGGGCTGACCGGGGGAAGTGCCGGGATGGGGTTAGGGTCGGCGGGTGGGCGTACCGGACTACATCCTGCGGATGCGCAAGCACATCGGCCACGACCTGCTCTGGCTGCCGAGCGTCAGCGCGGTGGTCCGGAATCCCGCCGGCGAGCTGCTGCTCGGCAGGCGCGCCGACGACGGGCGCTGGTCGGTAGTCAGCGGCTTCGTCGAACCGGGCGAGCAGCCGGCCACCGCGGTGGTCCGGGAGGTACGCGAGGAGACCGGGCTGGAGGTGGAGCCGGTCCGGCTGGCCAGCGTCGTGTCTCACCCGCACACCTACCCCAACGGCGACCGGTGCGAATACCTGAACCTCGGCTTCCACTGCCGCCTGCTGGGCGGCACCGCCCGGGTGAACGACGACGAGTCGGTGGCCGTGGAGTGGTTCCCGCCGGACCGGCTGCCCGAGCTGGACCGGCATGCCCGCCTCACCATCGGGCGTGCCCTCGGCGCCGAGGCCGCCGCCTGGTTCCTGCCCGCCGGCACGGTGTGGACCGAGGACGCCGACAACTGACGTGGACAGCACCCTACGCCGGTATCTGGCGGACCTGGCCGGCGCGGCCCGCGCCGTCCTCGGCGACGACCTGGTCGGCGCGTACGCGGCCGGCTCCGTGGGTCTGGACGCCTACCAGCCCGGGCGCAGCGACGTCGACGTGGCGCTGGTCTGCGCGGAGGCGCTCGACATCGAGGTCCGCCGGCAGCTGGTGGCCCGCCTGCGGCACGAGGCGCTGCCGTGCCCCGCAAGGGGACTCGAACTGGTCGTCTACCGCCGGGCGGTCGCCGGCAGCGGCACCCCGGAGCCCGGGTTCGAGGTGGAGCTGAACACCGGGCGCCGGATGCCGTTCCGGGCGACGCTGGCCGCCGCGGACCGGCCGGTCGCGGACGGGCTGTTCTGGTACGGGCTGGACCGCAGCATCCTGCACCAGTGCGGCCACGCCCTGCTCGGCCCGCCGGCCGCCGAGATGTTCGCCGACCTCTCCCCGGCCGACCTGCGCCGGCTGCTGCTCGACGCGCTGCGCTGGTGGCTGGCCCTGCCCGCCCCGCCCGGTGACGAGCCGGCGCCGGGCGCGGAGGACGCGGTGCTGGGCGCCTGCCGGTCCCTGGTGAAGGTCCGGCACGGCGTGTGGCTGTCGAAGACCGCCGCCGGCCGCCGGCTGGTCGCCGACGGCTGGCCCGCCGAGCTGATCGGACGCGCGATCGCCGCCCGTGCCGGCGGGCCGCCGCCGAGCGGCGCGGAGGCCCGTGCCTTCCAGCGCCGCGTCCTGGCGGAGATCAGCCGCTGACCCGCTCCACCGGAATCCACAGCTCGGCGTCCGCCTCCGTGCCGGCGGCCGAGATGCGGGTCCGGGAGATCTCCGGTCCCGGTCGGGTGCGGTACGGGTTGGACGGGAACCACTGGGTGAACACGTCCCGCCACAGGTGCTGCAACGCCTGCGGGAACGCCCCGGAGACCTCGAAGACCGCCCAGGCGCCCGCCGGCACCCTCAGCGCGTCCAGGTCGGCCGGGGCGTCCGCCCCGGTCACCACCCCGTGCCAGTAGTCCAGCTCGGTGCCCTCCACGCGGCTGCCCGCGAGGTTGTCGCTGACGTTGACCAGGCCCACCGGCTCCTGGTCCGACAGCGCCTCGATCCGGCGTACCGTCTCGGCGTCGATCCCCTTGACGAAGCTGACGATCGCCCGGTTCATCCCCTCGTACACGAGCGGGACCCGGGCCCGGCGACCCACCAGCCGGAACTCGTCCTTCTGCACAATCCGGTACCGCATGCTGCTGCTCCCTTCGACGGTGAGGCGGAAGGACATCCGGGGCTGTGAGCGCAGCACCGCCCCCGTACGCCGGGCCTCGCCGGGCCCGACGCCGTGCACGGCGTGGAACGCCCGGGCGAACGCCTCGGCCGAGCCGTAGCCGTAGCGGACCGCGACGTCGAGCAGCGTCCGCTCCCCCGCCAGCACGTCGGCGCCCGCGACGGTCAGCCGGCGGCGGCGGATGTACTCGGACAGCGGCATGCCGGCCAGCGCCGAGAAGAACCGCCGGAAGTGGTACTCCGACGTCAGCGCGATCCGCGCCAGCTCGGCCACCTCGATCCGCTGGTCGAGGTGCCGCTCGATGTGCTCCATCGCCTGGTTGAGCCGCTCCAGCACCCGGGTCTCCTTCCCTTCTGAGCAGCGACGCTAGGCGGGCGGGATGGTGCCCGACCCGACATGCTGTGCCCGCTCCGGTCGGGGGACGGACTAGTCGTCCTCGTACCGCCTGCGGTGCCACCAGGGCGGTGGCCGCCCGCTCCGGTCCCGCCAGCGGCGCGGATCCGGCTGCGTACGGCGTCGAAACTCGTCGTCCAGCTCGCCGAGCAACCTCCGCAGTTCCGAGCCTGGGCCGAGCGGGAGGGCGTGGGCGACCGCCTCAAGCCCGTCCCGCACGATGGCGATGTCCAGATACATGCAGCTGGGGCATGCGGGACACGGCGAGGTGAAGAGCCGCAGTTGGCGGCCGGGCCGACGGAGGAAGTCCCGGTAGGTGCGCAGGAGAACGGCGGCGTTGCCGGGTCGGACGTGCCAGTCGCGGGAGCGGTGCTCCACGAGGTGGATCGCGGCGCTCGTGGCGGGCGACAGGCGATCGACCGGCGGGAACTCGTAAACCCACTCGGGCACCCGGAGGTCGTCGCGGTGTCGTGCGGCGCGGATGGCGCCTGGGCGTCTACGCGGCACGGCCCTTTCGTGCGGTCGTCATGCGGTCATGATCCCACAACGAGCCACCGAGGACGATGCTCGGCGGATGGTGCGGCGTCTCGTCCAGGCCGACGGCCGGTGGCGCGGACGGGTGCGGCCACGCAGCCGAGGGCGACAGCGATCAGGCGTCGCCGGCGCGAAGCTCTCGGGCGAGTGCTGTCAACTGTTCAACCTGTTCCGGGGTCAGCCAGCACGCTGCGGCTACCAAGCTGCCAATCTCGTGACTCGCCCGCCACGGCCCCGGTCGGTCCACGTCGTAGTCCATCGGCAGTCCGGCGATGACCAGCAGGTCAGCCACAGCCATCTCCAGTGCCGGAGCGATGTCCTGAAGCACTTCCGCCGTTGGTTCAGCCGTGCCGGCGAGCAGCTGGTTGATGGTCGATTCCGCTCGCCCGGACGCACGGCTCAGGGCTCGCCGGGTGAGACGGCGGTTGGCCATCAGCCCGTGCAGGATCGCGGCGAAGGTGGCAGCCACGCCGACGACCCTAACGCGACGCTCCCAACCAGCCGGCTGCCGACGTGTCGGGCCTCAGGACGTCCGGGACAGATCAGTCTCGGGACGTGGGCGACACATCCGGCTAGCCGCCTGGGCAGCGATTGTCGCCGCCGCTGTGCTCCTGGCAAACGGTGGGCGCTGGTGGCGGCGGAGGCGGTGGAGTCAGCGTTCGGTACGCCCCCGCCGCGAATGGAGCCACGAGTGCACCGAGCACGATCGCTAGCGCCAAGTAGAGCGCACCCGTCCGTACCAGGCGGCCCGTGAACGCGGCGATGGCGATGAGGATTAGCCCGCCCACGGCCACCACCGCCACAAGCAGCGTCGCGCTCGCCCCCTTCTGGCGCAGCTCCGCCGACCGAACCCCTTGGTTGGAGTGGGCATCTGCCCAACCTTCCAAGCCGATGCCGAACCACCACCACAGCAACAGCGACATCGCTAGCGCCCATGCCAACGTCAGAAGCGCGACGGTCGTAGGAGCCCAGCGGGAAGAGGCCGTCAAGCTCGTCATGCCGCGACGATAGAGCCGGTTGCCGCCGACGCGCTTGAGTGCCGGTACCTACCCTTCACCGGCAGCCCGGGCTGTCGGCCGTCAGCGGGCCGTCTGGGCCATCATGGGGTCGTCAAACGCGACCAGGGATGGCAACTACAACCGGCAGCACCCGAAGAGCCAGCAGGTCACCACCACGTACGGGCGGCTGACCTGTAGGGCGACGGACGAGTCGACCTGTACGCCGGATTCTGTGACCGGCACGGGCCCGCGAGGGCTCGCGCCGGCGGCGGCCATCCATCTCGGCCTACCGTCGCCGGCAGGCTCCAGCGGCCTACCCGCAGACATCGGGCGGGCCGCCCTCAAGCGTCTGCGCGGGTCGTCATCCTGCCGGCGACGACCCTCTCTTGGCCTTGCTCCGGGTGGGGTTTACCGAGCCACCCCGGTCACCCGGGGTGCTGGTGGGCTCTTACCCCACCGTTTCACCCTTACCGTCCCCGATGGGGCCGGCGGTCTGTTTTCTGTGGCACTGTCCCGCGGGTCACCCCGGGTTGCCGTTAGCAACCACCCTGCCCTGTGGAGTCCGGACGTTCCTCGGCGGCGGGCCGTAACCCGCCGACGCGACCGCCCGGTCGACTCGTCCGTCGCGCACTCATCCTAACGACGCCACGGCCGCGTCTATTGCCGCCCCGGTCGCCCGCCCTCGCTGGCACAACCCCGACCATCGGGACACCCGCCTCGATGACCGCCCAGACGTCCCAGGCACGGCACCCTGACCGACGTCGACATGGAGGCGACGGGGCTTCGCCACCGAGGTCGTCCTGACCCCGCCGGGCCCGTACTCCCCCGCGCCGGACGCGGGACGCCCGAGAAGTGGTCATTCGACGCATTGGGCGCTCTTGCCGTGCCGCAGGGGCCTCTCGTCTCGGGGGGTACTAGCCTCTGGGGATCATGGATCTCTCCGACGCCGCGCTGCTGCTCGTCGCCGGTCTTGCCGCCGGAACGGTGAACGCGGTGGCCGGAGGCGGCTCGCTGATCACCTTCCCGGCGATGATCGCCGTCGGGTTGCCGCCGGTGCCGGCGAACGTGAGCAACTCGGTGGCGGTGTTTCCCGGGTATGTGGCGAGCGTGGCGGGCAGCCGCACGGACCTGCCGGCCGGCCGGATCCTGCGCACTCTCGTGCCCACCACGATCGTCGGCACGATCGCCGGAGCTCTGCTGCTGCTGGCCACCCCACCCCGGGCCTTCGAGCTGGTCGTGCCGTTCCTGGTGCTCGGGGCGACCGCGGTGCTCGCCTTCCAGGATCCGCTGCGCCGGCTGGTCGGGCACCCGCGCGACCTGTCGCCCCGCCGCCGCACGGTCGGCCTGCTGGCGATGGTCGCGCTCGGCGCGGTGTACGGCGGCTACTTCGGCGCGGCGCTCGGGGTGATGCTGGTCGCCGGGCTGGCCCTGGTGCTGGACGTGACGCTGGCCCGGGTGAGCGCGATCAAGAACCTGCTGTCGGCCGTGGTCGGGCTGACCACGCTGGTGGTCTTCGCGCTGTTCGGGCCGGTGAACTGGGCGGCCGTCGCGCTGGCCGCCCCGGCCACGCTGACCGGTGGGTACGCCGGCGCCCGGCTGATCCGCCGCCTGCCGTCGGTGGTGCTGAAGACCCTGATCGTGGCCTTCGGCACGGTGATCGGCCTCTACCTGCTCTGGCGCGCGCTCGGCTGACCGGAGCTCGGCCCGGCGGTGGCCGCGCCGGCCCACGGCACGGCGCGGCCCGGGGCCCGTCACACGGGCACCCGGGCCGCACGGCCGTCAGGCCACCGGTTCCGGGGCGGCGCCGGCGTCGCTACGCTCGCCCGGGGTGACGCGGGCGTCGCCCTCGTCGGCGAAGTAGTCGTCCGGCGCGGTGCGGTCGCCGCCGTCGCGCACCTTCGCGGCCCGCAGCACCAGCGTCAGCAGCGCCGCGACGGCCAGGTTGACCAGCACCGCCACGATCCCGACGTAGATCGTTCTCGGGGTGTCGAAGCCGAACTTCTCCAGCGGGAACGCGGAACCGCCGAAGTGCTTCCGGGTCGGGCTGGACACCTGGTAGAGCATCCACATGCCCAGCCCCATGCCGGCCGCCCAGCCCGCGATGAGCGCGCCCCGGTGGAACCAGCGGGTGTAGAGGCCGAGCGCCACCGCCGGCAGCGTCTGCAGGATGATCACGCCGCCGATCAGCTGGAGGTCGATGGAGAACTGCGGGTCGAGGAAGACGATGCAGGCCACCGCGCCGACCTTGACCACCAGCGAGGTGATCTTCGAGACGTTCGCCTCCTGCGCCGGGGTGGCGTCCCGCCGCAGGTACTCCTTGTAGATGTTGCGGGTGAACAGGTTCGCCGCGGCGATCGACATGATCGCGGCCGGCACCAGCGCGCCGATGCCGATGGCCGCGTACGCGACGCCGGCGAACCAGTCCGGGAACTCCTGGTCGAACAGCACCGGCACGATCGTGTTGCTGTCCGCGCTGCCCTCGGTCGCCCCGGGCAGCGGCGCGACTCCGGCCGCGATGGCCATGAAGCCGAGCAGCGCGATCAGCCCGAGCAGCAGGCTGTACGCGGGCAGCGCGGACATGTTCCGCTTGATCACGTCGCGGTTCCGGCTGGCCAGCACGCCGGTGAGGCTGTGCGGGTAGAGGAACAGCGCCAGCGCCGATCCGAACGCCAGGGTGACGTACTGGAGCTGGTTGTTGGCGTTGAGCAAAATCCCGTCGTTCGGGTTCGGCGAGGCGTCGAACTTGGCGTCGGCGGCGGCGAAGATGTCGCCCCAGCCGCCGAGCTTGTAGGGCAGCCAGAGCACCGCCACCAGGATCACCACGTAGATCAGGGTGTCCTTGACGAAGGCGATCAGCGCCGGCGCCCGCAGCCCGGACTGGTAGGTGTAGGCGGCCAGGATGGCGAACGCCACGATGATCGGCAGGTGCCGGGCCAGGGTGCTCTCCCCGGTCACGCCCATGGTCTTGAGCACCGCCTCGATGCCGACCAGTTGCAGCGCGATGTACGGCATCGTGGCGACGATCCCGGTGATCGCGACCAGCAGGGCCAGGACGGGCGAGTCGAACCGGCTGCGGACGAAGTCGGCCGGCGTGACGAACCCGTGCCGGTGCGACACCGACCAGAGCCGGCACAACACCAGGAAGACCAGCGGGTAGATGACGATGGTGTACGGCACGGCGAAGAAGCCCATCGCGCCCGCGCCGAAGACCAGCGCCGGCACCGCCACGAAGGTGTACGCGGTGTAGAGGTCACCGCCCACGAGGAACCAGGTGATCCAGCCGCCGAAGTTGCGCCCGCCCAGTCCCCACTCGTCGAGGTGGGCCATGTCCTTCGGCGCCCGCCACCGGGCGGCCACGAACCCCATCGCGCTGACCAGCAGGAACAGCGCGGTGAAGACGATGATCTCGGTGAGGTGGTCCTGCCACATCAGCGGCCACCCCGCTTCTTCGTCATCTGGTACACCAGCGTCGTGGTGGCCACGCCGACCAGGATGTAGGCGAGCTGGAGCCAGTAGAAGCGCGGGAACCCGAGGACCCGGGGCGAGTCACCGTTGAAGAAGGCCGGGATCAGCGGCAGCACGATGGGGATGAAGAGCAACCAGTTCCAGGGGCTTTTGTCCTTCGCCCTGGTCGGCGCCGCGCTGGGCGCCTCCGGCTCTGGTGCGGCCATGTGACACACCTCCGGGTGGTCGTAGATCGACATGTGACGGCCGGAGGCTACGGCCCTGTGAACGCGGTCACGTTCGGCCGGCAAAGACCGATGCGCCGAACGGCCGCCCACCTGCGCCGAGCGGCACCCGACCACGCGCACGCGGAAGGGAGACACGGACAACACGGTCATTCTTCGTGGACCGGCCACCCGGTACGGGACAGATCAAAGGCCGGTGAGGTGGGCGGTGTCGTTGACCGAGCGGACCGCGACACCGCCGTCGGGCCACAGGTCCACCACGGAGATGCCGGCCGCGTCCAGGAAGAGCCGGTGCAGGAGGCCGTCGCCGGCGGCGAGGGCGTCGCGCAGCATCAGCTTGATCGGCGACACGTGCGAGACCACCACGACGGTCTCCCCCGGGTACGCCTCGCGCAGCCCGGCCACCGCCCGGCGGCTGCGCTCGGCCACCTCGGCGAACGACTCGCCGTCGGGCGGGGCGACCCGGGTGGAGGCGAGCCAGGCGTCCATCTCGCCCGCCCACCGCTCGCGGACCTCGGCGAACGTACGCCCCTCCCAGGCCCCGAAGTCGCACTCGATGAGGTCGTCGTCGCGGCGCACCGGCACGTCGCCGAGCGCCCCGGCGATCGCCTCCGCGGTCGCCGTACAGCGGGCCAGCGGGGAGCTGACCACGGCCGCGACGGCCGGGGCCAGCGCGGCCACCCGGGCGCCGGTGGCCCGGGCCTGGGCCCGGCCGCGCTCCGACAGTGGCACGTCGCCGCGGCCGGAGTAGCGCCGCTGCTCGGTGTACTCCGTCTCGCCGTGCCGGACCAGGATCAGCCGGGTCGCGGTGAAGCTCGGCCGGGGCTCCCAGGAGGCGGGCGCCGTCGCCGGGTCGGTGCCGGTGGTGCGCTCGGTCGCCGCGCGGACGACCGCCTCGCGGGCCTGCGCCTGGGCCGCCGGGTCGGGGCCGGCCACCTGGCGCGGGGGCTCCACCACCCGGGGCGGCTCCACGGCGGCCCGGGCCGCCGGGGCCTTACCGGCGGCGACGTCCATCGCCGCGTTCGCGAGGGCGTCGGCGTGCCGGTTGCGTTCCCGCGGGATCCAGCTGAACCGGACCGCGGCGAAGCGCGCCACCAGCCCGGCCGCCTGCGCGGCGAGGGGCCGCAACCCCGGGTGCTTGATCTGCCAGCGGCCGCACATCTGCTCGACCACCAGCTTGGAGTCCAACCGGGCCTCGACCTCGGACGCGCCCAGCTCGGCGGCGGCCTCCAGCCCGGCGATCAGCCCCCGGTACTCGGCGATGTTGTTGGTGGCCACCCCGATCGACTCGGAGCGTTCGGCGAGCACCTCGCCGGTCTCCGGGTCGCGGACCACCGCGCCGTAGCCGGCTGGGCCCGGGTTGCCCCGGGACCCGCCGTCGGCCTCGACGACGACCACGCGCGGCGCCATCGGCTACAGGCCGGACTCGTTGGTCCGCACCATGATCCGGCGGCACTCCTCGCAGCGGACCACCTCGTCGGGCGCCGCCTTGCGGATCCGGGCCAGGTCGGCGCCGGAGAGTTCCAGCCGGCAGCCGCCGCACCGGCTGGCGGTGAGCAGCGCCGCGCCGAGCCCGCTCTCCTCGCGGATCCGGTCGTAGAGGGAGACCAGGTCCGCCGGGAGGTCGGCGGCGAGCGGCCGGCGGGCGCTCCGCTTGAACTCCTCCTCCTTGCCGATCTCGGCCAGGGCGTCGTCGCGGCGCCGCTCGGTGGCCGCCCGCTTCTCCCGGGCCTCGGCCAGCCGGCGCTCGACCCCGTCCAGCGCGGCCTGCGCGGTCTCCCGCTGCTCCATCAGCTCCAGCTCGGCGTCCTCCAGGTCGCCCTGGCGGCGGTTGAGCGAGACCAGTTCGTGCTGCAACGCCTCCAGCTCCCGGGCCGGGCCGGTGCCGGCGGCGAGCCGGGCCTCGTCCTTGCTCTTGCGGGCCCGGACCTGGTCGATGTCCTTCTCCAGCCGGGCGATGTCCCGGTCCAGATCGTCGACCGCCACCTGGGCGCGTACCCGCTCGTCCTCCAGCGCGGACAGCTCCCGGGCCAGCGCCTCCAGCTCGGCCCGCTCGGGCAGCGCACGGCGGCGGTGGGCGAGCTGGGCGAGGGCGGTGTCGATCGCCTGGAGGTCGAGCAGGCGGCGCTGGACCTGCGGGTCAGCCTTCACGTCGGGGCTCCTTGTCGTCCGCTGCCGGCGAGGCGGCGTGTACGGTCCACGGATCGGTGTCCAGGTCGGACACGAGGGTCTCGACACCGGGCGCCTCCCGCAGGTGGGCGGCCAGATCGTCCAGCCAGGGTCGCTCGGTCGCCCAGTGGGCAGCGTCGAGCAGGGCGGGGCCGTCGGCGGCGAGGTGCTCGCCGGCCGGGTGGTGGCGCAGGTCGGCGGTGAGGTAGGCGTCCGCGCCGGCCGCGGTCGCGTCGGCGAGGAAGCCGTCCCCCGATCCGCCGCTGACCGCGAGGGTACGCACTGTACGCCGGGGATCGCCGGCGGCGCGGACCCCCCACGCCGTGGGGGGCAGCACGGCGGCGGCGTGCCGGGCCAGCTCGGCGAGGGTCATCGGCTCAGGCAGCTCACCGATCCGGCCGATGCCCCGGCCGGCGCCGTGCGCCGCCGACCCGGGCGCGGGCCGGTGCAGCGGGCGCAGCCCGGCCAGCCCGAACCGGGCGGCGAGGGCGTCGGAGACGCCGGGGTCGGCCACGTCGGCGTTGGTGTGCGCGACGTAGAGCGCCACATCGGCCTTGATCAGCTGGTGGACGATCCGCCCCTTGTACGTCGTCGGGGCCACCGAGGAGACCCCGCGCAGCAGCAGCGGGTGGTGGGCGACGATCATGTCGACGCCGGCGGCGAGGGCCTCGACGACCGTCCCGGGCACCACGTCGACCACGCAGAGGACCCGGCGTACCGGCGCGCGCGGCTCGCCGAGTACCAGCCCGACCCGGTCCCACTGCTCCGCCCAGGCCGGCGGGTAGCGCCGCTCCAGCTCGGCCACCACGTCGGCGACGGTCGGCAGAACTGCGCTTGTGCTCACGGCGGGCCAGCTTACCGGCGCGGGCCGTGGCCGGGGGCGTCGCCACCCGAAGCCGCGGCGCCACCGTCGGTTCGCCGTCGCCCCCGCAGCGGCGTTCCGCGGGGGGCGGTGCTCAGGCCGCGGCGGGGCCGACCGGGCAGAGCCGGTCCCGTACCGCGGCCAGGCCGATCCCCCACGGGAAGGTGTGCAGGTGGCGCTCGCCGGTGCCGGGCGGGTGCAGCGGCACGACGTGGTCGCCGAAGAGCACGGTCACCCCCCACTCGACCAGCCGGGCCAGCCCTGCCCGGAAGGCCGGGTGGGCGGCCATCGCCACGTTGGTGTACGGCACCGCCACCAGCGGCACGCCCATGCCCTGCGCCTCCACCAACAGGCCCAGGGCGAGTGTGTCGGTGATCCCGGCCGCCCACTTGTTGACCGTGTTGACGGTCGCCGGGCAGACGATCATGGCATCGGCCGGCGGCAGCACGTCCGGGTCGCCCGGGTTCTTGTAGTGCGTGCGCACCGGGTGGCCGGTCTGGCGGGCCAGCGCGGTGCGGTCGACGAACTTGGCGCCGTCCGGCGTGGTGACCACGCAGACCTGCCAGCCGTCCTGCTGGGCCAGTTCGACGAGCCGGCCGACGTGGCGGGCCAGCGGCGAACCACAGGCGATCACGTAGAGCACCTCACGGCGCTCGTTCGGGTGCGGGCCGGTCATCAGGCCGACTCCGCGCTCATACCCCTACTCCCATGTGCTCAGCCAACTCCGCGATCGGAGAAGGCGGCGCACCACGTGTGCGACGCAGGATGTCGGACATCACCTCGTGGGCGATCGGCCGGCAACGGATCTCCGACGGGGCCAGCCGGTCGCCGCGTAGCAGCATCTCACCGGCGTTGGCCACGTCGCCGATCTGGGCGAAGCCCCGTGCGATGTCGAGCAGGTGGTGGGCCCGCCGCTCGGGCAGCAACGCGTTGAACGACGGCTCCTGGATGCACTGCTGGTGGACCTCCACCGCCCGGCCGCCGTCGCCCAGCTCGACCGCCGCGGCCGCCCGGTGCAACTCCAGGTTGGTCGGGCCGAACGAGGTCCAGTAGTGGTTCTGGTCGCCGCCGAGCAGGATGGCCGCCTCCTGGGCACCGTTGATGAGGTCGTCCACGGTGGCCGAGTCGCCGATCCGGGCGGCGGCCATCGCGCCCTGCAACAGCAGCATCCCGTACACCGACAGGCGCGCCGGCGAGGCGTCGTTGCCACCCCCGGGGGCGAGCCGGTTGGCGATGGTGACGTTCAGTTCGAGGGCGGGGCGGGCCCGGCCCATCGCGACCAGGGCGTTGCAGACCCGGGTGGTGGCGATGCCGGCGAGCAGCGGGTCGTCGGCGCGCTGGGCGACGGCCATCGACCGGTCGGCGGCCAGCCAGGCCAGGTCGCACTCGCCCAGCTTGCGCAGCACCGAGGAGGCGATCTGGTAGACCTGCCCGAGCAGGTGGGCCGCCTCGCGGGCCTGGTCGCCGCGGTAGCCGGCGTCGGCGGCCTGCGCGTCCCGCAGCAGCTTGGGCAGGGCCCGGGTGAGCATGCCGTAGCGGCCGTACTGGTAGGTGAGCCAGGCGTGGTTGACGGCCTTGCGCATGTCGGTCAGCGGGGGCGGGTACGGCGCCGCGTCGAAGTAGGCGCTCATCGAGTCGTACCGCTCCAGGGCGGCCCGGATCTCCTGGACCTCGACCTGGTCGATGCAGTTCAACGCGTCGGTACGCCGCTCCGGGTCCTTGCCGAGCAGCAGTTGCACGTCGACCTGGAGGATGTCGGCGATCTCGTAGACGACGGAGAACTTGTCCAGCCGGCGCACCCCGCGCTCGACCTTGTCCACCCAGCTCTTCGACTTGCCCAACCGGTCCGCGAAGACCTGCTGCGACATCTTGCGCCGCCCGCGCCAGTAGGCGACCCGCCGCCCAATGGGTAACTCGTCCATCTCCCCATCCCTCCCCTGGGCTGGCGCCCCGACCGGGCGGCCGAAGCGGTCGGCGCGGACGCGGCACTCCCGCGGTCTCAGGTTTTCGCTGGTCGCACAGCCTGTACGTCAGCCATACAGCCAGTTCTCGTAGTTTTCGTGCAAGTTGCATCAGCCGTTCGTCAACTCAACGATCGCGGGTTACGGCAGTGACGGTGCTCGACATGGGACCTGGGCGCCGACCGGGTCCGGCGAGGGGAGATGGCACACATGTGGGGGAATGTCGGACCGCGCGTCGCGCAACTGTCGCCATTGGAGCGGGTGCGGCTGCGCCGGGTCGCCGTGCGGTACGCGGTGCACGGCTGGGCGGTCACCCCGGGCGCGTGCCTCGCCCGCAGCCGCTTCGTCTGCGGCCGGGCCGGCTGCCCGACGGTCGGCTGCCACCCCGCACTGGAGAACTGGGAGCACGCGGCGAGCGCCGACCCGGCCCGGGTGGCCACCTGGTGGCGGACTCGGCCGCACGGCGTGCTGCTGCCCACCGGCCGGGCGTTCGACGTGCTGGAAGTGCCCGCGCACCTCGGCCGGCAGGTCCTGGACGCGGTGGGGACCCACCCCGCGGGCGTCGGCGTACGCGGGCCCGTGCTGGTTACCCCGACCGGACGCTGGATGTTCCTGGTCCGCCCGGGCGACCCGCTCCGGCCCGAACTGGACCACTGCTTTCACGTGGTCCGGCACGGTCCCGGCTCGTGGATCCCGGCGCCCCCAACCCGGCTGCCCGAAGGCACGGTCCGCTGGGCGGTCGCCCCCGAGCAGGCCCGCTGGCAGCTGCCCGACTCCTACCTGGTGCAGAACACGCTGATCGACGCGCTGCGGGACAGCGGGGTGACCCTCACCTCCGACCTGCTCCCCGGGCACCTGCCGCTGCCCCGCCGGGGGATGTGAGTCGCGGGGCAGCGACGCCCGGCGGTGGCTGCTCGTTGAGCAGACCGAGAGCGCGCAGGGCGCCAGGAGCGGGGGTTCCATGTCCACCGACGACACCACGCGCCAGCCAGACGGCGCCGAGCCGCCCCGGCAGGGCAGGCCGCGACACCGCTGGGCCGGCACCCGACCGGCCGGTTCCCGCCCGGGCCGGCCCCGGCCCGCCGGCTCCCGCCCCGCCGGCACCCACCGGTCGATCCGGTGACCCCGCCGGACCGGGTCAACCGAGCGCGAGCCGGGTGGCGTTACCGACCGGCTCGCCGCCCTCGACGGTGACGAGCCGGCCGCCGTCCGGGTCTACGACGCCGAACATCATGATCAGTTTATGTGCGGCTGCCGTACTACAAGCCCATCGAGAGCAGGGTGGCTTCGAACGCTCGGGCATACAGCCCGGCGCCGGCGATATTCGGGTGAATCGACTGCTGGGAGGGCCGGGGCCCGGGCTTCTCGCCCTCCGTCTTCTCCAGGATGATCCTGTGGATGGCCTCGGCGGACTCACCGGCCGCCGTGCAGGCACCTCGGTTCAGGAACGCGATCCGCGGGTCGGCCATCTCCGCCGGGATGCCCTCAAGCGTCCTGAGCGATCGGGCGATGTCGAGTAGTTCATCGTTCATGAGTGCGACCATGTCGTGGATCCAGGCGATCTCCTCGGGCTCCAGAGTGTTGAGACAGTAGGCGGTGGGGCTGATTCCGTCGAAGAGACGGGGATAGCCCATCAACACTATCTTCGCTTTCGGGGCCGCCTCGTGGATATTCCGCACGACCTTCCGGACAGACTCCTTCACGTCGCCGGATATCCGTTTTCGGGTTGCCGCATCGAGCGGCTCACCATCGTCCTGGTACGTGGTGGCGTGACATTTGGCGTGAGTGATGCAGTGGATGAGGACATCCACGAACCGTGCATCGTTGCCGCCGATCGAGAAGGTCACAAGGGTGGTGTTCTCGTCCAGGAATCCCTTGTCGAACTGGGACAGTTCGCGGTGCTGGCCCTGCCCGTATTCCCCGAACTCGTTTGCGACGCCGGGCGGCAGCATATTTTCGGTCTCCGCGCCCGAGCAGGCGATGAAGTGGAAGTCCATGCTGGCGTCCCAATCGTCCGCACGGTATCCGATGGAGCGTGCGCTGTCGGACAGCTTGGCCTGGCGTGACCAGGAGTGAAGCGACCGGTGGCAGCCATTCCGGTAGTCGGGGTTGCCGTCGCCGTTGTCGTTTGTTTCCCGGTAGTAGTCAAGGTGCGGATGTTGGGCGGCGCCCTCCCCGGCGGAGAACGAGTCGCCCATCGCGACGATCTGATGCCTGGGCTTGCCCGGCAGCGGCTGAAACGCGACCGCATCGAAGGCCACGTTCTCGCGGGCGCCGCCGATCTGGTCGACGTTTGTCAGGGACACCTTCGGCGTGCCGGCGAACTTGAACGCCCCCAGTGGCACCCACGTGTGCGCCTTTGTCTTCTGCGGCACGGCGCGGGTCTTGGTTATCCCGTCGCCCAGATGCACTGTGTACGGCGCCTGCTGGGTGCGCGCGCCATGGTCGGGCATGTGGACCAGGACCCGCATCCATCCGTTGACCTGCTGGTTTAGCGTCCAGGTGCCTTCCACCTGCATGACCCGGGCGCGGTCTTCCTCGTGCACCCGATTGTGCGCGAACCAGAAATGCCCGTGGTACCCGCCGCCGATCTGGTGGAAGTCCACCTTGCTGCGGTAGTAACCCTCCGCGTCGGCGCTGAACCGCAGGCCGAATGTGCCGGCGTTGCTGGTCGCGCGGCTGCAGCCCGGCCGCACGATCGGCACCGAGTCAGGCACGTCGTCGATCACGAGTGCGTTCGCGGGTAGCCCGTAGGTCGAACAGGCCGGTGCGTAGTTCTCCACCCCCGGCGGCTCCGGATCGCCGGGTTTGTATGCGAGCCGCTCCGTTCCACATCCCCCGTAAGAACACAACTTCCAAAAGTTGCTCCAGTGCCACCAGCAGTGGAAGTCCGGATGCAGGCACGGTTGGCTGTAGACGGCGTTGCAGTGGTTATCCGTCATTCCGCCGTACTGGCAGAACCTGTCGGGCGGCGGTTTGACGCTGGCTCGATGCCCGTCGGTGGACCAGGTGGCCCACTTGTAGCCGCCCGAATACGAGCCGTCGAGTTCATACTTGATGATGGGGTGAGCCGCCCAGCCCATCACCTTCTCCGGGTATGGCCAGTGTTGCGGGTGGCGCGCGTCGTCGTAGTGAGGTTTACCGGTGCCGTCGTCCAAAAACCCCGTCCGGTTGCGGGGGTAGAGTTCTCTGGCCGGGTTGTTGGTCCAGCCGAGACCCCAGTTACCTTCGCCGTCCGTGCAGTTCGGACCGGGGGTGCACCCCGAGGTGTTCCCCGTGTTGGCCTGTGGGTTCACGCCCGAGTTGTAGGCCCAGACGGCGGCGAACCAGTTCTCTATGTACTGCGGGTCGCCGTCGTCGATGACGATTCCGGCATCGTAAAGCTGGTTCCACTTCTTGTGAAGGATCTGCAGTCCGGCCGCGATGTTGGTCGCGTAGTCCATCGCGATGGCCCGCTTCTCGTTGGCTGTGGGCTTGGCGGCATCACGCCGCATCCCGTCTGTGACCTGCGCGACGCCGTATCCGCAGTCGGAGCGACTCCAGTCAATCTTGAAGTAGTCGACGCCCGGGTTGGAGTACGTCAGCCCGTAGAAGTTGCCCACGAGGGGATTCCCCGTCACCCCTGGCAGCGCTCGTCCCGTGGCCTGCCACAGGTTCGACTCCTGGGCAAGGATGCCCAGCATCACCTGCGCCGGAACCCGCCCTCCGCCCCGCAACGGGGGCGCTTTGAACATCGCCTGCGGCTGCCACGGCCCGGCGACGCCCGACTTCTTCCAGTTGTCCGGCCGGGTGATGTACAGGGCGTCCTGCACGGCCAGGTTGGCCGCCCACTCCACCTGCTTCCAATGCGGCTGGTACACCTGGGTTCGCGCGTCGTTGCGGGGCACGGCGCAGGTGCGGTCCTCGTCGACAGGGTTCGTCGCCGACGCGGACTCGGTCGACTCCTGCCCGCCACCGGAGGGCAGCGCGGGACTTGGTGCGGCACCCTGAGCGAGGTATCGAGCCGGACGCTCGCCGGGGAATACCATGAACCCAACGCTGCGGTCGGTCTCGGTCGCCGTGGCCCTCAACCGCACCGGCATCGCGGCATCGGGTCGCGCCGCAACCACCCCAGGCTGGGCCCGGTCACCAGGCGCGGGCACCACGTGGTCGAACACCAGCGCGCCGTGGGTGGACACCTCAGCGTCGGCGTTCGCGGGAATCTGGGTGACCCGCGCCGGCAGCGCTCGTGACTTGCGCGCGTCCCCGGTGATGAACACTCGGCCATGGGTGCCCGGAGTGACGTTGACGTTCGTGATCGGGCCGCGAGCGAACTCGACGGTGCGGCCGCCATGATGCCCGTACACCACCGCGTCGTCACCGTCCTGGCGCATGAACACCAGGCCGCCGCGGGCGTCCGGGTGCATCCGGAACGCCGCGCCCTTGACCAGCGTTTCACGCTTGCCGGAGGGATGGACCGCGACCAGACCGTCCTCTGTGACGGTCACGATGCGTTCACCCACCGGCACAGCGGACGTGGCGTCGCCGCGCAACTCGGCCTTCCACCCGATGCGGCCGGTGGCGGTGTCCAGCCAGTGCAGCCGAGTGCGCCCCACCCGGTCGTCGCCGTTCTGCGTCAGCACGGCTTCCTCACCCGTCCCACAGCCTGGATTGAAATATGCCAGGCTGACTCCCAGACCGAGCTTGCGCACCTTCCCCGACGCGATGTCGACCACCGCCGCGAACGCGCCGTGGGTGAACAACTCCGGCCGGTTGGTGAACTGGCGCGGGGCGTACGCGACGACAGCGCGCTTGCCCGAGCCGGTCAGGCACACATTGCCGATCCAGCGGTCTGTGTCGAACCCGGGCTCCCACAAGCTGGCAACGGTCCGCCACGCGTACCCGGACCTCGCCTCGGCCACAAGCAGATGGAAGCCCGTGGAATCCCCGGCGGTCGTCCATGCCAGGTCATTGGAGGACCGCCAACCGTGCGGCAGAACTCGATCCCGGTCGGCCGGCTCCACAGACGACCCCAACTCCACCGCATCTGAGTTCTGTGCACTCGTGGCAGCGGCGACAGAACCTCCCTCCGGGTTCGGCATGCCCGAAACCAAGGTGAGCGTCAACATAATGACGGCAGGGACCGCGTTCAGCCTTCCGGATGTCCGGATCCACACACGAGAACGCATCGTCATACCCCAATTGACCTGAAAGAGATATCGTTCAACGTTGAATCTCATTGTTCGGCCCGCGACACCCTGGGAATCTGCGCGGCGCCACGGACCGACGGGCCGGCGAGTCAGCCGCGGTCATCGCTGACTCACCAGCCCCGGAACTCAGCGCCTACACGCGGTTGACAACGCGAGTGCTAGCCAAACCAGGTGGTCCTCTTCGTTCCACCGGGCCATGTCAACTCCGCACGGTGACGGTCGTCGGCGGTATTGAGCAGCATCGTCGTCCACTGGCGGCTTACGCAGTCGGCACTGACGGTCTTACTCCCCGTGCTATGCGTTGCCCAGCCATACGGAGTCCACAGCTGGCGCCTGACGGTGAGCTTCTCGCTCCATGTCCAGCAGTTGGGCCCGAAGGAGTTGTTGTTGACATATAGAGCCCACATAGCCCTACAGGCCTTGGACCTGACAAGACTCAAGGACCGATACCCCTCATCGAAGTAGATCGACCTGACTCTTTCGCCATCCCTGTCGCACCCGGTAGTGCGCGGGCTCTTGCCGACACAACTGGTGCCGGAACAGGTCGCCGCCTGGGCCGGCGTCGACGTAACAAAAACGACCGCGAAACTGGCCAGCAACATCATCGCCACAGCCGCAATCGCCTGTGGGACCTTCTTCTTCACCACGTACCTCCAGTTATAGCTACCGACAACGGTGGCGCCTGCCGAGATCCCAACCCAGCACGTCAGCCGCCGCTCCTGATTGGCCTAGCCAGACGGCTGACCTGAAGCCACGAAGAAGGGCTCCCGCCGCGGGCCCCTGTCCGTCGGTAGCCAGTTGGAGCTCCCCGTCGTGCGAGCTGGTTTCATTAGCTGGACCTCACAACCATCGGATGCGGTTTACGGAGCGCACAACATCCGACGAGGGTCTCGCACGATCTCGCACAGGCACTGGGGAGCCAACACGGGCCTCTGGTCGATGATCGCTGGGCCGCGGAAGCGGCCAACCGCCGTAGCGTCAGCTCGGGCAGAATCAGAGATCTCGTCAGCAGCGAGCGACGGTGCATACTCACGGTCAGGCATAGGGGGAGGTAGTTTCGGTGGCCGACGACCTCGCCGACAGCGACAACCAGAGCGCAGAACCGACCAATTTCGTCACCGCAGCAGACCTCGGCGCCGCATTACTAAAGCTGAAGCAACGCTCCGGCCGGTCGCTGCGGCAGCTGGCCGACGCCAGCGGGCTCGGGTTCAGCACCATCAACGGCTACTGCAAGGGTCGGCACCTACCGCAGCAAGGGATCGGCAAGGAGTTCCGTGCGCTGTTGCGCGCGCTCGGGGTCACCACCGACGAGGAGCTCGACGCCTGGGTGGTGGCTGCGGATCGGCTACGGCGGGGGGCCAAAACCGTGGACGCGGCCAACCCGTACCCCGGGCTGCGCCCGTTCGGCACCGACGAAGCCCGGTTCTTCTTCGGGCGCGCCGCGTTGACACGCGAGCTATTCGACAGGGTCGCCGGGCAGGCGGTCGTAGGCGGGCCGCTGGTCGTGGTAGGGCCGTCCGGCGCGGGCAAGTCGTCACTGATCAGGGCTGGGCTCATCCCTGCGGCCGCCGGCGACGGCTGGTCTCCGCTGTTGCTGACGCCGGGGAAATCACCGCTGCACGCGCTGGCCGAGGCATACGCCCCGGAGTGCGGCGGGAGCGCGCAGGAGCTGCACGCCGAGCTGACAGCAGACCCAGCGGCGAGCGCGCGGTTCGCGCGCCGCGCTGGTCGTCGGGTGCTGATCGTTGTGGATCAGCTGGAGGAGATCTTCGCAACCGAAGTCGACGACGCTCAGCGCCGGATGCTGCTCGCGGCTCTGGCGGCAGCGAGCGATAGCAGCGGCGGCGACGGGAAGCCGCAGGTCGCCGTGGTCGTGTTGGGACTGCGCGCGGATTTCTACGACCGCGCCCTGCGCCTGCCGGAGCTGGCGGCCTCGCTCCGGCGGGCGCAGTTGATCGTCCCGCCGATGACGGAGGCCGAACTGCGGGAGGCGATCACCGGGCCTGTCCAGGGCACGGGATGCACGATCGACGGGGCTCTCGTGGAGCGGCTGGTGCGCGACGTGGCCCCGCCTGGCGGGCACCGGACCGGGGTGGCCCACGAGCCAGGCGCCCTTCCCATGCTCTGCCATGCGCTGCGCGGAACCTACGTCCACGCGACGGAGGGCCGGTCCAGCGGCGGCGTCCTGAGCATCGACTCCTACCTGGCGACCGGGGGTTTGGCCGGCGCGATCGCACGCACCGCGGACTCGGTCTACGACGGGCTGACACCAGCGCAGCAGCAGGTGGCGCGACGGCTGTTCCTGAGCATGGTCCACGTCGACGTGGAGATCACGGGGATTGCGCACACCCGCCGCCGCCTCGACCTCGATGCGCTGTTCTCGGCGCGCTCCGACGCCGAGACCGACGACCTGGCCGAGGTGCTGGACACGTTCGTCACGCACCGGCTCCTCACAGCCGACGCCGAGACCGTGGAGATCAGCCACGAGTCCCTGCTTGTGCAGTGGCCGCGGCTGCGCGCGTGGATCGACGAGGCCCGCGAAGGGCTCCGCGTGCACCGCCTCGTCTGCGAAAGGGCCCGTACCTGGACGGCAGGTGGCCGCGACGCGGCCGAACTCGCGCGCGGGCCGCGGCTCGAGGCCATGGAGCCATTGCTGGACGACGCAGGCGCGGGGCCTGCGCTGCTGAGTAACGATGAGCGTGAGTTCCTGACCGCAAGCGTTCGGGCGCGGCGGCGGCGGAACCTGCGATTGCGTCTGCTCGCCATCGTGATGACGGCCCTCGCCCTGCTGGCAACCGCGTTCGCCGGTCTGTTCGCCGCAGCACGTCAGGATGCCGCCGCGGCACGCGACGAGGCGCTGTCCCGGCAGATGGCGGTGACCGCACGGCAACTCGCCACGGATGATCCCGGCATCGCCGTACAACTCGCGATCGCCGGATTCCGGATCGCCCCCACCGCTGACGCTCGCTCCGCGCTGCTCGATCTGGCCGCCGACGGGGTCTCTGCGCGCTACCAGGGCGGCACCGGCTACCCGGCGCTGGCAGTATCGGGTTCCGGCTCGCTCGTCGCCGTCAGCGACGCCCAAGAAGCCGCGACCACGCTGTACCGGCCCTCCGACAGCACGCTCGAACCTGCGGGCCGGATCGAGCTGGCCGGCGGCGGCCTCGACTCCTGGGAGAGCTACGCCCTCGCCCTGACACCCGCCGGTGACATCCTGGCTGCCCAGGACACCACGAACCGCATCGCCCTCTGGGATGTCGCCGACCCTGCCAGACCCCAACGCCTCGGCACCCTGTCCGGGCCCGAGAACGTACAACACTTGGCCATCAACCCGGACGGGACCGAGCTGGCCGCCGTCGGGGAGACCGACAATGTGCACCGCTGGAACATCAGCGATGCGACGGCGCCAGCGGAACTACCCCCGATCGCCGCGGCGGGCAGCCTCCGCAGCATCGCCTACGGACCGCGAGGTGACCTGCTGGCCTTCGGCAACGACACTGCCGTCGTCGAACTGTGGGACCTGACCGGCAAACCGAATCCGATCGCGGAACTGGCCGGCGGGCAGGGACGCGTTTCGACGGTGTCCTTCAGCCCTGACGGCCACCTGCTGGCCGCAGGCACCATGTTCGGGCGTACGGTATCGGCCTGGGATATCACCGACCCCGCCGAACCCGAGCAACTCGAGGTGACCGACTCGAAGTTCGACAGCTGGGTCAACGCAGGTGCGTTCAGCCCGGACGGCACCTTGTTCGTCGCTGCCACCTCCGAATCCGTCGTCCGTGTCTGGGACACCGACACCTGGGAGACCCGCGCTGACCTGCCCCACCCGAACGTGGTGTGGCGCGCCAGCTTCACCAACGACAGCACCCTCGTCACCGCCACTCTCGACGGAACGACACGGGTCTGGGACCTCAACGCGCGCATTCCCACCCAACTCAGCGGACGGGTTTTCAGCACCAAATTCGCATCCCAGAGCGGCGACCTCGCCGCATTCTCCGAAAACGAAGCCACCGTGTGGAAGCTCGATGGATCCTCCACAAGCCTCGACGAACCCGTGCATGTCATCGTCGACCACGACCTCCAATCGATCGGCAACGGAGACATCGCACCGGATGGATCCCTGCTGGCCCGCAGCTACACCACCGGCGACGTTCGGCTCTTCGACCTGGCCGAACCCGGCAAGACGAAACCAGCAAGCACGTTCGGAGCCGACACCGATGGCCTCGTGCAGAACATGGCCTTCAGCCCGGACGGGCGCCTGCTCGCCACCGGCGGCGACGACAGTCAGCTACGGCTGTTCGACGTCACCGATCCACGCCGGCCGCGAAAGATCGCTACGGCCGACGAGCCGGACGGAGCGGTGCTCGGGCTCACGTGGAACGCCGATCAGACCCTGCTCGCGGCCGCTGCCGCCGACCAACGGGTCCACCTGTACGACGTCACCAACCCCGGCGAACCACGTCGGATCGCCGTCCTGGATGGGTTCGACCGCGACCCTCGATGGGGCGCCTTCAGCCCGGACAGTGGGCTCCTGGCGGTCGCGGGCGGGGAAGGGGTCATCAAGCTGTGGGACATCAGCGACCCCCGCGACCCGACCCCCGTCGGCAGACCTATCACCGAGCCCGTCAACGAGGTTCCGGAACTTGTCTTCCTCCCCGACGGGACAACCGTGGCAGCAACAGACGCCAACGGCACGCTCCGGCTCTTCGACGTGACAGACCCGCGAGCGCCGTCACGCTACGCCGCCCTCACACCTTCCGCCGGGCCCGTGCACGCCCTCGATATCCATCCCGGCGGCGAACTGCTCGCGGCAAGCAGCATCGCAGGCGCCGTGCACCTATGGCACCTCAACGTCGACACAGTGACCGACCGAGTCTGTGCAACCATCGGCGACCCCATCACCGAACAAGAATGGCGCACACACCTGCCTGACATCCCATACCAGCCACCCTGCCCGACCAGATAGAGCTGGCTCAGAACCAGCGAGAGCCGCAGCCCCATGTCTGCTGCGGCTGCCGGTTCGCGATGCCCGTCGGCGGTGGGGTGCTGTCGCCCGTCCCATCCGCGGTCGTCCCGCCGTCGACGTGGTGGCACATTCTGGTCGGCCATGTACCAATCCGTTCCTGCTGGCCGCGACGCGTGCGACCGGGTGGTAGCCCGGGCGCGGCGGTTGATGCCGAGGGGGGTTGGTACGGGAAGGTAACCAAGCGGTCAAGGGCGGACAAGCAGCGCCGGAGGCTCCCGGAAGGGCACTTAAGGCAGCGCTGGACGCGCCCGCGCCTGCCCGGATTTCCGCCCCGCCGGGCACGGACCTCCGGAGCAGGGCGGACCCGCCCCGCCGGGGGGTGGACGTAACGTTTCCGGCGCGCGCGACGCCGGACGCGCCGTTCAACAGCGCTGAGCTCGCGTACCGGCCGTCCGCCCGCGGCCCGGGCTGCGGAGCCAAACCCCAGCTGAGGAGCCAAAGTAGGGCCAGCAGAGGTAGCGTGAGCCGCCGCCGCAGCGGGTATGCCGCCGAACCGCTGAACGCTGTGAGGGGAAGGCACATGCTCAGCAAAGAGGATCAGCGCAGGTTCGAGCAGATCACCCGTCACCTCCGGGAGAGCGACCCGGCGTTCTTCGCCCGGCTCGACCACCGGGCCCGGGCCCGCCGCAGCCGCTGGCTGATGCTGTTGACCATCGTGCTGTGGGCCTCGCTGCCGGCGATGACGGTGCTGGCCGGACGGCTGGCCGGGGCCATCTGTGCGGTGGTGCTGGTGGCCAACGCCGCGCTCATGTGGCGGTTCCGCCGACGCTGGCTGTGACCCGCCGCCGGCGCGGCGCCACCCGCCACCCGGCGGCCGGCGTCACCGCCCCAGAAGCCGGTACGCCCGGCGCAGCCGTTCGAGCAGACCGGGCCCGCCGATCGCCGGGGCCGGTGCCCCCAGCTGCCGCAGCAGCAGGTCCGGCCCGGTCGCCAGGTTGGGCGGGCGGTCCGGCAGCGGCACGGGCGGCAGCCAGAACCGGTCCACCGCCTCGGCCAGCGGGGCCGGGGGCAGCCCGGCGAGCGCCCGCGCGGCGCCGGCGGGCGGCGCGTCCACGGTGGCGTCACCGGCCGGTGAGCCGGGTGCGTCCACGGTGGAGGCGAGCGCCGCGGCCGGGGCGTCCGGGCCCGCGCCGGCCGGGCCGCCGCGCAACGCGCGCAGCCGGTCCAGCAGCTCGGCGCGGCTGCGGCCGCGCCAGTGCAGCAGCTGGAACGGGTCGGCGTCGAACGCCTCGGCGAGCAGGTAGAAGGTGGCCGCGAGGTGTTTGCACGGTACGGCGAAGTCGGGGCAGCTGCACCGCTGGGCCAGTTCGTCCACCCCGCCGGGGAACAGTGGAGCACCGGCCGCGGCGAACAGCTCCTCCAGCTCCGCCGGCAGGTCGCCGGCGAGCAGCCGGGCGCTGAAGAACGCCTGCCCGGCCAGCTCCTCCTCGACCCGGGACCACAGCTCGGGCGGGAACGCCGACAGCTCGACGCGGACCTGGTACGGCTGGGCTCGGGAGCCCTGCACCACCGCGGTGACCACGCCGGGCCCGACGTCCAGCCGGAGCACCTGGCCGGCCCGCGCGTACGACCGGCCCCGGGTCAGCCGGGTGCCGAGCGCGAACGACTCGAGCACCTCCAGGAAGCGCCGCGACCACCAGGACCGGCCGATGGCGCCCCGGGTGCTGCGGGCCCTCAGTCCACCCTCGACCCGGCGTGGCCGGCCGTAGTCGGCGAACCGGCCGTTGCCCCGGTCGGTCACTCGGCCACCGCCCCGGCCTCCAGGGTGAACAGCTCGCGCAGCTGCGCGGTGGAGAGTTCGGTGACCCACTGCTCGCCGGTGCCGACCACCCGCTCGGCGAGGCTGCGCTTGTCGGCGATCAGAGCGGCCACTTTCTCCTCCACGGTGCCGGCGCAGACGAACTTGCGGACCTGCACCCGGCGGCGCTGGCCGATCCGGAACGCCCGGTCGGTGGCCTGGTCCTCGACCGCCGGGTTCCACCACCGGTCGACGTGGACCACGTGGTTGGCCGCGGTCAGGGTGAGCCCGGTGCCGCCGGCCTTGAGCGACAGGACGAACAGCGCCGGGCCGTCCGGGGACTGGAAGCGGGTGACCATGGTGTCCCGGTCGGCCTTGCCGACCCCGCCGTGCAGGAAGAGCACCTCCCGGCCGAACCGGGCCGACAGGTGCCCGCGCAGCATCCCGCCGAACTCGGCGTACTGGGTGAAGAGCAGCGCCTTCTCCCCCGCCGCGAGCACCTCGTCGAGGATCTCCTCCAGCCGGGCCAGCTTGCCGGAGCGGCCGTCGAGCGGCGAGCCGTCCCGCAGGAGCTGGGCCGGGTGGTTGCAGACCTGCTTGAGTCGGGTCATGGTGGCGAGCACCAGCCCGCGCCGCTCGATGCCGTCACTGGATTCGATCTTCGCCAGCATGTCGTCGACCACCGCCCGGTAGAGCGAGGCCTGCTCGGCGGTGAGGTTGCAGAGCACCTCCATCTCCAGCTTCTCCGGCAGGTCGGAGATGATCGACGCGTCGGTCTTGAGCCGGCGCAGGACGAATGGGCCGGTGATCCGGCGTAGCCGCTCGGCCGCCTCGGCGTCGCCGTGCCGCTCGATCGGCTCGGCGTACTTCTTCTTGAACGTCGCCGCCGGGCCGAGCAGGCCCGGGTTGGCGAACTGCATGATCGACCAGAGGTCGGCGAGGCGGTTCTCCACCGGTGTGCCGGTGACCGCGACCCGGTGCCGGGCGGGCAGTGCGCGGACCGCCTCGGCCTGCCGGGTCGAGGCGTTCTTGATCGCCTGGGCCTCGTCCACCACCACCCGGTGCCAGTCGATGCCGGCGAGGTCGACCGCGTCCCGGGCGGCCACCGTGTAGGTGGTGAGGACCAGGTCCGCCGCGTGCACGGCCGTGGTGAACGCCGCCCCCCGCGCCCGCTCGGCCCCGTGGTGCACGTGTACGCGCAGCCCCGGCGTGAACCGGGCCGCCTCCCGCTGCCAGTTACCCACCAGCGACATCGGACAGACCAGCAGGGTCGGGCCGGCCGACGGCGGGTCACCGGCGAGCAGGGCGAGCAGCTGCACCGTCTTACCCAGCCCCATGTCGTCGGCGAGCACGCCGCCCAGCCCGAGCGACTGGAGGAAGGCCAGCCAGGCCAGCCCCCGCCGCTGGTACGGCCGCAGCGTGCCGCGGAAGCTCGACGGCGGGTCGAGCGGGATGAGCCGCCGCTCGACCGCGCCGGCGAGCAGGTCGCCCAGCGCACCGTCGGCGTTCACCTCCAGCACCGGCAGCGCGTCGGGCTGCTCGGCGTCGGCGAGGCCGAGCCGGAGCAGGTCGGCGACGGTCAGCTCGCCGGCCGACCGGAGCAGCCGCAGGCCGGCGGCGAGCCGCTTCGGGTCCAGTTCGACCCAGCGACCGCGCAGCCGGACCAGCGGGGTCTTCAGCGCAGCCAGCGCCGCCAGCTCCTCGGCCGACAGCGGCTGGTCGCCGAGGGCGACCTCCCACCGGTAGTCCACCAGCGCATCCAGTCCCACGCCCTCCGAGGCGGCGGCCACGGTGCCGGGAGCGGTACGGCTGCGCGCCTGCAACCGGGCGCCGAGCCGCGACGAGGGGCGCCGCCACCACGACGGCAGCAGCACGGCGAAGCCGGCGGCGTGCAGCACCGGGGCGCCCTCGCGGAGGAACCGGTGTGCGCCCTCGACGTCCAGCTCCAACGCCTCGGGCGTGGCGGTGCGCAGGGCGGTGTCCAGCTCCGGCCAGAGCCGGCTGGCCCGGCCCAGCTCGGCCAGCAGCGTCTCCTGCGGGTTGCCGCCCCGGCCGGCCAGGCCGGGGACGGTCTCCGGCGCCCGCCAGACCTGCCCGGCGTCGACGTGCAGGCTGGGCTCGTCGGCGGCCTGCAGCCCGAACTCGACCCGCCACCGGTCGGCGGAGCCCACCGTGGCGGCGGGGTCGGCCGGCACCACGGTGACCGGCTCGACGATCTCCTCGGCGGGCGGCTCGACCAGGCGGAAGCTGGCCCGCACCGAGCCGCCCGCCGCGTCGCGCTGCCAGGCGTCCAGTTCGACGCGGAGGGTGGCCAGCGCGGCCGGGTCGGCGGTGAAGTCTCGCCGCGGCCCGGTCAGCGCGGCCAGCCAGGCTGGTACCGCACCGTTCGAACGGACGCCCCGGGCCAGCGCGGTCTCCGCCAGAGCCGCCCGGACGGCGGCGTCGGTCAGCGCGTCGAGCGCCGCCGCGACCAGCGCACCGGGTGCGTCGACCGGCCACGGGCCACCCGCCACACCGGCACCGCCCGCGGTGGCACCGCCGGCCGCCACAGCACCGCCGGCCGCCACAGCACCGCCGGCCGCCACAGCACCGCCGGCCGCCACAGCACCGCCGGCCGCCACAGCACCGCCGGCCGCCACAGCACCGCCGGCCGCCACAGCACCGCCGGCCGCCACAGCACCGCCGGCCGCCACAGCACCGCCGGCCGCCACAGCACCGCCGGCCGCCACAGCACCGCCGCGCGGCCGGCCGGTGCCGGCCATCGCGACGGCACCGCCCGGTCCGCCGCCCGTCGGCCCGCCGGGGCCGGCGGCGGGCCGGTCGACCGCGGTGACCGCGCGGGCAGCCGGGGGCAGGGCGAGCGCCAGGGACCGGGCCCAACCGGCGTCCGTGCCAGTGAGCAGGGGTCGCCAGACCGCCCGAGCCCGGTCACCACCGGCCGGCGCGTCGGGGCCGGGCGGCGGGTCGGCCAGGCCGGGGAGCACCCGGCCCCGGGCGGCGAGGTCGACCGCGAACCCGGCGAGTTCGGCCAGGTGCCGCAGGGTCGCGCCGGGCACGGCGGCGAGCCCGTCGACGCGGGCCAGCAGGGGCAGCGCGGCGTCCGGGGCGTACACCAGGACCGGAACCCGCCACCCGGCCAGGGTGACCGGACCGCGGACCGGCTCCGCGACGGCGGTGCGGACCAGCTCCGGCGAGTCCACCGGCGAGCCGCCCCGGGTGGGCAGGGTGAGCAGCGCCGAACCGAGGTCGGCCGGCTCCGCCGCCTCGGCGAGCGCGGCGGCCAGCGTGGCGTGGCCGGCGGCGAACGGGTGCGGTCGCTCCCGGGGCGCCCGACCTGGCCGGCGGGGGGCGCGGGCCGGCAGGCCGCTGTCCTCGGCCCAGACGGCGAGCCCGCCACCGCCCTGAGTGCCGCCGGGCAGCCACAGCCCGTGGATGACCAGCACGCGCTCCCCCTCATCGACGCCCGGGCCAAGGATAGGCGGCCCCCGGCCGGCTACCGTCGTCGCCATGTACGACCTGCTCGTGATCGGCGGCCTCGGGGTGGATGTGCGGGTGCGGGTGCCGGCGCTCCCGCTGCCCGCGGCCGACTCCCTCACCGTGGACCCCGTCGAGCTGAGGATCGGCAACACCGGCGCCGGGGTGGCGCTCGCCGCGCACGCGCTCGGGCTCCGCGTGGCGGTGGTCGACGTCGTCGGCGCCGACCCGGCCGGGGACGTGGTGCGGGCGGCGCTGGCCCGGACCGCGGTGCACGCCGTGCTGGCCGACGCGCCGGCTGGCACCCGGCGATCGGTGAACCTGGTCGACCCGGCCGGCCGGCGGATGTCTCTCTACGACCCACGCCCCTGGCGGGGGCCCGCGCCGTTCACCGCGGCGGCACTGGCCGCGCTGGTCCGGGACGCGGCACACGTCCACGTGTCGATCATGGACTGGACGCTGGCCCTGCTGCCCACCCTGCGCGCCGGACTCGCCGGCGGGGCCGGCCTCTCCACCGACCTGCACGACTGGGACGGGGACAACCCCTACCACCGCCCGTTCGCCGAGGTCGCTGACCTGGTCTTCGTCAGCGGGGTCCGGCTGGGCGACCGGGCTGGGGCGGTGGCCGCCGGCCTGGCCCCGCGCACCGTGGTGGTGACCCGGGGCGGGGACGGCGCCGACCTGCACCCCGGTGGTGGCGAGCCGGTGCGGATCCCGGCCAGCACGCCACCCGCACCGGTCGTCGACACCAACGGCGCCGGGGACGCGTTCGTCGCCGGCCTGGTCGCCGCCCGGTCGCGGGGCGCGGCGCTGCCCGACGCGGCGACACACGCCGCCCGGGTCGCGGCCGCCGCCTGCGCCCACGACGGCATGGAGTACCCGCCCGGCCTGCTCCCGCCGCCCTGACCGGCGGGCACCGGTCCGCCGCCCCGCTATCCGCTGCGGGACCGCGCCCACCCGGGCAGGATGGGCGCATGGCATCAACGGTTGAGATCCCCCTGGTCGGAGGCGTGGCCGACGGCGAGACGGTCACCGTCGAGCTGGACCCGAACGGCCGGCCGCCGCTGACCCACCACCACCTCGGCCCCGAAGGGCTGGCCGAGGCGCAGATCTACGAGCTGGAGTCCGTCGGTGCCGACGCCCGCCGCTGGCGGTACTGCTGGCGGGGGCCGGCGGTCTGACCGGACGGCGGCTCAGACGGCGGCCCGGCTCAGCGTCCGGTTGCGCAGGCTCTCCAGCACCGCGCCGGTGACCTGCGAGGTGCCCCGGGCCTCGTCGCAGACCTCGGCCACCCGCCGGGCGGTGGCCTCGGCCCGCCGCTCCCGCTCGTCCCACAGCCGGTCCACCTCGGCCAGCAGCGGGCCCTCGACCTCCCGCTCGACGCCGCGCAGCGCCGGCACGCCGAGCCGCTGGGCCAGGTCGAATACCTTGCCGGCGTACGGCAGCGGCAGGAACGGGGTGCCCACCATCGCGGCGAAGATCAGGAAGTGCAGCCGCATGCCGACCGCCAGGTCGAAGTGGCGCATCAGCCCGAGCACCTGCTGCGGCGAGTAGGTGCCGTGCAGGATCCGGCCCCGCTCGGCGGCGATCATGTGCGACAGCACCCCGTGGGAGTGCCGGATGTCGTCCCGCTCCATCGGCACGAACAGCACGTAGGCGTCGATCCGGTTCACCAGGAAGTCACCGATCTGGGCCAACAACCGGTGGTACCCGTCGACGTCGAGGCGTTCGGCGGCCCGGCCCGGCTCCCGTACGCTCATCCCGACCAGCCGCTTGCCGGCCGGCACCCCCTCCTCCCGCAGCAGGTGTGCCGGGAACTCCTCCGGCTCCAGCAGGAACGCCGGGTCGGCGGTGACCGTGATCGGGTTGATCAGGCCGGCCTCCTCCAGCACCATCCGGGACTCCTGGTCGCGGACCGTCACGTCGACCGCGGCGCCCAGGGTCTCCCGCACCATCCCGGTGTCCACGCCCTCGCTGAGCGGCCCCACCCCCACCGCGTACGTCAGCAGCGGCAGGCCGCGCTCCTGGGCGACCCGGACGACCCGGAGGTAGCGGCGGGCCTCCCGGTCGTACAGGATGCCGCCGCCGCCGAGGATCAGCAGGTCGAGCTCGGCCAGCACCAGCGCTGAGTCGGTCCGGCTGACCCCCTCCCACGGCACCGCCTCCACGTCCGGATGGGCGATCTGGGTGTGCGCGGGGTTGCGGGAGAAGACAATGATCCGCGCGTCCGGCTCCTGTTCCCGCAGATCGCTCAGCAGGCCGGTGAGGATCGCCTCGTCACCGAGGTTGCGACCGCCGTACGAGCCGAGCACACCGATGGTCAGTCCGGCGCCATGCGTCATCCGTCGCTCCTCCCCAGGTGCGTCAACAGCGGTTTTCCCGCTGCACCGGGGAACAGTCCTTGGGCAGCTCAGCCCGGCCCGCCGGTTCGGCACCGGCTCCGCCGCGACCACCGAACCGGGCAGCCGGGACACGACGGCCGAGACCGGTCGCCGACGTCGAACCCGGCGTCGAGGCCACGGTGGCGGCGGGAATCGGACCGGGCGTTGCCCCGGCAACGAGGGGTCCGATCACCGCCAGACCCGCGGGCCGCGCCGATTCAATGATCGTAGGCATGACGACGAAACTGGACGGAAAAGTCGCCCTGGTCACCGGCGGTTCCCGGGGCATCGGGGCCGGCATCGCCCTGCGCCTGGCGCGGGGCGGGGCCGACGTCGCGGTCACCTACCGCGACAGCGCCGACCGGGCGGCGCTGGTGGTGAAGCAGGTCGAGACGCTCGGTCGGCGGGCCCTCGCGATCCGGGCCGACTGCGCCGACCCCGCCGCCGTACGGGACGCGGTCGACCGGGTGGCCACCGAGCTGGGCCGGCTGGACATCCTGGTGAACAACGCCGCGGTGTTCCTGGTCGGACCGGTGGAGCAGCTGAGCGCCGACGAGGTGGAGCGGACGCTCGCGGTGAACATCCGGGCGCCCTTCGTCGCCGCGCAGGCGGCCGCGCGGCACCTGGGCGGGGGCGGCCGCATCATCACCATCGGCAGCAACGTCGGCGAGCGGGCGGTCTTCCCCGGGCTGTCGCTCTACTCGATGAGCAAGACCGCGCTGGTCGGGCTCACCCGGGGGCTCGCCCGCGAGCTGGGGCCCCGCGGCATCACGGTCAACCTGGTCAACCCGGGCCCGACGGACACCGACGCCAACCCGGCGGACGGCCCGAACGCGGCCGCGATCGCGGGCATCACCGCGCTCGGGCGCTTCGCCACCCCGGCCGAGATCGCCGGCACGGTCGCGCACCTGGCCGGCGCGGAGGCCGCGTACCTGACCGGGGCGGTGGTCAACGTGGACGGCGGCTTCACCAGCTGACCGCCCGGCCCGGGTGGGTGGTGGACCGCCGCTCACCCGGGCGGGACCACCGGGTGGGTGAGGAACGGCAGCACCGCGGCCGGCAGAGCCGGCGAGCCCAGGATGTCGTGGTGGGTCAGGCCGGGCAGCACCGCCAGCCGCGCGACGGGCCGGCCCGTACCGTCCCCGCCGGGATCCCGGTGGCCGCCGCCGAGTAGGCGGTAGAACTCGACCAGGTGGGCGGTGGAGACCGAGTCGGCGTCGGCGAAGACCAGCATCGTCGGCAGGGTCAGCGCAACCACCTCGGCCGACCAGTCGTAGTCGCGCCGCAGCAGCTCACCCGACTTCGCCCAGAGCCGCGGCCAGTCCTCCGGTCGGGGCGCCACCCGGGCGTAGACCCGGTGCGCCGGGGTGCCGCGCATCCGCTCGCCGGTCCGCTCGTCATGCCCGGCCATGGCCGTGAGCACCTCCGGATACCAGCCCTGCCGCCGGCAGGGCGCGGACACGACGACCAGCCGCCGGACCAACCCCGGATGCTGGATCGCGACCCGCAGCGCCACCCCGCCGCCCAGCGAGTAGCCCAGCACGTCCGCCCCGCCCAGGCCGAGCCGGCCCACCAGCGCGGCGACGTCGTCGGCCAGCCACTCGTACCGCAGCGGCCGGTCGACATCGGCGGTGCGCCCGTGACCCTGCAGGTCGACCGCGACCACCTGGCGGCGGGCGGCGAGCGCCGGCAGGAGGGCGGCGAACGACTCCACCGCGCCGAACCCGCCGTGCAACAGCACCAGGGGCCGGCCCGAACCGTGCTGCTCGTACCACAGCCGCAGCCCGTTGACCTCCGCGTAGGCCACGCCGCCCCTCCCCGATCCAACCGCGCCGCCCGTCGCCGCGCCGCCCGTCCCGGTGCCACGGCAGGATCAACGGTCGCTTCGAGGGCCGCAGCTCGCTGCGGTCCTGGCTCTACCCGGTGGCCAACCGGACCTGCCTGACCGTCGCCGCGACCCGCGGCCGACCGGCGGAGGGACTACTGGTGGTGGGTGGGCGCGGCAGGTTTCGAACCTGCGACCCCTCGCTTGTAAGGCGAGTGCTCTCCCGCTGAGCTACGCGCCCGAACGCCCGTACGGTGGGCGCCTGAGGTTGGCAAGCTTACCCTGCCGGTGACCGGCCCGGTCGCACGGCGTGCCCGGTGGATCAGCCGGCAACGGCCTCGGTGAGGGCCTTGCGCCAGCCCTGCTGGTCGCGCGCCTCCCCCGGCGTGTTCATCTCGGCGAAGCGGACGACGCCCGCCTTGTCGATGACGAAGGTGCCCCGGTTGGCGATGCCGGCGGCCTCGTTGAAGACGCCGTACGCCTGGGCGACCGCACCGTGCGGCCAGAAGTCGGCCAGCAGCGGGAACTCGTACCCCTCCCGGTCGGCCCAGACCTTGTGCGCGTAGACCGAGTCGACGCTGACGGTGAGCACCTGGACGTCGTCGTTGACGTACTCGTTGAGGTTTTCCTGCACCTCGCAGAGCTCGCCGCGGCAGACGCCGGTGAAGGCGAGCGGGTAGAAGACCAGCAGCACGGCTCGCCTGCCGCGGAAGTCCGAGAGCCGGACCTCCTGGTTGTTCTGGTTCTTCAGCACGAAGTCCGGCGCCTCGGCGCCAACCTCGATCGGCATGCGAACTCCTCGGGTGAGTCGGTGTGGGCATCGCGTGCCACTCCCGGCGCGGGCGGCCGGGCGTGGGACGGCTGGGGCTACTTCTTGCCCTTGGTCCCGCGGCGCAGGACGAGGCGGGCGCCGCTCCAGTCCCGGCCGGCGTTGACCGTCGAGGTCTGCTGGAGGCCGGCGGTGGGTGCGGACTCGGCGATCTCGCTCGGCTCCACGTGCCCCTCGCGCCCGGCCTTGGGCGTGAGCAGCCACACGACCCCGTTGTCGGCCAGCGGGCCGAGGGCGTCGACGAGGAGCTCGAAGAGGTCACCGTCGCCGTCGCGGTACCAGACCAGGACCGCGTCGACCACCTCGTCGGTGTCCTCGTCGACCAGCTCTCCACAGCGGTCGGTCAGGGCGTCGCGGAGATCCTGGTCGACGTCGTCGTCGTAGCCCATCTCCATGACGACCATCCCCGGCTCGATCCCGAACCGGTCCGCCAGGCTGCGTACCCCGTCGGCGGCCTGACCAGCGGTCGCGCTCACTGTCGCGTGCCTCCTCATCTCGTCCCTGCTCGCGGCGCCTGTTCGACGCCGTCAGCCAAAGTCCACACAGTTGCGGCTCCCCGCGCAAGTGGCGCACCGGGTGGAACGGAATTTACCGTGCCAGAAGCGTGCGGGCACCCTGGGTAATGGCTTCCTCGGAGACCAGAACCTGACGCGCCGCCGGACCTAATGGTACAAACGAGTCAACTCCGGCGACCCGCCGCACCGCACCGACGTAGCCGGCGTCCACCAGCGCGGCGATCACCCCCTCGCCGACCCCGCCCGAGCGGCGCGTCTCATCCACCACCAGCACCCGGCCGGTCGCCGCCGCCTCCCGGATGATGTCCGCCACCGGCAGCGGGGCCAGCCAGCGCAGGTCCACCACCCGGCTGCCGATCCCCTCGTCGGCCAGGGCGGCGGCCACGCGCAGCGACATCCGCACCCCGCTACCGAAGGTGATGACCGTGAGGTCCTCGGCCGAGCCGACGCCGTACACCCGGGCCCGGCCGATCGGCACGTGCCCGCTGGACCACGCGCCGGGCTCGGCGTAGCCGGCCAGCCACTCCCCGTCGCCGTCGGCGTAGAGGTCGCGGGTGTGGTAGAGGGCGATCGGCTCCAGGAACACGCAGACGCTGCCGTCCACCGCCGCGCTGGCCAGGCAGGTCCGCAGCATGGGCGCGGCGTCGTCCGGCCGCGCCGGCACCGCGATCACCAGGCCGGGCACGTCCCGGAGTACGGCCACCGAGTTGTCGTTGTGGAAGTGCCCCCCGAAGCCCTCCTGGTACGCCAGCCCGGCGACCCGCACCACCATCGGGTTGCGGAACGCACCCTGGGAGAAGAACCGCATGGTGGCCGCCTCGCCGCGCAACTGGTCCTCGGCGTTGTGCAGGTACGCCAGGTACTGGATCTCCGGCACCGGCAACATCCCGGCCAGCCCGGCGCCGAGCGCGAGCCCGAGGATCGAGGTCTCGTCGAGCAGGGTGTCGAAGACCCGGGCCGCGCCGAAGCGGTCCCGCAGCCCCTTGGTGACCCCGTACACCCCGCCCTTGACGCCGACGTCCTCGCCGAAGACGGCCATCTGCGGGTGGTCGAGCATCCCGTCGGCGAGGGCGGCGTTGATGCTCTGCGCGAGGGTCAGCGGCCCGGCCAGCTCGGGCGGCTTCCCACCGAACGCCTCGGCCCGTACGCCCGCCCCCGGGCCGCCGGCCCGGGCCGCCGCGTCGGCCACCGCGCGGGCCACCCGCACCGGCCGGCGGGGCGCCAGCGGGGTGACCACCTCGGCCGGGCTGGTCAGCTTCGGCTCATCCAGCACCTCCTCGGCGATCCGCCGCACCTGCCAGCCGATCTCGTCGTAACGGGCCAGCAACTCCTCTGAGGTGGCGACGCCGGCCGCCACGAGCAGCCGGGCGGTGCCGGCGAGCGGGTCGCGGGCCAGGTCGGCGGCGATCTCGTCGGCGCCGCGGTACGCGGTCTCGACGTCGGCGCCGGCGTGCCCCATCAGCCGCACCGTCGACAGGTGCAGCACGGCCGGGCGCCGGTGCCGGCGCACCCAGGTTGCCGCCTCGGCCGCCACCTCGTACGCCCGCACCGGATCGCCGCCGTCCGCGGCGAAGTAGCGGATGCCCGGCTTCGACCGCAGGGTCGTCTCCACCCACTTCCTCGGCGAGCGGACGCTGATGCCGAGGCCGTTGTCCTCGCAGACGAAGAGCACCGGGATGCGCAGGCCGGTGTGGTCGTACCAGCCAGCGGTGTTGAACGCGGCGGTGGCGCTGGCATGGTTGACCGACGCGTCGCCGAAGGAGCAGACCACGATCGCGTCCGGCGGCCAGGGCGTGTCGGATGCTCCCCCGCCGCCGATGCGCACCCCGTCCCCGGTCCGCCGGACGGTCTCCAGCCGCCGCAGCCGCTCCACCGCCAGCCCCATCCCGACGGCCCGGGGCAGGTGCGAGGCGATGGTGGAGGTGGTCGGCACGATGGCCAGGTCGGCCCGGCCGAAGACCTTGTGCCGCCCCCCGGCGATCGGTTCGTGCGCCGAGGCGACCATCCCGCGCAGCACGTCCCGGGCGGCCTCGGCGTACGCCCCGACGAGGGGCCGGCGCACGGCCCGCCGGGCAGCAATCCCCACATCGGGCCCGGCGGGACCGGCCGGGGCCGCACCGCCGCCGGCGGCCGGCTCGCCGGCGGTGGACGGGCCGGTGGCGGTGGACGGGCCGGTGGCGTTGGACGGGCCGGTGGCGGTGGACGGGTCGGTCGCGGGCCGGATGGCACCGGCCGAGCCGGTGCCGTCGGCGGGTGCCGAGTCGTCGCCGGAGACGCCGTCGGGAGGTGGCGTGCGGTCGGAGCCCGGGTCCGTTCCCGGCCGGGCGGCGGTCTGCCGCCCGGCGTCGGCGCCGGATCCCCCGTCCCGGCGGTGGTCGTCCGCGCCGGGAGAACCGGTCCACTCCCCGGCCGCCTGGGCGGCGCGCACACACCAGAAGGCGCCGGAGCGGTAGTGCAACAGGGCGGGGTCGGTGGGGCGCAGCGCGGCGGCGACCACGGCGTTGCCCTCGTGGCCGGCCGAACCGATGGTGTAGAACCCCTCGCCGAAGCTGCGCAGCCACCGCCCGGCCAGGTCGAGCTGGCGGCTGGTGGCCTGCGCGTCGAAGAGGTCCAGCAGCTGGGCGCCGGTGAGCGCCGCGCCGTCGGTGACCGGCTCGGCCGGGTCACGCGGCCGCTCGGGCACGGCCAGCGCGGCCAGGGCCTCCCGGAGGCGGTCGTCGAGATCGTGCGGGGTGGTCACGTCGGACAGCATTACCGACGAGGGCCCGCCGCGCCCAGTCGGACACGATCCGCCCGGCGCGGGTCACTCCGGCCCGCACGCCTCCGGGCAGCCACCGTCGGACACCTTCCAGACCAGCTCACGCAGGGTGGCCAGCTCGCCGGCGGTGAGGCCGGCGAGCAGTCGCGAGTCGGACATCACCCCGTGCACCCGGGCCCTCATCCGCCGGCCGGCCTCGGTCACCACCAGCGTCTTCTGCCGCCGGTCGGCGGGATCGACCCGCCGCTCGACCAGGCCCGCCTGCTCCAGCTTGTCGACCAGGGTGGTCACGTTGGAGCGGTCGCAGCGCAGCTGTTCGGCGAGGTCGCGGGCGGGCAGCGGACGGTCCGGATCGAGTTCGTGCAGCGCACGGGCGACGGCCGGGGTGAGCCCCAGCTCGGCGATCTCGACGTCCTGGTAGTGCCGCATGGCGGAGGCGATGTGCATGATCCGGCGCACCGCGTCACCGGCGACGCCGGAGCGGTCGCCACCCAGCTCGGATCCGGCGGTGGGGACGGGATGCGCCATGGCTCACATCCTACTTGCGGTTCAATGGTTGAGTAGCTCTATTGTTGAGCTGCTCACGCAAATCGTGATGAGTTCCTTCCCAAGGAGATCCCATGCCCGACTTCTCGGTCCTCGCCATCTCCGGCAGCCTGCGCGACGCGTCGTTCAACAGCGCACTGATCCGGGCCGCGCAACGCCTCGCCCCGGCGGGCCTGACCATCGAGCCGTACGACGGCCTGAGCGCGATCCCCGCCTTCAACGAGGACATCGAGCCGAAGCCACCGGCGGCCGTTGTCCACCTGCGGGAGCGGATCGCGGCGGCGGACGCCCTGCTCATCGCCACCCCCGAGTACAACTACGGCGTGCCGGGCGTACTGAAGAACGCTCTCGACTGGGCGTCCCGGCCAAGCTTCCCGGTGACGTCGTGGGTCTCGCCGCTGGCGCACAAGCCTGTCGCGATCATGGGTGCGGCGCCCACCGGCATGGGCACCGTCCGCGCCCAGCTCCAGCTCCGTCAGCTCTTCCTGTGGACCGACTCCGCCGTGCTCAGCAAGCCGGAGATCATCGTGACCAACGCGCACGAGAAGCTCGATCGCGACGGCACGGTCAAGGACCCGACCACCGAGTCCCTGCTCCACACCCTGCTCGACGCCCTGGTCACCCGCATCCGCATCACCCAGCTCGCCGCCACCGCCGCCTGAACCCCACCCATCCCCCAGTCCGTTGATCATGAAGTTGCCGCTCGGACACGCCGGGTGGGGTGACAACAACTTCGTGATCGACGGGCTGGGGG
>NZ_POUB01000140.1 GCF_003236335.1 Micromonospora deserti
GGGGTGGTCAGGTGGGGGTGGCGTGGTCAGGTGGCGGTTGCCCCACAGGTAGCCGCCCGCGAGGGTGGTGACCAGGCCGATCAGGGCGAAGAGCAGGCGGTAGTCCAGCACGCCGACGAGCAGAGCGCCGGCGCCGATGGAGAGCGCCTGCGGGCCGCTGACCACCGCCTCCGAGGCCGCGGCGACCCGGCCGATCAGCCCGGGCGGAGTACGCCGCTGGATCAGCGTGTGCAACCCGACCATGGTCAGCGGCAGCGACACCCCGGCCAGCAGCACCGCGACGAAGCCGAGCCAGAGGTTCGGGTACGCCAGCGCCGCTGCGGCCGGCCCGAAGAAGGTCACACCGGCGGCGAGCGTGCCGACCTCGCCGGCCCGGCGTACCACGCTCGCCGACAGCAGCCCGCCGACCAGCCCGCCGATCCCCTGCACGGTGACCAGCACGCCGACGAACGCGGCGTCGCGGCGGAGCCCCTGGTCGACGTAGGCGAAGATCAGCGATTCGCTGAAGCCCATCACCAGCGAGCCGAGCCCGTAGCCCAGCAGCGCCCGGCGCAGCGCGGGCTCCCCGGCCAGGTGCCGCAGCCCGGCGCCGAGTTCGGCGGGCCAGCGCAGCTGGGGCCCCGCCGGCGGCGTCTCCGCCGTCCGCAGCGCGCCCACCACGCCGGCCGCCGCCAGAAAACCGGCCATGCCGATCGCGGCCAGCACCCACCCGCCGACGGCCGCGTAGAGCCCGGCCCCGGCCAGTGGCCCGATCAGCCGCAGCCCCTGGCGCACGGTCTGCAGCACGCCGTTCGCCTCGGCCAGCAGCTCGACCGGTACCAGTTGCCGGATCAGGCCGCTCAACGCGGCGCTGAGCGTGATGTACGACAGGCCGTACAGGGCCGCCACCACGTAGATGACCCACACGTCGCCCCGGTCATGGACCGCGAAGAGCGGGGTGAGCAGGACCGCCGTCACCAGGTTGGCCGCGACGAAAAAGGGACGACGGGGGTAGCGGTCGACGAACCAGCCGACCAGCGGCGCCAGCGTCATCGGCGCGATGATCGCGAAGATGGTCGCGCCAGCCAGACCGTCCGACCCGGTCAGCTCCTTCACCCAGATGGCCAGGGCGAGCAGCAGGATCGACTCGGCGGCCATGCTGGCCAGCAGGCCGCCGAAGAGCAGGCGGAAATCCGGGCGGCGCAGGACGGTGCGCATGGGTCCCTCCGGCAGGGTGACGCGCCCTGCGGCGCGCTCGGTCGAGGCGCGGTCGGGGCGGCCGCCGCCGTGGGCGGCGACCGCACCCTTCCACGGTCCTCTTTTCTGCAAGACACGCCTCCGCCGGTACCTCCGGCGCCGGTCGCGCCGTCCATACTGACCGTGGGGGGCGAATGTCATACAGTTACCGTCGCGTCCGCGGCGGTCGACGGAAAAGAGGACACCGTGCCTCCTGCCGCACCCAGCCCGATCCTGCGCCGCCGCCGGTTGGGCACCGAACTGCGCCGGCTGCGCGAGACCGCGGGCCTCACCGGGGACCAGGTCATCGAGCGGATCGGCTGGGCGTCAGCGTCCAAGTTGTCCCGACTGGAGAACGGCCGGAGCCGACCCGATCCGGACGACGTCCGCGTCCTGCTCGACCTCTACGGGGCCGATGACGCGCTGAGCAAGGAGCTGTTGGGCATCACGCACGAGGCCGGCGACATGCGCGGATGGCTGCGCTCGTACCCGGTGATGACCCAGCAGCAGCGCAGCTTCGCCGAGCTGGAGGCGGGCTGCGCGGAGATCTCCGAGTACAACCCGGTGCTGGTCCCAGGGCTGTTGCAGACGCCGGGCTACGCGCGGATGCGGATCGCCTCGGCCTGGCAGGTTGGCGAGGACGCCGGTGATCCGGAGACCGGCGAGGACATCGACACCGAGGTCCGGGCCCGGTTGGCCCGCCAGTCGCTGCTGACCCGCCCGACCGACGCACCCCGCTACACCGCCGTGCTGGAGGAGGCGGCGCTCGGTGGCCGGGCCGGCCCGCCGGAGGTGCTCCGGGAACAGGTCGTGCAGCTCTGCGAGCTGGCCATGCTGCCGAACGTCACGCTGCACGTGCTGCCGCGGGACACCCAGATCGGCCGGTGGTACCTGCCGCCGACGGCGTTCTCGCTGTACCGGTTCGCCGACCCGCTCGATCCCGAGACGCTGGCCATCGAAGGGGGGTTCACCAACGTCATGTCGACCGAGGTAAACGCCCTAAATCGCTATAAAGTGGTGTTCGAGTGGTTATGCACGGCGGCACTCTCCGCATCGGACACCCTCTCCTGGCTCATCGAGGCGACGGGGCGGCTGACCGGGGCGGTGGCCGCGCCCACAGCGGCGTACGGGCCGGCAACGGCGCCGACCCAACGCCGCCGGCACTCCGGGCGCCTGACGGAACGGTGATCCACGGGGGACCCACCGCCGGGTCGTGCGGCGCCACTCGTTCCATCGGTGCAGTTCAGCTCAGGAGTGAAACGATGAACGAGATCCGCGACACGCCGTCCGTCCACGCGCAGCTGGCGGAGGCCCCGTGGCGTACCAGCACGCGCAGCCAGACCTCCAACTGCGTCGAGGTCGCTTCGCTGAGGACCGGTCCGGCGGCGGTGGCGCTGCGGGACAGCAAGGACCGGGGCGGGCCGGTCCTGCTGTTCGACCGGGCAGGCTGGCTGGGCTTCATCGCCGGCGCCAAAAACGGACAGTTCGGTCTGGGCTGATCCGCTGAGCGTCCCCGGGGTCGCCGGCATCGCGCCGGCGGCCCCGTCGTGTCTCCGCCCGCCAACCCCGCTGGTCAGGGCTCCCCTGATCGGACGAGGCTCCGCACCGATCGTCGCGTTTCACTTGCTGGGACGGCGGCCGGGCGTAACATGACGACAGAGTGACGTGGAACTTCCACCCGTTCCCATCCGTCGCGGTACATCCGGAGACCGACATGCGGTTCCTGATCGTTCGCACCGACATCCGCGCCGCCGCCGACGTGGACATCGCCGCCGCCTGGGCCGGCGGTGGCCGACTGCGGGACGAGACCACCAGCCCGGAACCCCGCCGGCAGGTCGTGCACGCCGAGGACCGGGATGCCGCGTTGCTGCTGGCCCGGGCCCTGGCCACGGTGGGCGCGGTGCGCTCCGGGAAACAGCGGGTGAAGGTGCTGCCGCTCGACGCACCGGACCGCCGACGGCACGACCCGCCGGGAGGACCTGGCGGCTGACCCACCGACGTCCGTCGTGGTCGGCCGGCTCCCCCGCCGCGTTCCTTGCCCAACCGACCACGACGGCCCGTGTTCCCGGCCCGTGACCGCTGCGGCAACGGCGGCCGCGGGCCGGGACCGCACGAGCGGGCCGCCAGGCCGGACTCCCGCCGGTCAGCAGTGCCCGTCGAGCCAGCGGTGGATCAGGAACAGCGCGATCGACGACGGCGGAGGCAGGATCAACCGATCCCCGCCGCCGACGTTCACCGTCCGCCCGGCCAGCGCCGCCCCGATCTCCCGGCGGGAGAACCACCGGGCGTACGCGATCTCCGTCGGGTCGACCCGCACCGGGTGCGCCGGGTCGGCCGTGGCGAGGAACCCGAGCATCAGCGAGCCCGGGAACGGCCAGGCCTGGCTGCCGGCGTACGCGATGCCCTCGACCGCGACGCCGACCTCCTCGCGGACCTCGCGCAGCACGGCGGCCTCGGCGGACTCGCCCGGCTCCACGTACCCCGCCAGGCAGGAGAAGCGGCGTTCACCCGGGATGCGCGGCCAGGAGGCGTTGTTGCCGAGCAGGCACCGTCCGTCCAGCCCCCGGACACCGTCGTGCACCAGCACGATCATCGCCGGGTCGGTACGCGGCCAGATCCGGTCGCCGGCCGCGTCCACCCGGGACCAGCCCGCCTCGTCCGCCTCGGTGGGATGCCCGGTGGCCGAGGAGTAGCGGTGCCTCAGGTGCCAGTTCAGCAGGGCCAGCGCGGTGGTGAACAGCCCGGCGTCCCGGTCACCGAGCAGATGGCCCACCTCGCGCAGGTGGGCCGCCCGGGTATCGGGCAGGGCCGGCAGCGGAGCGTCCACCGCGAAGACCGGCACCCCGTCCGGCTCGACGCCGAGGAACAGCGACGTGGCGGCGGCCGCCGCCGGCACGTCCACCGGGTCGACCAGGACCAGCGCCGGCGGCGCGGTGTCGGTTCGGACCAGCGACCGCCCCTCGTCGCCCGAGTCGAGCACCAGCACCCGGGCACGGTTCCACGCCTGCGCCAGCCACCCCGGGTCGGTACGCCGGTGCGCCGCGCGGTCGAGCGTGGAGCGGGCCAGCGGCGGCGCGGTCTCCCCGCTCACGCCGCTCCCCGGCGGGGAACCCGGCCGGCTCGGGTCCCGGGCCGACCGGTCGATGCCGGGGCGCCGGCGGTCACGGCTGCACCGGCTCGGTCACGACCGGCGTCAGCGCGGCCAGCTGGGGCGCGACCCGCTCGGCGTCGCCGAGCACCACGATGACCGCCCGGGCCGGGGCGAGGTAGCGGGCCGCCGCCTCGGCGACGTCGGCCACGGTCGCCGAGGCGAGCCGCGCCGCGTGCTCGGCGAGGAAGTCCAGGCGCAGCCCGTTGCCGGCGTACGCGCTGGTCAGCGAGGCGAGGCCGGCCTGGGTGGACATGCCGAGCTGGAGGGTGCCGAGGGCGTACTGGCGGGCCTGCTCCAGTTCCTCGGGCGCCGGCGGCAGCGAGGCGAGCCGGCCCAGCTCGTAGGTCGTCTCCAGCAGCGCCGGCCCGGTCACCTCGGTGGCCACCTCGGCGGCGGCGACCAGCACCGACCCGGCGACCGAGTGCTCGACCAGCGAGTGCGGCCCGTAGGTGTAGCCCTTGTCCTCGCGGATGTTCTCCACCCAGCGGGAGGAGAAGTAGCCGCCGAAGACCAGGTTGGCCAGTTGCAGCGCGGCGTGGTCGGGGTGGGTGCGGGGCACCGCCGGCAGCGCGAGGCGCAGCGACGACTGCACCGACCCCGGCCGGTCGACCAGCAGCAGCGGCCCGGTCTCCACCGGCGGGACGGGCGGCAGGTCGGCGGTGTGCCCGGCGCCGTTCCACCCGGACAGCGCCTTCTCGGCGGCGTCCAGCGCCCGCTCCGGCTGCACGTCGCCGACCAGTACCAGCACCGCGTCGGCGGGGTGCACCCGCTGCGCGTGCAGGGTCCGCAGCACCCCGGGGCGCACCGCGCGGACCTGCTCCGGCGCCGGGGTCTGCACCGCGTACGGGTGCCTGCCGTAGATCCGCTTGAGCAGGGCGGTGCGGGCCAGGTGCCCCGGCTGGCTCTGCGCCACCTGGATCCGGTCGATCAGCCGGTCCCGCTCGGTGGCGACCCACTCCGCCGGGTAGGCCGCCCCGGTGAGCACCTCGGCGAGGATCTCCAGCATCCGGTCGAGCCCGGTGACCAGCGCGGTCCCGGAGAGCATCAGCCGGTCGGGGTCGATCCCGGCGGAGAGGCCGCCGCCCACCTTCTGCAGCTCGGCGGCGATCCGCACGCTGGACATTGTCTCCGTACCGGAGAGCAGGGTCTGCGCGAGCATCGCGCCCCGGGCCAGGTGGGCGCGGCCGAACGGCATCCAGAGCCGCAGCTCGACCAGGGGCACCGCCGGACGGCGCACCGCGATCACGGTGAGCCCGTTGCCGAGCGTCCGCTCGGCCTGCTTCGGCAGCTTGAGCCTGCGGTTCGGGCCGAGCGGCGGGAGCGCCCGCGGCCCGGCCTGCCCGGTTGCCGTCACCTCGCACCTCCGGCGATGACCTCGATGGACGCGCGGCGCTCGGGCCGCAGGGTGGCGGCGGCGGAGCGCACCTGTTCCTCGGTGACCTCGCCGACCAGCCGGGGCAGCTCGTTGAGCAGGCCCGGCTCGCCGCGCTGCTGTTCCAGCACCGCCATCCGCAGCGCGCGGCCCAGCACCGCGTCGGTGTCTCGCAGCAGGTGGGTCGCCATCCGGGCCTGGGTGCGGGCCAGCTCCCCGTCGGTGAGGCCGTCGGTGGCCAGCCGGTCCAGTTCCTCGTCGACGGTGCGCAGCACCTTGTCGACGTCGCCGCCGGGCGGCAGGTGCGCCTGGAGCAGCAGCGCCGTGGGGTCGCGCACGTCGAACGGATCGCCCATGAAACCGAGGTAGCCGCCGACGCTGGTCACCGACCGATCCCGCTGGACCAGCCGCTCGACCAGCCGGGACGCGTCGCCGTCGGTGAGCACCTCGGCCAGCACCACGTACGGCAGGTAGCCGGTGAAGTCGGTGACCGGGTCGGGCACCCGCCAGGCGCCGGCCACCGCCGGCAGCGGCGCGAGCCGGTCGGGGTACGAGGCGCGCCGCTCGGCGGTCAGGTCGGGCTCGGCGAAGTCCGGCCGGTCGGGTGCCGGCCGGGCCGGTACGTCGCCGAAATGCCGCTCGACCAGCCGGGTCGCCTCCGCGACGTCGATGTCCCCGCTGACCGCCAGCACCGCGTTGCCGCTGGCGTAGTAGCGCCGGAAGAAGTCCGCGGCGTCGGCGACGGTGGCCGACTCCAGGTCGTCGAAGGAGCCGTAGCCGTCGTGCGCGTTCGGGAAGGTGTCGAACATGACCGGCGGCAGGGTCAGCCAGGGGAACCCGCCGTAGGGCCGGTTGAGCACGTTGACCCGGATCTCCTCCTTGACCACGTCGACCTGGTTGCGCAGGTTCTCCTCGGTCAGCCGGGGGCCGCGCATCCGGTCGGCCTCCAGGAACAGCGCCCGCTCCAGGGCGTTGCTCGGCAGCGTCTCGAAGTAGTCGGTGTAGTCCAGGTGGGTGGAGCCGTTGAAGGTGCCGCCGGCGCCCTGCACGTGCCGGAAGTGGGCAAGCTTCTCCAGGTTCTCCGAGCCCTGGAACATCAGGTGCTCGAAGAGGTGAGCAAAGCCGGTGCGCCCCTCGGGCTCGGAGCGGATGCCGACGTCGTAGACCACCGCGACCCCGATCACCGGCGCGCTGCGGTCGGGGGTGAGCACCACCCGCAGGCCGTTGTCGAGGGTGAACCGCTCGACCGGATACTTCGTCGCTGGAATTCTCGATCTCCGCGCCGCCACGGGAACGACCCTAGCGTGTCGTACCCGCCCGCACCGGCGACCTCCGGGGGAGCTGTCCCGACCGTCGCCGCACCGGCTCCCCCGGCCCCACCCGGTGGTCACGGCTCAACCGGCCGTGCTGGCCGGCTGCCCGGTCGGTCCGTGCAGCCGGCCGGGCGCTCCGCCGGCAAGCCCTGGTAGTGCAGGGAGGCGGGAGTCGTCAGGCGGTGCGGGGCCGCCGCCGGCGCGACCGGCCCGACGCGCGGTGCGGCTGCCGACCGGTGCCCGCGTCCGCCGTGGCCGCTCGGGCGCCGTTCGACGTACGCCCCCGGGCCGCGGCGGCCGGCGGGGCGGCCGGCGCGATGGTCACCGGTACGCCGGAGGGCTCCCGCGCGCCGGTCACCCGGGCCAGCGCCTCGTCGCCGGCGCGAACCGGGGTGGACTCGGGGCGGATGCCGGCGGTGGCCATCAGCCGGGACACGTCCCGGCGCTGCTCGGGCAGGACCAGGGTGACCACCGTGCCGGACTCCCCCGCCCGGGCGGTACGCCCACCGCGGTGCAGGTAGTCCTTCGCCTCGGTGGGCGGATCCACGTTGACCACCAGGTCCAGCCCGTCCACGTGGATGCCGCGGGCGGCCACGTCGGTGGCGACCAGCGCGGTCACCTGCCCGGTACGGAACTGCTCCAGGATCCGGGTGCGCTGCGGCTGGGACTTGCCGCCGTGCAGCGCGGCCGCGCGTACCCCCTTGGCGAGCAGCTGGCGGGCGACCCGGTCGGCGCGGTGCTTGGTCCCCATGAACAGAATGGTCCGGCCTTCACGGGCGGCGATCCAGGTCAGGGTCGTGGGCTTGTCGGCCGCGTCGACGTGCAGCACGTGGTGCGTCATCGCGGTCACCGTGGCGGTACCCGGGTCGACCGAGTGCGAGACCGGGTCGGTGAGGAAGCGACGGACCAGCTTGTCCACGCCGCCGTCCAGGGTGGCCGAGAAGAGCATCCGCTGCCCGTCCGGGGCGACCTGCTCCAGCAGCTTGGTGACCTGCGGCAGGAAGCCCATGTCGGCCATCTGGTCGGCCTCGTCGAGCACGGTGATGCGGACCTGGTCGAGCCGGGCGTCGCCGCGGTTGATCAGGTCGTGCAGCCGCCCGGGGGTGGCCACGACCAGCTCGGCACCGGCGCGCAGGGCGTCCGCCTGGCGGAGCAGCGAGAGGCCGCCCACCACGGTGGCGCAGCGCAGCCCGACCGCCCGGGCGTACGGGTCGAGCGCGGTGGTGACCTGCTGGGCCAGTTCCCGGGTCGGTACCAGCACCAGGGCCAGCGGGCGGCCCGGCCGGGCCCGACGCCCGGCGGTGCGGGACAGCGCCGGGAGTCCGAAGGCGAGGGTCTTGCCGGAGCCGGTACGGCCACGGCCGAGCACGTCCCGGCCGGCCAGCGAGTCCGGCAGGGTAGCCGCCTGGATCGGGAACGGTTCGGTGATGCCCTGGGCGGCCAGCTCGGCGATCAGCGCCGGGGCCAGACCGGTATGGGCGAACGACGGAATGACGGTGGTCATGCGGAAAGCCTTCCTCGACGCGGCACGTGTCGAGGGAGGGCGCCGGAGGCGGCGCTGTCACCGGGCGGACCTGGCCGCGGGTGACTCACAAGCACGAACCGAAGGGGGTACGGGCCGGTCCGCCACGGCACGCCGGCTGCGAACAGCCGGCGGCGGGGCGGACCGGTCCCGTCACCACGCCCGGAGGGCGCGGTGGGTGTGACGCGAGGATCCGAAGATCAGAGCGGGCGGATGTTCTCCGCCTGCGGGCCCTTCTGGCCCTGGGTCACCTCGAACTCGACCCGCTGGTTCTCGTCCAGGCTCCGGTAGCCGGAGGACTGGATCGCCGAGAAGTGGGCGAAGACGTCGGCGCCGCCGCCGTCCGGGGTGATGAAGCCGAAGCCCTTGTCAGCGTTGAACCACTTGACGGTGCCAATAGCCATTTCGTCTCCTTGACGGAACGTCGAACCCGCACCTGTTGCGGGCTCGAAGAGGAGCGCGCCACGCGGAACTGCGTGACCCGCTTGTCGCTTCTGGTCGCCCCGCCCGGAGAGCTCCGGACACAACAAAGAGCGCCTGGGGCCACAATCCACCAGGCGCACACAGAGTCTCTGGGAACCATAACTGCAACACAGCCAACCTATCACGGATTTCCAGGATGGCCACCGTCTGCCGGAATTTCCGGCACCGAGGCGATCAGCGCGGTCAGCCCGTCGGCGTCGAGCAGGTCCGCCGGACGCACGGTGACGCCGTCCCGGACGTAGTGGAACGCGGCACCGACCCGGTCCACCGGCACGCCGGCCAGCTCCGCCCAAGCCAGCCGGTAGACCGCGAGCTGCACCGCGGCCACCTCGGCGGCGGGACCGCTCGGCTGCCGGCCGGTCTTCCAGTCGACCACGTCGTACCGCCCGCCGGGCCGGCTGAAGACGGCGTCCATCCGGCCCCGGACCACCACCCCGGCGACCACGGTGGCGAACGGCACCTCCACCTCGACCGGCACCCGATCGGCCCACTCGCTGGCCAGGAAGCGCTCCTGCAGCTCGGCCAGCGCCTCGTCCGGCGCGGCGTCGGCGTCGGCCGCACCGGGCAGCTCGTCGAGGTCGAGCAGCCGGTCGGCACCGAACCGCTGCTCCAGCCACGCGTGGAACGCGGTGCCCCGGCGGGCGTACGGGTTGGGCTCGGTGGGGACCGGGCGGCGCAGCGCACGGGCCAGCGCCGCCGGGTCACGGCGCAGCGCCACCAGCTGGGTCACCGACAGCTGGCCGGGCAGCGCGACCTCGACCCTGCCGGCCTGGCGGGTCAACTCGGCCCGCTCGGCGAGCAACAGGTCGGCCTCCCGCCGCCATCGGGCCACCTCCGGGTCCTCGGCCGGATCGACCGCCGCCCCGGCCTCGCCGACAGGTATCCGCGCGGCGGCCTCGCCGACCGGCACCGGCGCGACTGCCCGCCTCTGCGCGGCGGCCTCGCCGACCGGCACCCGCGCGGCGGCGTCGCCGTCGGCGAGAAACTGGCGGACCAGGGCGGCGGCCTCGGCCAACGCCGGCCGGCGGGCGCCCAGCGGGTCGGCCGGCCACTCGGCCCGCGGCACCATCTCGGTGGTGGGGTTGACCGCGTCCGGCGGCGGCTCCGAGGCCCACTCGTCGACCAGGTGCCCCGCGCCGCCGTCCAGGCAGGCGTCGTGCACCTCGCGCAGCAGCCCGGCCGGCCCGCGCGGGCGCTTGGTCCCCTCGCCCCACCAGTGCCCGGAGCAGAGCAGCAGCCGGCGTGGCCGGGTCACCGCCACGTACGCCAACCGCCGTTCCTCCCGCTCGTCGTGCGCCCGCCAGGCGTCGGTGAAGTCCTCCACCGCCCGGGCCACCCCGCGCTGGTCCTCCGCCCCGGCCAGGCCCAGCTCGGGCAGCCCGTCGGCGTCACCGCGCAGCGGGAACGGCAGCACGCCCAACCCGCCCAGCCAGTGATCGGAGTTGCGGGCCGGGCCGGGCCAGACACCCCGGCTCAGCCCGGCCACGGCCACCACGTCCCACTCCAGGCCCTTGGCGGCGTGCGCGGTGAGGACCTGCACCGCGCCCTCGACCACCTCCACCTCACCGGGGGTGAGGCCGCGCTCCTCGTCCTCGGCGGCGGCGAGGTAGGCCAGGAACGCCGACAGGGTCGCCCCCGGGGTCTCCCCGTTGAACCGGGCGGCAACGTCACCGAGCGCATCCAGGTGGCCCCGGGCCAGCCCGGCGTCACCGGCGCCCTCCCGGCCGGCGCGCACCGCGACCTCCACGTCCAGGCCGATGGTCCGTTCGACGTCCGCGATCAGCTCCGGCAGGGACTGGTCCAGCCGGTAGCGCAGCAGGCCCAGCTCCCGGGCGTACGCGCGCAGCCGGGCGTAGCCCTCCGCCGAGTAGGCGTGCGCCGGACCGAGGTCGGCCAGCGCCTCCACCAGCGTCGCCTCGTCGAGCAGGTCCGGGGTGATCTGCGGCGCGCCGTCCTCGGCCGGTTGCCGGCGGGCGTTGGCGATGGCCCGCGCCCGCCGGTGCAGGGCCACCAGGTCCCGCGGCCCAATCCGCCAGCGGGCGCCGGTCAGCAGCCGCAGCAGCGCCGCCCCGTCGGTCGGGTCGGCCAGCACCCGCAGCGTGCAGACCACGTCCCGCACCTCGGGAGTGTCCAGCAGACCGCCCAGCCCGACCACCTCGACCGGCAGGCCCCGCCCACGCAGCGCGGCCTCGATCGCCGGGATCTGGCTGCGCACCCGCACCAGCACCGCGGTGGTCGGCCGGCGCAGCACCGGGATGTGCTCCGGCAGCGCGCCCGGCATTCCGGCCGCGCCGCGCCAGGCGTTGAGCACGCTGTCGGCGATCCAGTCCGCCTCGTCCGCGTACGTGGACAGCAGCGCGCAGTGGACGGTGCCGCCGGCCGCACCCCGGGCGCTGCGGTGCGGAACAGGCTCGGCGACGGCCAGCGCGGCGTGCAACTCCGGCACCCGGGCGCCAGCGGCGCGCAGCGGGGTGGCCAGGGCGTTGGCCACGCCGAGAACCTCCGGACGGTTGCGCCAGCTGGTGGTGAGGGTCAGCACCTGGGCCGGCGAGCCGTCGGCGCGGGCGAACTCGGCCGGGAAGCGGTCCAGGGTGCCGGCGCTCGCGCCCCGCCAACCGTAGATCGACTGGCACGGGTCGCCGACGGCGGTCACCGGGTGCCCGCCACCGAAGAGCGCGTTGAGCAGCACCACCTGGGCGTGGCTGGTGTCCTGGTACTCGTCCAGGAGCACCACACGGTAGCGGTCCCGTTCGATCTCGCCGACCGCCGGATGGTCCCGGGCCACCCGGGCCGCCCGGGCCAACTGGTCGGCGAAGTCCATCGCCTCGAAGTCCGCCTTGCGCCGGGCGTACGCGCGGACGAGCGGGAGGAGCTTCAGCCGGGCCTGCTGGAGAGCGAGTGCCTTGCGCACGTCGGCGTACACCCGGCCCGGGCGGGCCTGCACCTCGGCGAAGAACCGGCCGGTCCAGGCGGCCAGCTCGTCCGGGTCGACCAGGTGCTCGTCCAGCTCGCCGGCCAGGGCCAGCACGGCGTCGGTGATGGTGCTCGGCATCCGGTCGACGCCGGTCATGTCGCCGTCGTAGTTGCGCACCAGCAGGTCCACCAGCTGCCACCGGGACGCCTCGGTGAGCAGCCGGGTGGAGGGCTCATAGCCGGCCCGCAACCCGTGCTCGGTGACGATCCGACCGGCGTACGAGTGGTAGGTGGACACGGTCGGCTCCCCGGCGAGCGGGTCGTCGAGCGGGTCACGCCCCCGCCGGCCGAGCCGGCGCACCAACTGGTCGAGCCGGGTACGCACCCGGTGCGCCAGCTCGCCGGCCGCCTTGCGGGTGAAGGTGAGCCCGAGCACCTGCTCCGGCCGGACGTACGCGTTGGCCACCAGCCAGACCACCCGGGCGGCCATCGTCTCGGTCTTGCCCGACCCGGCGCCCGCCACCACCAGCATCGGCGCCACCGGCGCGGCGATGATCCCCGCCTGCTCCCTGGTCGGGGCCGGCAGCCGGAGCAGCTTCGCCAGCTCCACCGGGGTGTACCGGGGGCCGGCGTCGGCCACCCGGGGCGCCGGGGTCGCGGTGCTGAACAGCGTCGGCTGGGTCATGGAGTCGTCTTCGTTCGCGACTGCGCGGCTCGCAAGCTCACTCCTCGCGCTCACGGATGCTCCGGGCGGCGGACCGTCGGCGGCTCCACCACCTGGCGCCCCTGCCCGGACACCGGGCAGCTCGTACGCACCGGGCAGACCCGGCACTTCGAGTTGGCGACCGCGGCGAAGGTGGCGGCAGCCATCGTATCGGCGGTGCGCCGCACCAGCGCGGTCGCCCAGCCGGCGTCCGGCCCCTCGCCGGCCGGCGGTTGGCTCTGCTCCTTCGCGTCCTTCGCGCCGGTGCCAAGCTGTATTAGGGCCGCACCGCCCGACTCGGCACCGAACTCCACGAACGCACCCGCCTCCACCGCCGCCTGGTACGCGCCCAGCTGCGGGTGCTCGGCCAGGTCGTGCGCGGTGACCGCGGTGGACTTGCCGGTCTTCAGGTCGACGACGACCAGCCGGCCGTCCGCGTCGACCTCCAGCCGGTCCACCCGGCCGACCAGCTCCACCGGCCGGTGCGGGTCGTCGAGCCGGACGGCGAACTCGTGCTCGATGGCGAGCAGCCGGCGCGGGTTGGCGGCCAGCCAGCGCAGCAGCTTGTCGACCATCGCCTCGGCCCGGTCCCGCTCCGGGCCGGCCATCCAACGGGCGGCCAGCTCGATCGCGTCGAACCGGGCGGCGACGTAGTCCAGCAGCGCGCCCCGATCGGCGCTGGCGTCCTCGGCGAGCATCGCGGCGGCGTGCACCAGATTGCCGACGCCCTGCGCGGTGCCGGCCGGCGCGCTGCCGCCGTGCCGCTCCAGCAGCCAGCGCAGGCTGCACCGCAGCGCGCTCTCCATCGCCGACGGGGTGACCCGGACCGGCTCGCCGTCGTCGACCAGCGGACGGTCGTCGGAGAGCGGCCGCAGCCCCCACCAGTCGTCGGGGTGCGCGCCGGAGACCCCGGCGGCGGCGAGCCGGGCCAGTTCGGCCGCCGCCGCGCTCCGCCGGGCGTACGGCACGTCCGGGTCGCTGACGGCGGTACGCAGTTCGGCGACCAGCGCCGGCAGGGTCAGCGCCCGGGGCGGGCGGCTCACCGGCAGGGCCCTGGGCCGGTCGGGTTCCCCGTCGGCGGCGGCCGGATCGGCGGCCGGCGTGCCACCGCCCTCCGGCCCGCCGCTCCCCGGCGTGCCACCGCCATCCGGCCCGCCGCTCCCCGGCGTGCCACCGCCATCCGGCCCGCCGCTCCCCCGCGTGCCACCGCCCTCCGGCCCGGGCTGGTCGGTGGGGCCCAGTTCGTATAGGAAGCGGCTGGGCTGCTCCTCGTGGTCGTCGCCGCCGACCGCGGCGGAGGCGACCGCACTGACCAGCAGCCGGCGCCGGGCCCGGGTCACCGCGACGTGGAAGAGCCGCCGCTCCTCGTCGAGCAGCGCGGAGGTCTGCCCGACCAGGGTGGCCACCGTGCCGGCGCCGGCCGCCCGGCCGGCGAGCACGTCGACGAGGCGTTCAGAGCCGAGCAGGCTGCCGCGCAGCCGCAGGTCGGGCCAGACGCCCTCCTGCACGCCGGCCACCGCGACCAGGTCCCACTCCAGACCCTTCGCGGCGTGCGCGGTGAGCAGCCGGACCGCGTCGCCCCGGTCGGCGGCCGGGGCGAGGGTGTCGGCCGGGAGGTCCTGACCCAGCACGTGGTCGAGGAAGACCTCGGTACGCGCGCCGGGCAGCCGGTCGGTGAACCGGGCCGCGGCGTCGAAGAGCACCATCACCGCGTCCAGGTCACGGTCGGCCGCCTCCGCCCGGCGGCGCCGGGCGACGTCACCCTCGCCGGTCGCCGCCGGGCCGCGACCGATCGCCGCGGACCAGAGCTCGGCCAGCCCGCTGGCCCGCCACACCGCCCAGAGCACGTCCTCGGCGGTGGCGCCGGGCCGGGCAGCGGTCTCCCGGGCGACGGCGAGCAGGCCGGCGACGATCTGCGCCGGCTCCGCCCAGCGTCGGTCGATCCCGGCCAGCTCGGCCGGGTCGCGCAACGCCTCCACGATCAGCTCGCCGGAGGGCCGCCGGTCGCCGGCGGCCAGCGCGAGCGCACGCAACCCCTGCCGCAGCCGCCGCTCGGCCAGTGGGTCGGCGCCGCCGAGCGGCGAGTGCAGCAGCGCCACCGCCGCCTCCTCGTCGAGCCGCTCCGGCTCCAGCGCGCAGCGCAGCAGGAGCAGCAGCGGGGCGACCGCCGGTTGCAGGTGCAGCGGCAGGTCCTCGCCGTGCACCACCGTCGGCACCCCGGCGGCGTGCAGCGCCCGTTGCAGCGAGGGCAGCTGCCGAGCGGTGGAGCGCACCAGCACGGCCATCTGCGACCAGGGCACGCCACCGAGCAGGTGCGCCTCCCGCAGCGCGTGCGCCAGCCAGGCGCCCTCGCTGGTGGCCGAGCGGAAGGTGCGGACCTCCACCGAACCGGGGGGCGCGTCAGGGAGCGGGCGCAGCCGGCGGTGCGCCGCCGGGCCGCGCAGCCGGCGGGCCAGCCGGCCGGACGCCGCCAGCAGCCGGGGCCCGGCCCGGTAGCAGGTGGTCAGCAGTACCTGCGCGGCCGGCGCCCCGGAGGCGGTGCGGAACCGGTGCGGGAAGCTGGTCACCCCGGCCGGGTCGGCGCCGCGGAAGGCGTACGTCGACGAATCTGGATCGGCGAACGCGACCAGGGGCTTGCCCCCGCCGGCCACCGCGGCGAGCAGGTCGAGCTGGGCGGGGTCGGTGTCGGCCAGCTCGTCAACGTAGACGTACGCCAGCCGGCGCCGCTCGGCGGCGAGCAGTTCGGGGTCGTCGAGCAGCATCCCGATCGCGGCCCGGACCAGCTCGGCCGGGTCGTAGGCGACGGAGCCGCGGTTGTCGACGTCGCGCAGCGCGAGCACCGCGACGTACTCGCGCAGGAAGCGGGCGGCGGCTGGCCAGTCGGCGCGGCCGAGCTTCTCTCCGAGCCGGGCCAGCTCGACCGGGCCGACCCCGCGCTCGGCGGCGCGCATCAGCAGGTCGCGCAGTTGCGCGGCGAAGGCCCGGGTTCGCAGCGCGGGACGCAGGTCCTCCGGCCAGCCGACCGGGTCGTCGCCGGGCTCCTCGCCGACCACGTCGAGCAGCTCCCGGATGATCAGATCCTGCTCGGGCCCGGTGAGCAGCCGGGGTGACGGCTCGCCCCGTTCGGCCGCGGCCCGGCGCAGCAGGCCGAAGGCGTACGCCGGGAAGGTGCGCACCAGCGGCTCGCGCAGCACCCGGTGACCGTCGCCGGCCACCCGGGCCTCGATCCGCTGGCGCAGCGCGGTGGCGCCCCGCCGGCTGAAGGTGAGCACCAGAATTCGCTCCGGGTCGACCCCCTCGGCCACCCGCGCGGCGACTGCCTCGACCAGCGTGCTGGTCTTGCCGGTGCCCGGGCCGCCGAGGACCAGCATCGGCCCGTCGGTGTGCGCGACCACCTCGACCTGGTGCGGATCCGCCAGCCGCCGCCCGCTTCCTGCGCGAGTACGTCGCGGTGCTCGCGCTGCGCGACGTCGACAACCGCGGCTCCGTCGCCTACGACCCGGCCGAGCTGGTCCGGGCCGCGATCGGGATGC
>NZ_POUB01000141.1 GCF_003236335.1 Micromonospora deserti
CGGCGGCCCCTCGGGTGGGGTGGCGTCGACCGGGATCGGGGCGCCGATCCAGCCTTCACCGTCCCAGTACCGCCGGGTCGCTGGGTCGGCGGGGTCGACGTACCAGCCGGGTGCCACGCTCACCGGCTCGCCTCGCTGCGCTCGCTCACGGAGCAACCTTAACGACGACCGTTCCGGCGAACTTGTCGTGGAGGCACTGCTGCCAGGGCTTGTCCCACAGCTGCCAGAGCCCGTCGAGGTAGCTGAAGCCGGGCAGCACCAGACCGACGACGTTCTGCACCAGGAACCGCCGGACCGCGGCCCGCCGGTCGAGGGTGTGGGCCGGGTCGAGCGGCACGACCCGCAGCCTCATCGTCTTCTTGCCGAGGGTCTGACCGGTCCGGAACATCATCTCGACGTAGTAGACGTACGCCAGGACCAGCGAGATCGCGACGATCGCCAGCTCCATCCACAGGAACGGCACCAGGAAGTCATTCAGCAGGTCCGGCTGCGCCACGGTGCCGTCGGGGGCAACCCGGAGGAGGTCGGGCATGACGACGACGAGGTAGACGAGCACCGCCGGGACGGCGAGCACCACGCCGACCGCGGCGAAGGCCGCGGTGTCGATCAACATGGCCAGCAGCCGGTCGGCGAAGCTGGCCAGCGGTTGACCGGCCGGGGTGAGTGCCGGCGGCACCGGGGCCGGGCCGGGTGCCCACGCGTACCCGGGCGGGCCGGCCCAGCCGGGCGGCGGGGCGTATCCGGGCGGGCCGGCCCAGCCCGCTGGCGGAGCGTACTGCGGCGGGACTGGGTACCCGTGGGGGGCGGGGTCGGTGGGCGGCGCGAAGCCGCCGACGGTGGGCGCGGGCCCACCCGCCGGCGGCGTCGGGTACCTCGGAGGCTGCGTCACGCTCGACAGTCTTACAGGTTGCCGCGCCTCTCCTGCTCCCGCTCGATGGCCTCGAAGAGCGCCTTGAAGTTGCCCTTGCCGAAGCCGAGCGAGCCGTGCCGCTCGATCAGCTCGAAGAAGACCGTCGGACGGTCCTGCACCGGCTTGGTGAAGATCTGCAGCAGGTAGCCGTCCTCGTCCCGGTCGACCAGGATCTTGCGGGCCTTCAGCTCCTCGATGGGCACCCGCACCGTGCCGATCCGGGCGCGCAGCTCCGGGTCGTCGTAGTACGAGTCCGGGGTGTCCAGGAAATCGACGCCGGCGGCGCGCATCGCGTCCACGCTGGCCAGGATGTCGTTGGTGGCCACCGCGATGTGCTGGGCACCCGGGCCCTGGTAGAACTCCAGGTACTCGTCGATCTGCGACTTCTTGCGGGCGACCGCCGGCTCGTTGAGCGGGAACTTCACCTTGCGGGTGCCGTTGGCGACCACCTTGCTCATCAGCGCCGAGTAGTCGGTGGCGATGTCGTCGCCGATGAACTCCGCCATGTTGGAGAAGCCCATCACCCGCTTGTAGAACTCGACCCATTCGTCCATCCGGCCGAGTTCGACGTTGCCGACGATGTGGTCGACGGCCTGGAAGAAGCGCTTCGGCTGGAGGCCGGCGTCGATCATCGGCTGCCGGTCCACGATCGGGCCGCGGGCGGCGAACCCGGGCAGGAACGGGCCGGAGTAACGGGACCGGTCGACCAGCGTGTGCCGGGTGTCGCCGTACGTGGCGATGGCGGCCAGTCGGACGGTGCCGTGCTCGTCGCTGACCTCGTGCGGCTCGGCCAGGCCGGTGGCGCCCTGCGCGGTGGCGTGCGCGTACGCGGCGTCGACGTCGGGCACCTCCAGGGCGATGTCGCAGACGCCGTCGCTGTGCCGGGTGACGTGCTCGGCGCCCGGGGCGTCCGGGCGCACCGCGCCGGTCAGCACGAACCGGGCCGACCCGCTGGTCAGCACGTACTGGGCGTGGTCCCGGTAGCCCTGCTCCGGCCCCCGGTACGCCACGCAGGTCATGCCGAACGCGGTGGAGTAGTAGTGCGCCGCCTGCTTGGCGTTGCCGACCAGGAAGTGCACATGGTCGAGACCCTTGACCGGGAACGGGTCACGGCTGATGTCGTGGTCGACCGCGCCGACGAGCGTGTCGACGTCGACCTCGTCGGTCGTCGCGGGTCGGTCGATCGCCTGGGTCATGGTGGTCTCCCTCGCGTACCGGCCGGCCTCGTGGGCCGCCGCCGTGCTGATGGCTCCTCCGGCGAGCATCGCGGTGACCGGAGCCACTGGGCAACTGTCCGCATGAATGCTGGTCAGGTTGCGCATTCAGTAGAGTGTTACCCCATGAACGCTGGTCAGGGTGTACAGCTAGACGACCTCGACGCGCGGCTGCTCGAGCTGCTTGCCGAGGAGCCCCGGATCGGGGTGCTGGAGTGCTCCCGGCGGCTGGGCGTGGCCCGCGGCACCGTGCAGGCCCGGCTGGACAAGCTGGTCGGCCGGGGCGTCATCGGCGGGTTCGGGCCGGACATCTCCCCGGCGGCGATCGGCTTCGCGGTGACCAGCTTCGTCACCCTGGAGATCAGCCAGCGGCACGGGCACGACCCGGTGGCCGACCACCTGGCCGCCATCCCGGAGGTGCTGGAGGCGCACACCATCACCGGCTCCAGCGACCTGCTCTGCCGGATCGTGGCGCGTTCCAACACCGACCTGCAGCGGGTGATCGACCAGATCGTCTCCTACGAGGGCATCACCCGGGCCTCGACGGTCATCGCGCTGGCCGAGCAGATCCCGTACCGCACCCTCCCCCTGGTCCGCTCCGCCGCCCGCCGCTGACCCGCCGGTCGAGAAAGCACGGCGACACGGGGGCCTGGGGCCACGGGAGGCTGGTGATCGTGGCTACCGTGTCCGGTGTGGCGAAGGGGAGGGGCCTCGGCGTGCGTGGCGGGTTGCTGCTCGCCCTGATCGTGGTCGTCGTCCTCGCCGCGACCGGGGTGTGGAACCCGTTCCCGACGATGTGGGACTGGGTCGACCGGAGCGAGCCGATCGCCGAGCCGGACGTGGTCTGGCAGCAGCGCGTCGGCGGGACGCCGAGGAGCGTGACGATCGCCGGCGACACCGTCGTGGTCGAGCAGCGCACCCGGGTCGAGGCGCGCAGCCTGACCACCGGGACGCAGCTGTGGGAACGCAAGGCGGACTGGTCCGCGGTGGCCGGCGGCGACCGGGACCCGGTGGTCGTCGTGGGCAAGCTGCTGGTCAAGGGGTACGAGGTGCTCGACCCGACCACCGGCGCCACCCGGCGGCGCGACGGCGACGCGGTGGCCGTCTGGACGTACCGCAACCTGCTGATCGACGCCCGCTGCGCCGACGCCACCGACTGCACCCTCAGCGCCTGGGACCCGCGCGGGGCCGCCCCGCTCTGGACGGCCTTCGTGCCGGGCGTGCGCGGCGGTCTGCTCGGCGACAACCCCGGGCTGCTCGACACCCGCAGGCTGGACGCGGTGCGGGTCGACGAGGAGGTGGCCGGGCCCGAACCGGTCCCGCCGCTGCTCGGCTTCCCCATCGACGGCCGGGTGCACGTGGTGGACACCGCCACCGGCCGGGTCTTGCAGAACGTCGAGCCGGGCCGGGACGAGCGGCTCTCGGTGGTCGGCGGGCGGCTGCTGCGGATCACCGCCCGGTCCCAGGACGGCAGCTGCTTCTTCGCCATCTCCGGGCGGGACTCGGCGACAGGCCAGGAGACCTGGCACCGGGCCGGGGTCAACCTGCGTACCGCCGACAACGCCGGCTGCGTCCAGCGGGAGGATCCGCGGGGCGCGCGGAACGTGCTGATCGGGGTCGCCCCGGACGGGCGCGAGGCGGTCCTCGACGGGTACGACGGGCGGCTGCTGCTGATCACCGGCGAGGGGGAGCGGCTGCTCGCCGTCGACGACCGGTACGCCCTGGTCCGGGCGGCCGACAAGGGCTCGGTGGTGAGCCGGGAGCTGGGCACCGGCCAGGTGCGGTGGCGCCGTCCCGCCGGCGCGAAGGCGGGGGCGGCGCTCACCCCGTACGCGGCCGTGGTCGCCGACGAGAAGCCGTCCCGGCTGGTCGCGGTGAACCCGCGTACCGGCACGGAGCTGGCGAACCTGCGGACCGCCGCGAACGCCCTCGCGGTCGGGTCGAACGGCATGATCATCGGTGAGGGGCGGGAGATCGGGTACGTGCGCTTCGGCGGTGCGGCCCCGCGCGGCGACGGCGGCGTCCCCGCCCCCGGGGGCACCGGCGGCGTCCCCGGTCCGGCTGACACCTGCGGGCCGAAGCGGGAGCACTGCCCCGACCCGGACCGGGGCAAGGACGGCTGACCAGGGCACCCGGTCGGGCGGGTGAGAGCGGCGTCCCAGGACGCACCCGGCGGGTGGGACTGATCGACGCTTCTGCCCTAGGCTTTCCGCTCATGAGCAGTGCCGCCGCGTTCTCGTACGCTCCCCTGCTGCCGACCGGTCCGGACCAGACGGAGTACCGCCTGGTCACCGACGAGGGCGTCGACGTCGTCAACGGCCCGGGGGGCCGTCGGTTCCTCACCGTGGAACCGGCCGCGCTCACCGCGTTGACCGCCGAGGCGATGCACGACATCGCGCACTTCCTGCGCCCCGCCCACCTGGCCCAGCTGCGGTCGATCATCGACGACCCGCTCGCCTCCCCGAACGACCGGTTCGTCGCGCTCGACCTGCTGCGCAACGCCAACATCGCCGCCGGAGGCGTGCTGCCGATGTGCCAGGACACCGGTACCGCGATCGTGATGGGCAAGCGTGGCCGGCACGTGCTCACCGACGGCAGCGACGCGGAGGCCGTCTCCCGGGGCGTGTGGCAGGCGTACACCCGGCTCAACCTGCGCTACTCGCAGCTCGCCCCGCTGACCATGTGGGAGGAGCGCAACACCGGCAGCAACCTGCCGGCCCAGGTGGAGCTCTACGCGGAGGACCCGGACGGCCACCCCGACGCGTACAAGTTCCTCTTCATGGCCAAGGGCGGCGGCTCCGCCAACAAGTCGTACCTCTACCAGGAGACCAAGGCGCTGCTGAATCCGACCCGGATGATGCAGTTCCTGGAGGAGAAGCTGCGGCTGATCGGCACCTCGGCCTGCCCGCCCTACCACCTCGCCATCGTCATCGGCGGCACCAGCGCCGAGTACGCCCTGAAGACCGCCAAGTACGCCTCCGCCAAGTACCTCGACGCGCTGCCCACCGCCGGCTCGATGACCGCGCACGGCTTCCGCGACCTGGAGCTGGAGGCTGAGGTGTTGGAGCTGACCCGCAACTTCGGCATCGGCGCCCAGTTCGGCGGGCGCTACTTCTGCCACGACGTGCGGGTGGTCCGGCTGCCCCGGCACGGCGCCTCCTGCCCGGTGGCGATCGCCGTCTCCTGCTCGGCGGACCGGCAGGCGGTCGCGAAGATCACCCCGTCGGGTGTGTGGCTGGAGCGACTCGAAACCGACCCGGCGCGCTACCTGCCCGACGTCACCGACGCGCAGCTCGACGCCGCCGAGGTCGTCCGCGTCGACCTCAACCGGCCGATGGACGAGATTCGCGCGGAGCTGTCGAAGTACCCGGTGAAGACCCGGCTCTCGCTGACCGGCCCGCTGGTGGTGGCCCGGGACATCGCCCACGCCAAGATCGCCGAGCGGCTGGACGCCGGTGAGCCGATGCCGCCGTACCTGCGCGACCACGCGGTCTACTACGCCGGCCCGGCCAAGACCCCGGAGGGTTACGCCTCCGGCTCGTTCGGCCCGACCACCGCCGGCCGGATGGACGCGTACGTGGAGAGGTTCCAGGCCGCCGGCGGCTCCCAGGTGATGCTCGCCAAGGGCAACCGGTCGGCCCAGGTGACCCGCTCCTGCCAGCAGCACGGCGGTTTTTACCTCGGCTCCATCGGCGGCCCCGCCGCCCGCCTCGCGCAGGACTGCATCAAGCACGTCGAGGTGCTCGAATACCCCGAGCTGGGCATGGAGGCGGTCTGGAAGATCGAGGTGGAGGACTTCCCGGCCTTCATCGTCGTCGACGACAAGGGCAACGACTTCTTCGCCGAGGTCACCAAGCCGGTGTTGACGGTGGGGCGGCGTTAGCCCGGCCGCCGCCAGCAGGTCGCGACCGGGCAACGGCTCACCGCGCTGGAGGAGTCGCCGGAGCGGCACGAGGTGGCGCGGCCGTTGGCCGGGTTTGGCGTGCATGGCTCCGCCCGATCATCTGCACGACCGCCGCACGGCGCGGCAGGATGGTACGCGTGACGACTCCAGAGGCGACGGGCTACCGGATCGAACGCGACTCGATGGGCGAGGTGGAGGTGCCCGCCGAGGCGCTGTGGCGGGCGCAGACCCAGCGTGCGGTACAGAACTTCCCGATCTCCGGGCGGGGCATCGAGCCGGCCCAGATCCGGGCGTTGGCCCAGATCAAGGGGGCGGCGGCCGAGGTCAACGGCGAACTGGGCGTGATCGACCCGAATGTCGCCGCCGCGATCGCGGCCGCCGCAGCGCACGTGGCCGACGGCGGCTACGACGACCAGTTCCCGGTCGACGTGTTCCAGACGGGCTCGGGCACCTCGTCCAACATGAACGCCAACGAGGTGATCGCCACCCTGGCCAGCCGGGAGCTTGGCCGCAACGTGCATCCGAACGACGACGTCAACGCGTCGCAGTCCAGCAACGACGTCTTCCCGTCGTCGATCCACCTGGCCGCCACCGAGGCGGTCGCGCGGGACCTGCTGCCGGCACTGGCCCACCTCGCCGGGGCGCTGGAGAGCAAGTCGGCGGAGTTCGAGACCGTGGTCAAGGCCGGGCGCACCCACCTGATGGACGCCACTCCGGTGACCCTCGGGCAGGAGTTCGGCGGCTACGCCGCGCAGGTCCGCTACGGCATCGAGCGGCTGGAGGGGGCGCTGCCCCGGCTCGCCGAGCTGCCGCTCGGCGGCACCGCGGTGGGTACCGGCATCAACACCCCGCTCGGGTTCGCGGCGGCGGTGATCGAGAAGCTGCGCGCGTCGACCGGGCTGCCGCTGATCGAGGCGCGAAACCACTTCGAGGCGCAGGGCGCCCGGGACGCGCTGGTGGAGACGTCCGGTCAGCTGCGTACTGTCGCGGTCGGGCTCTACAAGATGGCCAACGACATCCGCTGGATGGGCTCCGGTCCCCGCGCGGGCCTGCGCGAGCTGCGCATCCCGGACCTCCAGCCCGGCTCGTCGATCATGCCGGGCAAGGTGAACCCGGTGGTCTGCGAGGCGGTCCGGCAGGTCTGCGCGCAGGTGATCGGCAACGACGCCACGGTCGGCTTCGCCGGCTCGCAGGGCGACTTCGAGCTCAACGTCATGCTCCCGGTGATGGCCCGCAACATTCTGGAGTCGATCCGGTTGGTGGCCGCGTCGAGCCGCCTGCTCGCCGACCGCTGCGTGGTCGGCCTGGTCGCGGACGCCGAGGTCTGCCTGGCGTACGCGGAGGGCTCGCCGTCGATCGTCACCCCGCTCAACCGCCACCTCGGATACGACGAGGCCGCCTCGATCGCCAAGGAGGCGCTGGCCAAGCAGACCTCGATCCGGGAGGTGGTGATCGCCCGGGGCCACGTCGCCTCCGGCAAGCTCACCGAGGTCCAGTTGGAGGAGGCGCTCGACCTGCTCCGGATGACCCACCCCTGAGCCTTCGCTCGGCGGCCCCGGCTCGCCGAGCGGCCTTCGCCCGGCGGCCGTTGCTCGCCGGGGTTCGCATAGATGGGGCAGCTCGACAGGGAGCAGCCGGGACACCACGGCTGCCATCTGTCGGGGGCGCGGCCAGGAGGTGGGCGGCGAGGATCTCTCGCGGGCGGTAGCGGGCCGCCGACGTGACGGCCAGCCCGGCGCTGGGACATCACCGCCGGCCGGCCGCCTTCCGGGCCCGGTACGCCGTGACGGCGGCGCGGTTGCCGCAGTTCGCGTCGCAGAACCGGCGGGAGCGGTTCTTCGACAGGTCGACCAGCACGTTGTCGCAGTCGGGGTGGTCGCAGACCCGCAGCCGGCCCAACTCGCCGCTGCGCACCAGGTCGGCCATCGCCATCGCCGCCTCGACCGCCATCCGGACGGCCAGTGGGGCGTCCCGGGGCACGGCGTGGAAGTGGTACGGCTCGTCGTCGTGCGTGATGAGCTGCGGTAGCGCGTCGTTCTCCCGCAGCAGCCCGTTGACGATGGCCACGATCTCGTCGGTGTCGGCGTACCAGATGCGGCGTAGCCGGGGCCGCAGCTCGCGAACCGACTCCAGCTCGGCGTCGGTGTGCTCGTGGCGCCCCGTGTAGGCGTGCGCGACGTAGAACGTGTCCAGGGCGGCGACGTCGGGCAGCCCTTCGCCGTCGCGGCCTTCGGTGTTGACCAGGGCGGCGGCCGCAGTCAGCGAAGACTCGGTGTCATGGGCAAAAAGCAACTTGACTCCTGTCGGGGTGCCGCCTAGCGTCATCGGCATAATCATAGTTTGTCCATGACTGCCTGCCCGTGCCGAGGAGCGCCCGATGCAGCAACGAACCGCCGGTGTCGGTCTCGGCCTGGCCCTGCTCTCCGCCGTCACGTTCGCGACCTCGGGCACCTTCGCCCGGTCGCTGATCGAGGCCGGCTGGTCGGCACCGTCGGCCGTGATCGCCCGGGTCGGGATCGCCGCCCTGGTGGTGGCGGTGCCGGCCGCGCTCGCCCTGCGCGGCAGGTGGCACGTGCTGCGGCGCAACCTCACCGCGGTCGGCGTCTTCGGGCTGCTCGGGGTGGCGCTCGCCCAGGTCTGCTTCTTCAACGCGGTGCGCTACCTGCCGGTCGGCGTCGCCCTGCTGCTGGAGTACCTCGGCATCATCCTGGTCGTCGGCTGGACGTGGCTGGTGCACGGCCAGCGCCCACGCCGGCTGACCGTGGCCGGCTCGATGGCGGCGCTGGCCGGGCTGGTCTTCGTCCTCGACCTCACCGGCGCCGGGCGGCTCGACCCGGTGGGCGTGCTCTGGGGGCTGGGCGCAGCGATCGGCCTGGCCGGCTACTTCGTCCTCGCCGGCCGGGTCGACGCCAACCTGCCCTCGGTGGTGATGGCCAGCGGCGGGATGGCCGTCGGTGCCGCCGCCCTGCTCGCGCTCGGGCTGGTCGGAGTGCTGCCGCTGCACGCCACCTTCGGCGAGGTCGGCTTCGCCGGGCGGCAGACCAGTTGGCTGGTGCCGATCGCCGGGCTCTCCCTCGTCGCGGCGGTGGTCGCGTACCTGGCCGGGATCGCCGGGACGCGGATCCTCGGTCCCCGCCTGTCGTCGTTCGTCGGGCTGACCGAGGTGATGTTCGCGGTGCTGATCGCCTGGCTGGTGCTGGGCGAGCTGCCGACCGTGGTGCAGCTCCTCGGCGGCGCGCTGATCATCGCCGGGGTCGCGCTGGTCCGCCTCGACGAGCTGCGCGGATCGGTCCCGGCCACCCAGCCGGACCGGGAGCCGGCCCAACCCGCCCTCGCCGCCGACCGCTGACCGACGGGACAGCGCCCCGACCAGCGGGGCCAGTGGGCGCGGGGCCGGTGGCCGGGGCCGGCTGGGCGGTCCGGGACGGTGACGGCCGCAAGGCCGTGTGGTGGCCGCGGTGGCGCAGCGGCGGCAGGATGCGATGGGAGTGGTGGCAGAGTGGGCGGCGTGCTGACCACCGTGGTGTTCGACGCCGACGAGACCCTGCTCGACCTGCGCCCGGCGGTGACCGGCGGGCTGGCGACCGTACTCGACGAGATGCGACGGCTGACCCCGGCGGCGGCCGGGGTGTTGCTCGCGGACCTGGAGTCGGACTGGGACGCGGTCTTCGGCGAGCTCAGCGCGGCGCCCGTGGTGGAGATCCGGCGGGCCGCGCTGGCCCGGTCGGCGGCCCGGGCCGGGCTCGACGACCATCTGGACGAACTGGCGGCGCTCTTCTTCGCCCGGCGTTACGCGCTGACCCGGCCGTATCCGGACGTGCTGCCGGCGCTCGCCGCACTGCGCCTGCGCTGGACGCTGGGCTTCGCCACCAACGGCAACAGCCGCGCCGAACGTTGTGGGCTCGGCGGTGAGTTCACCTTCGAGCTGTACGCGCACGAGAACGGCCTGCCCAAGAAGCCCGCGCCGCAGTTCTACGCATCGGTGGTCGAGGCGGCCGGCGTGCCCGCCGGGCAGGTCGTCCACGTCGGGGACTCGCTGGCCCACGACGTGGTCGGGCCGCAGCGGGCCGGCCTGCGGGCGATCTGGCTCAACCGGCTCGGCCTGCCGCGCCCGCCCGGCGTCCAGCCGGACGCCGAGATCAGCACCCTCGCCGACCTCCCCACCGCCCTTGATCGACTCCAGCCGGCTGGCGTGGCGGTGTCGGGCCGACCTGGAAGCCGCCATGTCGCCGACCTGGAGTCGATCGTGGGCTCCGCGGAGCAGTAGCCCCGGAAGACCGCCCGGCCGGTCAGGAGAGGGCGGCGGCGATGGCGCGGGCGGCGGCGAGGACCTGAGCGCCGACCACGTCCGTGTCCAGCGGCGCCAGGGCCACCACCCCGACGCTCGCCTCCAGACCGGGCACCCCGAGCACCGGCGCCGCCACCCCGTACGCCCCGGGTTGCAGCTCCCCGGCCGTGCTCACCGGGCCGGCGGCGCCCGCCCGGCCGGCGAGGATGGCCCGCCCGGCCGCACCGCGCTCCAGCGGGTGCCGGGCGCCCGTGCGGTACGCGACGTGGAACGACGTCCAGCTCGGCTCCACCACGGCCAGCGCCACCCCCTCGCCGCCCTCGACGACGGTCAGGTGGGCGGTCGCGCCGGCCTGCTCGGCGAGCCGGCGCAGCGCGGGCAGCGCCCCCTCGGCGAGCAGCGGCTGGGCCCGGCGGGCCAGGTGCAGCACCCCGGCGCCGAGGCGCAGCCGGCCGTCGCCGTCGCGGCGCAGCATGCCGTGCCCGGTGAGGGCGCCGACCAGCCGGTAGACCGCGGCCCGGCCGATGCCCAGCCGGTTCGCCGCCTCGGTGACGGTCAGCCCGCCCGGCGCGTCGGCGACCAGGTGCAGCAGCCGCAACCCGCGGTCCAGGGTCTGCGCGGTCTCCCCGGCGCCGGCCGGCCGGTCCCCGGGCCGCCCGGGCGTCGCGTCGGGGCCCGCCGGGTCACCCGGCCGGGTCGTCAGGTCGCCGGGCTCGCCGGATCGCGCCGCCGTGTCCACAGCACGCAGCGTACGGCCAGGCTCCGGCCAACCCGGAAAGAGCCGGACGGCTACCCTTGTACGGTGACGCTACGCCTGTATGACACCGCCACCCGATCCGTGCGGGAATTCGTTCCGCAGGAAGCCGGCAAGGTGGGGATCTACCTGTGTGGTCTCACCCTCCAGTCGCCGCCGCACATCGGTCACCTTCGCTCCGGCGTCAACTACGACGTGCTGCGCCGCTGGCTGCTGGCCGCCGGCTACCAGGTCACCTTCATCCGCAACCTGACCGACATCGACGACAAGATCCTGGTCAAGGCGGTGGAGCAGGGGCGGCCGTTCTGGTCGATCGCGTACGCCAACGAGCTGATCCTGGCCGAGTCGTACCGGGCGCTGAACGTGCTGCCGCCGACGTACGAGCCGCGGGCCACCGGCCACATCCCGGAGATCCACCAGCTGATCGCGAAGCTGATCGCCGACGGGCACGCCTACCCGGCCACCGACGGCTCCGGCGACGTCTACTTCGACGTCTGCTCCTGGCCGAAGTACGGTTCGCTGTCCGGCCAGTCGCCCGACGACATGCAGTCCGCCGGTGACGCCCCGGACCGGGGCAAGCGGGACCCGCGTGACTTCGCGCTCTGGAAGGGCGCCAAGCCCGACGAGCCGGCCGACGCGTACTGGCCGTCGCCGTGGGGGCGGGGCCGACCGGGCTGGCACATCGAGTGCTCCGCCATGTGCTGGCGCTACCTCGGGTCGGAGTTCGACATCCACGGCGGCGGGCTGGACCTGACCTTCCCGCACCACGAGAACGAGATCGCCCAGTCGCAGGCGGCCGGGCTGCCGTTCGCCCGCTACTGGGTGCACCACGGCCTGCTCGGCATCGGTGGGGCCAAGATGGGCAAGTCGCTGGGGAACACCCTCGACCTGGCGTACGTCGACTCGCTCGGGGTGCGCCCGGTGGAGTTGCGCTACTACTACGTCGCCGCGCACTACCGCTCCCGGATCGACTACTCGGAGGACGCGCTGCGTGAGGCGGCGGTCGCGTACCGCCGGATCGAGGGGTTCGTGCAGCGGGCCGCCGAGCGGGTTGGCGCCGGCCAGCTCGGCGAGCTGCCGGGGGCGTTCGCCGCGGCGATGGACGACGACCTGAACACCTCCGCCGCGCTCGCCGTGCTGCACGAGGTGCTCCGCGACGGCAACATGGCGCTGACCGGCGGCGACGATGTGACCGTCCGCACGGCGCTCGGCTCCGTGCGCGCCATGCTGGATATCCTCGGGGTTGACCCGCTCGACCCCGCCTGGGCCGGTGACGGCCACGCGGGTGACCTCCGTGCCGTGGTGGATTCGCTGGTCGCGCTGGCCCTGGAGCAGCGCGCGCAGGCGCGCGGCCGCAAGGACTGGGCCGCCGCCGACGCGGTACGGGACCAGCTCCAGCAGGTCGGCGTGTCGGTCGAGGACACCCCCCAGGGCCCCCGTTGGACTATTGGAGAGCAGGACTGATGGCCGGCAATTCGCAGCGCCGTGGCCGGCGACTGACGCCGAAGGCGGGCGCGCCCAAGGGCTCCGGCGGCAAGGGCCGGGACGCCCTCGCCGGGCGGGGCAAGACCCTGCCCGCCGACGAGCGCCCCTGGCACAAGGCGTACTCGGGCACCGAGAAGCTGCCCCAGCGCACCGCCTGGAAGCAGGAGAAGGAGCGCCGGGCGGCCGCCGAGCAGGGGCGGGCGCCCAAGGTGGGCCAGCCGGGCGCGAAGGACACCACCTGGGGCAGGGGCGGCGGCCGGGGTGCGCCGGCCGGCGGTCGCGCCGCCGCCGGCCGGGGTGGTAAACCCGCCGGCCGGGGCGGTCCGCGGGTCGCCCCGGGGCGCAAGTTCATCCCCGCGAAGGACAGCCCCGAGCTGCTGGTCGGGCGCAACCCGGTGCTGGAGTCGCTGCGCGCCCAGGTGCCGGCCACCGCGCTCTACACCGCGCAGGGCATCGACATCGACGACCGGGTCAACGAGATCGTGCGGACGGCCGCCGACCGGGGCATCGCCATCCTGGAGGTCAGCCGCGCCGAGTTGGACCGGATGACCGGGGGCGTGCTGCACCAGGGCGTCGGCCTCCAGGTGCCGCCGTTCGCGTACGAGCCGTTCGAGGACCTGGTCGCGGCGGCGCTGGAGCAGACCGCCCCGCTGCTCGTGGCGCTGGACGGGGTGACCGATCCCCGCAACCTCGGCGCCGTGATCCGGTCCGCCGCCGCCTTCGGCGCGCAGGGTGTCTTCGTACCGGAGCGGCGGGCCGCCGGGATCACCGCGACCGCCTGGCGGACCAGCGCCGGCGCCGCCGCGCGGGTGCCGGTCGCCCAGGTGACCAACCTGACCCGGTCGCTGAAGGCCTGCCAGGACGCCGGCTTCATGGTGGTCGGCCTGGACGCCGACGGCGAGACCGACCTCTACGACCTGGAGGCCGCCGTCGGCCCGCTGGTCGTGGTGGTCGGCTCCGAGGGTCGGGGGCTGTCCCGGCTGGTCGGCGAGACCTGCGACCTGACCGTGCGCATCCCGATGGTCGCCGATGTCGAGTCGCTCAACGCCAGCGTCGCCGCCGCGGTCACGCTCGCCGAGGTGGCCCGCCGCCGGGCCGCGGAGGTCTGACCCACGACACACGCGAAGGGGCGGCCCGCCATCGGCGGACCGCCCCTTTCCGGTCGTACGTCAGATCCGGCTGCCGGTCTTGGCGTGGAACACGTGGCTGCGGCCGGCCCGCGGCTTGACGAACACGGTGTCACCCATGTTCGGCATGTGCCGCCGGTCGGTGCGCACCACGAAGCGCTCGGAGTTGCCGCCCAGTGCGGCGTGGCCGTAGACGTTGGCGTCGGAGCCGAGGTCCTCGACCAGCTCGACCACGACCGGCATGCCGCCCTCGCTGGGGCTGACCAGGTCGCAGTCCTCGGGGCGGAAGCCGACGGTGACCGTGCCGTCGCCGCCCTCGGCGCGGGCCGCCGCGACCTGCTCGCGGGTCAGCGGCACGTGCATCTCGGCGAACTCGGCGCCCTGCTCGGTGAGCGACACGGTCTTGATGTTCATGGCGGGGGAGCCCATGAAGCCGGCGACGAAGACGTTGGCCGGGGTGTCGTAGAGGGCGCGCGGCGTGTCCACCTGCTGGAGTTCGCCGTCGAGCAGGACGGCCACCCGGTGGCCCATGGTCATCGCCTCGACCTGGTCGTGGGTGACGTAGACCGTGGTGACGCCGAGCTTGGCCTGCAACGACGCGATCTGGGTACGGGTCTGCACCCGGAGCTTGGCGTCGAGGTTCGACAGCGGCTCGTCCATCAGGAAGACCTGCGGCTCGCGGACGATCGCCCGACCCATCGCGACCCGCTGGCGCTGACCGCCGGAGAGGGCCTTCGGCTTGCGGCTGAGGTACTCCTCCAGCTGGAGCAGCCCGGCCGCCTCCTTGACCCGCCGGTCGATCTCCGACTTCGACGTCTTGCGCAGCTTGAGCGCGAACGCCATGTTCTCGTACACCGTCATGTGCGGGTAGAGGGCGTAGTTCTGGAAGACCATCGCGATGTCGCGCGCCTTCGGCGGCAGGTGCGTGACGTCCCGGTCGTCGATGTAGATCGAGCCCTGGTCGACGTCCTCGAGGCCGGCGAGCATGCGCAGGCTGGTGGACTTGCCGCAACCGGACGGGCCGACCAGGACGAGGAACTCGCCGTCGCCGATCTCCAGGTCGAGGGCGTTGACGGCGGGGCGCTCGGTGCCCGGGTAGATCCGGGACGCCTTGGCGTAGGTGACCGTAGCCATGGGGGAATGCTTCCTTTCACCGGCAGGAACGTGCCGGACGATCCGAGTGAAGGAGCGACCGGCACGGTGCCCGTGCCGGCCAGCCGGGCGGCGCTCCGGTCACCGCCAGGCGGCCGGGGTGTCGTCCGTGTCACTGCACGGTAAACGGCTTTCCGTCCCCTGCCAAGGCGGGAAGCTCCGGATGGGACCGGCGGCATGCGCATTCCGGGCAGTCGGGCACGGGCGGACACCAATCGCCACGCCGATCGATGGCGTGCGGTCGGGATGCCGACGTTTCCCGTGCTCGGGACGCCTGGCGAGCGGGAAATCCGGACGTCAGTCGCTATGCTGACCACGACGCCACACGCCCCTGTAGCTCAGCTGGCCAGAGCACTCGCCTTGTAAGCGAGATGTCGCCGGTTCGATCCCGGCCGGGGGCTCCAATTCCACCAGGCAATTCCCGGCGGGCGCTGGCGCGAGTCGACCGGCGGTACGGGGGCGGGCAGGCGGGCTGATCGGCCGGCCGTCATGATCGGCAGGCGCGGCGGGCGCCGCGCCTGCCGATCCTGTGAGGTGACCACGTGGCGACCCGTCTGCTCTTCCTGGCCCGGCACGGCGAGCAGGACCGGCCGGCGGGGACGCCCGCGGACGTCGACCCGCCGGAGACCGGGCTGTCGGCCCGAGGCCGCCGGCAGGCCACGCTGCTTGGTGAACGGCTGCGCGAGGTGCCGCTGGACGCCGTCCACCACGGGCCGCTGCGCCGGGCCGCGGAGACCGCCGAGCTGGTCGCCGCCGCACGGCCCGGCATCCCGGTGTACGCGGCGGAGGAGGTCGGCGACCACCTGCCGCACGACACCGATCCGGCCGGCCTGCCGCCCGCGTACGCCCAGCTGCTGGCCGGCTTCTCCCCAGCCGAGCGGGCCGACGGGCCGCGGCTGACGGCGGAGGCGGGGCGGCGGTTCGCCACCGCGCCGGCCGACGGGGACCGGCGCGAGCTGCTCGTCACGCACACGTTCCTGATCGCCTGGTTCGTCCGGCAGGCGCTGGACGCGCCGGAGCGGCGCTGGCTCGGGTTGAACCTGCATAACTGCGGGTTGACCGTGATCCGCTACCGCACGGGCGCGCCGCCGGGCCTGATCGCCGTCAACGATGTCGCCCACCTGCCGCCGGAGCTGCGGGGCACCGGCCTGCCGGCCGACTACCGGTTCTGACCCCGGCCCCGCCCCTCCGGGCCCGGGATCGACTCCCTAGTGATCATGAAGTTGGCGGTTGGAGGTGTCCGAGTGGTCGCCGCCAACTTCATGATCACGACGGGCGGGGCGGGTCAGCGG
>NZ_POUB01000142.1 GCF_003236335.1 Micromonospora deserti
GTGACGATGGTGGCGGGGCGGGGTTTGAGGTGTCGAGTTCGGGTGTGTGGGTGGCGGGGTGGCGGGGTTTGAGGTGTCGAGCGTGGGCGCACGGATGGGGCAGCTCGACAGGTGTCGAGGAGGTCCTCGCTGGGTGCCCTGCTCTGAACGACTCAGCCTGACAGGGTCGGGTCGGGGCGGATGGTCAGCGGCCGTCGCGCGGGGCGAAGACGGTGAGCGCCTCGGTGTCGCTGTGCCGGGAGCGCAGGTACTCGTCGGCCCACTCGGCTGCGTCGGGGAAGCCTGACTCGGCGGCGACCCGGGCACAGGCGGCGTCCACGTCGAAGGGGGTGCGGCGCAGCTGAACCCCCGGCCCGAGCAGCGCCCAGAAGGCGCCCGGCCCCCCGTACGGCATGCCGATGCTGCCCGGGTTGACGACCAGGCGCCGGTCGACGAGCCGGGTGAATGGCATGTGGGTGTGCCCGCACACCACGATGCCCACCTCGGCCGGCACCCCGGCGAGCACCTCCGCCCAGCGTGTCACCCGGGTGTCCACGAGCACGACCTCCTCGTCGTCGCGCGGGGTGGCGTGGCAGAAGAGGACCCGGCCGAGACCGGCGACCTCCAGGGTCACGGTCAGCGGCAGTGCGGCCAGCCGCGCCACGTGGTCGTCGCGGAGCTGGCCGGCGGCCCAGTTGGAGACCTCGATCGGGGAGGCCCGGCCAGCCCGGGCCTCGACCAGCTCCCGGTCGGCGTTGCCCCGTACCCAGCAGACCCGGTCGCCGAGGTCGGCGAGCAGGTCCAGCACCTCGACCGGCTGCGGCCCGGCCGCGATGTCGCCGGTGAGCACGATCAGGTCGGCGGCGGCGACGTCCGGCTCGGCCAGGGCGGCCTCCAGCGCGGGCAGCACCCCGTGGATGTCGGAGAGAACGGCGACCCGGTTCAGCATCGCTCCACCGTGCCCGCCGGGGCTCCGAGCCGTCCAGCGGTTCTGCGCCGGGCAGAAGCGGGGCCGGCCCGGAGAGTCACCACGGCCCCCGGACCGCCTGGGCGGTCCGGGGGCCGGTGTGCCATGGTGGCCGGGGCGGGCCCGGCCGGTCGGGTCAGACGCGGGCGCGTCGGGCCAGGCGCTCCGGGTCGAGGATGATGATGCTCTTGCCGTCCAGCCGCAGCCAGCCGCGGGACGCGAAATCGGCCAGCGCCTTGTTGACGGTCTCCCGGGAGGCGCCGACGAGCTGGGCGATCTCCTCCTGGGTCAGGTCGTGGGTCACCCGCAGCACGCCGCCGTCGCGGGTGCCGAACCGGCCGGCCATCTGGAGCAGGTTCTTGGCCACCCGGCCGGGCACGTCCGTGAAGATCAGGTCGGCCAGCGAGTCGTTCGTCCGCCGCAGCCGGCGGGCGAGCACCCGGAGCAGCTGCTCGGCGATCTCCGGCCGGTTGTTCAGCCACGGGCGCAGGGCCTGCTTACGCAGCCGCACCAGGCGGGTGTCGGTCACCGCGGTGGCGGTCGCCGTACGCGGACCTGGGTCGAACAGCGACAGCTCACCGACCATGTCCGACGGGCCCATCACCGCGATGAGGTTCTGCCGGCCGTCCGCCGCCCGGCGGCCGACCTTGATCTTGCCGGACAGCAGGATGTAAAGACTGTCGCCGGGCTCGCCCTCGTTGAAGACGACCTCGCCCTTGCGAACCTCGATCGTCTCCATCTCCTTGGCGAGCGCCTCGGCAGCCTCCGGGTCGACGCCCTGGAAGATCCCGCTGCGGGCCAGTACCTCGTCCATCGCGCACCTCCGCCTGCGCGTGCCGTCCGTCGGCCGGGTCCGCCGTCCGCTGATCCCTCGCGCGCCGCCAAGTCTAGGCGCACGTGAGCGGTAATCAGAGGTGCACCCCTGGAATCTTGATCGTTGGGCGTAACGCGCGGGACTTGATCAAGGAGTAAGATCGCGCGTCCGCCAGGGTGGCCAGCGCTCCGCAGCGCCGCAGGTCGTAGGGTCGGCACGTGCTGAGCGAGCCCCTGCTGACCAGCCGCCCGGAGGGCGGGCGGGACGTCCCGCTGCTGGTCTGGCGCACCGATCTCCCGCTACTCTCCGTGAGCTCCGCGCCGCTCGGCGGTGGGATCGGCGTACGGCGATGGGTCGTCAACGCGACCGTGCCCATTTCGTACGACCGGGAGGACCCGGCCGACCACCTGGCCGAGCTGGCCGACGGGCTCGCCCTCGACGGGCCCGGGGTGGGCCTGCTGACCGGGGTGGACGTGGCCGAGGTGGTGGCCCGCGTCGACGGCGGCGTCCGGGTCTGGGCGACCGTCGGGCTGGGCAACCCGGTCTGGGCGGCGGCGCCCGCGCCGGCGACGCTCGCCCAGCCGGTCGGCACCGTCAACATCGTGGCCTACGTCCCGGCCCGGCTCGGTGACGCCGCCCTGGTCAACGCGGTGGCCACCGTCACCGAGGCGAAGGCGCAGGCGATGGTGGAGCTGGGCGTGCCGGGCACCGGCACCCCGACCGACGCGGTCACCGTGCTCTGCCCGGTCGACGGGCCCGAGTCGCCGTACGGCGGACCCTGCTCAACCTGGGGCGCGCCGCTGGCCCGGGCCGTGCACGCCGCCGTGACGGCCGGCGGGGCGGGCACCGTGGTCCCGTGGTCGGATCGGCTGACGGGCTGAATCCGGGGGCCGGTCGGGCCTGTCCAGGGCATCACCCGCCCGGTATCATCGCGGTCGATGTATGCTGCCGCCCCCCGCCCGCGCCGCCGACTCGCGCCCGTCCCCGGCGCGCTGCTCGTCGCCGTGCTCGCGGCCGGCTGCGCCGAGCCCGAGGCCGGCTCGGTCTGGCAGCGCGGCACCGGCGGTGGCGACACCGGCGCCCCCGTCGCGTCGGGCACCCCGACGCCCGCGACGGAGCAGGCGATCTCGCTCTCCGCGACGGGCGACATCATCATGGGCAACGCGCCGAACCGGCTGCCCGCCAACGGCGGGAAGGGCTTCTTCGACTCGGTCGAGGACGCGCTCGCGGCCGACCTGGTGATGGGCAACCTGGAGGAGCCGCTCACCGTCGACACCGGCACCGGCAAGTGCGGCGCCAACTCGACCCGCTGCTTCCAGTTCCGCGCGCCGCCGGAGTACGCCGCGCACCTGCGCGACGCCGGCTTCGACCTGCTCAACCAGGCCAACAACCACGGCAACGACTACGGGCCGAAGGGCTACACGAACACCCAGAAGGCGCTGGAGAAGTACGACCTCGCGCACACCGGGGCGCCCGACCAGATCACCGTGGTCGACGTCAAGGGAGTCAAGGTCGCCGTCGCCGGCTTCTCGTCGTACGTCTGGTCCAACAGCCTCACCGACATCGCCTCCGCCAAACAGGTGGTGGCGAAGGCCGCCACCATGGCCGACCTGGTGGTGGTGCAGGTGCACATGGGCGCGGAGGGCTCCGACAAGACCCGGGTGCGGCCGGGCACGGAGATGTTCCTCGGCGAGAACCGGGGCGATCCGGTCAAGTTCTCCAAGGCGATGATCGACGCCGGGGCCGACCTGATCGTCGGGCACGGCCCGCACGTGCTGCGCGGCATGGAGTTCTACCGGGGCCGGCTGATCGCGTACAGCCTGGGCAACTTCGCCGGCGGCGGCAACTCGCTGAGCAACGCCGGCCGGCTCGGCTGGGGCGGCGTGCTCAAGGTGTCCCTCAAGCCCGACGGCAGCTGGGCCGGCGGCTCGTTCGTCTCGACGTACATGAACTCCGCCGGCAAGCCCACGATGGACCCGGACGACCGCGGCCTGGGCCTGCTGAGGCAGCTCACCCGCACCGACTTCCCGAAGACCGGCGCCCGCTTCGACGACTCCGGCACGGTCAGCCCGCCGCCAGCCGGCTGACCGGCGGCGCGTGGCGGCGGCCCGTCGGCCCGGCGACGTAGGCTGGCCGGCGTGACCACCAGCTCCCCCCGCACCACCGAGACCGAACTCGGGCGTACCCGGCGCGCCCGCCGGATCGGTCGGGTGCTGACCGAGACCCACCCCGACGCGCACTGTGAACTCGACCACTCCAACGCCCTGGAGCTGGCCGTCGCCACGATCCTCTCCGCGCAGTGCACCGACAAGAAGGTCAACGAGGTCACCCCGAAGCTCTTCGTCCGCTACCCGACGGCAGCCGACTACGCGGGAGCGGAACGCGCCGAGCTGGAGGAGATGATCCGGCCCACCGGCTTCTACCGCAACAAGACGGATTCGCTGATCAAGCTCGGTCAGGCGCTCGTCGAGCGGTACGACGGCCGGGTCCCCGGCAAGCTGGCCGATCTCGTCACCCTGCCCGGCATCGGCCGCAAGACGGCGAACGTGATCCTCGGCAACGCCTTCGACGTCCCCGGGATCACCGTCGACACCCACTTCCAGCGGCTGGTGCAGCGCTGGCGGCTGACCGCCGAGACCGACCCGGTCAAGATCGAGCACGCGATCGGTGCCCTGTTCCCCAGGCGCGACTGGACCATGCTGTCGCATCGGGTCATCTTCCACGGCCGGCGGGTGTGCCATGCCCGCAAGCCGGCCTGCGGCGCGTGCACGCTGGCGAAACTCTGCCCGTCCTACGGCACCGGTCCGACCGAGCCGGCGGCGGCCGCGAAGCTGCTCAAGGGTCCGCGGGCCCGGGACCTGGCGGTGGCCGCCGGGGTCGATCCGGAGCTGGTGCCCGCCCAGGCGGTCGCCGCGGAGGCACCGTGAACGCCCGCCTCGCCGCCCTGCTCGTCCCGGTGCTGCTCGCGGTCGCCGGCTGCACCGCCACCGCCGAGGAGAGCCTGCCGACCCGGCAGGAGGCCGCGAACTCCCGGCCCTCGCCGTTCCAGGACTGTGCGACGCTGACCACCGCCCCGGCCTCGGCCCCGACCGCAGCCCCGGCCTCGGCCGGTCCGACCGCCGCCGCCCAGCCACTGCCCGAGCTGACGCTGCCCTGCTTCACCGGCGGCGCCCCGGTCGCCCTGCGGGACGTACCCGGCCCGGCGGTGATCAACGTGTGGGCGTCCTGGTGCCCGCCCTGCCGCAAGGAACTGCCCGCCTTCCAGCGGTTCAGCCAACGGGCCGCCGGCCAGGTCCAGGTGATCGGGGTCAACAGCCAGGACAGCCGGCAGGCCGCACAGTCCATCGGCGAGGACTTCGGCGTCCGCTTCCCGATGCTCGTGGACCAGGGGCAGAGCCTGCAGCGGGCGCTGCGGCGCAACGCCATGCCGTTGACCGTCCTCGTCGACGGCGAGGGCCAGATCCGGCACCTCGACTCCTCCGGCGCGCTGGACGACGCCCGCCTCGCCGAGCTGGTCCGGCAGCATCTCGGCGTGGCGGTGCCGGCGTGACCGGGCGGCCTGGCCCGGGCGCCGCGGAACGCGGGAGCGCCGGCCTGACCCGGCAGCCGCCCGGCTGGTTGGAGCCCCTGCTGACCCGGCTCGGCAGCGCGCGTACCGAGGACTTCACCCGACTCGCCACGCCGGCCGAGGGCGGCCGGGAGAGCGCCGTGCTGGTGCTGCTCGGCGAGGAGCCCGGCACCGGCCCGGACGTGCTGATCCTCCAGCGGGCCGCCACCCTGCGCAACCACGCCGGCCAGCCGGCCTTCCCCGGCGGCGCGGCCGACCCGGAGGACGCCGACGCCTCGGCGACCGCCCTGCGCGAGGCGAACGAGGAGGTCAATCTCGACCCGGCCAGCGTCACCGTCCTGGCCGAGCTGCCGAGGCTCTGGATCCCGGTCAGCGACTTCGTGGTGACCCCGGTGCTCGCCTGGTGGCATACGCCGCACCCGGTGCACCCCCGGGAGCCGGCCGAGGTGGCGCACGTGGCCCGGCTGCCGATCGCCGAGCTGGTCGACCCGGCGAACCGGATGCGGGTACGCCACCCCAGCGGCTGGATCGGCCCGGCGTTCTCGGCGCGCGGGATGCTGGTCTGGGGCTTCACCGCCGGTGTGCTGGCCGCCTTGCTGGAGATGGGCGGCTGGGCCCGCCCGTGGCGCGGCCGAGTGATCGACCTGCCGCCGATCGGAGCCGCACCGGCGCCCTCGGCCGGCACCGAGGAGGTCGACGAGTCGGCCCTGCGCTGACTTCACCGTCACCTTCCGCAAGCGGTGGTCATCCCACGAGCGCTCTGCCCGTACGCTTGACCCGTGTCCGCCGTGGATCTCGTACTGCTGCTGCTCATGCTCGTGTTCGCGATCAGCGGATACCGTCAGGGCTTCGTCATCGGGGTGCTGTCGTTCTCCGGGTTCTTCCTGGGGGCGCTGGTCGGGCTGCAGGTCGGTCCGCTGCTGGCGCAGCAGTTCATCGACAGCGGCACCAGGGTGCTGATCTCCCTGGTGGCGATCTTCGGGCTGGCGGTGGTCGGCCAGGCCGTCGCCGGGTGGGTCGGTTCCCACCTGCGCAAGACGATCACCAGCGACGTCGGCAAGCAGGTCGACGACATCGGCGGGGCGTTCGTCTCGCTCTTCGCGGTGCTGCTGGTCGCCTGGCTGGTGGCGGTGCCGCTCGGCTCGTCGTCGCTGCCCTGGCTGGCCGCCTCGGTGCGCAACAGCGCGCTGCTCACCGTGGTCGACCGGGTGCTGCCCGACCAGGCGCAGCGGCTCTCCACCGCGCTGCGGGACACCGTCGACACCAACGGCTTCCCCGATGTCTTCGGCGACCTGGCGCCCACCCGGGCCCGGCAGGTCTCCCCGCCCGATCCGGCGCTCGCCGGCTCCCAGGTGGTGGTCAACGGCCAGCGCTCGGTGGTCAAGGTGCTCGGCTCGGCACCGAGCTGCTCGCGCCGGATCGAGGGTTCCGGGTTCGTGTACGCCGACGACCGGGTGATGACCAACGCCCACGTCGTCGCCGGCACCCGCTCTGTGGCGGTGGAGCTGAACGGTGACCGGTACGACGGCGAGGTGGTCGTCTACGACCCAGACCGGGACCTCGCCGTGCTCTACGTGCCGGGGCTGCCCGGCCCGTCCATGCGCTTCGCCGCCGGCAACGCGGGCAGCGGCGCGGACGCCATCGTGCTCGGCTTCCCGCTCGACGGGCCGTACAACGCACAGTCGGCGCGGATCCGCGACGTCGACCGGATCACCGGACCGGACATCTACTCCGCCGGCGACGTCACCCGGGAGATCTACACGATCCGCGCGCTGGTCCGCAGCGGAAACTCCGGCGGCCCGCTGGTCTCCTCAAACGGCCTGGTGCTCGGGGTGATCTTCGCGGCGGCGGCCGACGACCCGAACACCGGATTCGCGGTGACCGCGGCCGAGGCCCGCCCGGTGGCGCTGGCCGGCGCGGAGCGGACCCGCGGCGTCGGCACCGGCGAGTGCACCTGACCTACTCCTCACCCGCCTGCCCGCGGGGCACTATCCCGGGATAGGGCGCGTCCCGCCGCCGGACGGCGACAAACCTCAGAAGAGTGGCTCAGCCGGGTGGGTCCGGGCGCGTCGGCGGGCCAGCCCGCCAGACGGTGCAGGCGGCGGCGGTCGCGGCCACCACCGCCGTGCCGAGGAGCCAGCCGGCCAGCACGTCGCTGGTCCAGTGCACGCCGAGCGCCACCCGGCTGAACCCGGTCACCACGGCGAGCAGCAGCGCCGCGGCCCACACCAGCGGGCGCGCGGTGGGCCGGTGCCGCCGGGCGTACGGCAGGAAGACCACCAGCAGCACACCGGCGGCGAGGACGGCGTTGAGCGCATGCCCGGACGGGAACGCCAGGCCGGGCGCCTGGGCCACCGGGTCGGGCAGCTCCGGCCGGGACCGGCCGACCAGCAGCTTGAGCAGCGGGCCGAGCAGCCCACCCACCAGCATCGTGGTGGCCACCCAGACCGCCAGCTGCCGGGCCTTCCGTCGGGCCAGCCAGATCACCAGCAGCAGCGCACCGAAACGCAGCGGCATCGGGGCGAACACGTCGGTCCAGAGCGACATCAGGCGCACCCAGGACGAGTGCTCGGCGGCGTAGACGGCCAGCGCGTCGGTCACCGCCGTGTCCAGCCGGCGCAGCGGCGACCAGCTCCCCAACACCAGGAACGCGAGCAACGTGAACGGCACCAGCACCAGGAACGCGGCGCCGGCGGCAAGGGTCAGCCGCAGTCCCCGCGAGTCGTCCGGGTGCAGGCGACGGTGCCGCCACGACCGGCGTGGCGGGGACGCCAGCGTGTGCTGACCGGACGTGCTCACGATCACCGTTCTACCCCGGCCGCCGCCCGGTCAGACCCGGAACGGCGGTTCCGCGCCCGGGGCTGCCGCCCGTGCCGCACCCCGCCGGACGCCCGGACCGGCAGCGTCCAGTGGTGGCGGCGTGGCGTGCGCGCCGGCCGGTCAGCGGCCCCACTGGCGGAACCGGCGAACCATCAGCGCCGCGCCGGTAAGCAGCGCGACGAAGAGCGCGGCCCCGGTCCAGAGCCGCTCCCGGGTGGAGTCGTCCTGCGTGCCGGCGGGCTGCGCCGTCCACCGGGTCTGCTGCCGAGGCGCGGTGAAACCCAGCGCGTCGGTGCCGCCGGCGGCGTCCTGGGCCGAGCCGGGCGCCGGGCCGAACCCCACCACGCCGGGCGACGACTGGTCGTCCAGCGGGTTGCGGCCCACCGGGGCCACCTCGGCGTCCAGCGCGGCGACCGGGTCGACCAGGCCGTACCCGAAGCGGTCGTCCCGGCCGGTGGGGCCGATGTCCCGTGCGGTCGTCAGCAGCCGGTTGACCACGTCACCGGCGGACATCTGCGGATAGCGGGCCCGGACCAGGGCGGCGGTGGCGGCCACCAGCGGCGCCGCGAAGCTGGTGCCCTGCACCCGCCAGTACCCGCCCGGGCGGGCCCCGACCAGGCCGGTGGCGGGGGCGGTGAGCACGGTGGCACGACCGGTGATCGAGCCGGACCACAGGTTCTCGCTGCTGCGCTCCAGGCCGGCGACCGCGATCACCCCCGGCTCCCGCGCCGGGTACCAGACCTTGGTGTCGGTCGAGGTGGCCAGGTTGCCGGTGCAGGCGACGACCACCACGTCCCGGGCGAAGGCGTAGTCGAGCGCCGCGGCCAGCGCGGGGCTGTCACCGCTGCCACCGAGGGACAGGTTGATCACGCGGGCGCCGTTGTCGACGGCCCACCGCACACCTTTGGCGACAATCATCGCGTCGTCGTAGCGGTTCTCGGCGTCGAGGACGCGGACCGGGAGGATCCGGGCGTCCGGGGCGAGGCCGACCACACCTCGGCTGTCGTCGTTGCGCCCGGCGATCAATCCGGCCACCGTCGTGCCGTGACCGACCGGGTCCGGGGCCGCGGTGCCCTGCGGGGTGACCAGGTCGAGGCCGGGCAGCACCTGGCCGGCCAGATCCGGGTGGGTGGCGTCCACGCCGGAGTCGATCACGGCGACAGTGACCCCGCGCCCGGTGGAGCTGCGCCAGGCGGTGCTGGCCCGCAGCTCGTCGAGCTGCCACTGCTCGTCGCGGATCTGGTCGGGGCGGCCCTGGCCCGGGGGTGCGTACGCCACCGGCGCAGCGGTGAGCCGCCGGGCGGCCTGCGGCCCGGCCACGGGCAGCGGACCCGCCGCCGGGCGGGCGGCGGCCGGCTCGGCCGGGACCGGCAGGGCCGCGGCGGCGGCCGGAGCCACCGGGGCGGCGACCGCCGCGACGGTGGCCGCGACGGCGAGCAGCGCCCCGCCCGAGATCCGTCGAGCCGCCGGCGGACCGCTGTGCCGCACCCTGGTCACATCCTCAGCCATTCGTCCCGACAGAACCATGACGATCGGAGATTACCGGTTCCACCCCGCCCTCCGGGGTGATCCGGGGACAGTCGTCACAGCGGTGGCAGGTGGGCCAGCTGGACCAGACGTACGCCCTCACGCCGGGTGACCAGCCGCCCCCGCCCGGTGGGCAGCGGCCCGGGCCGGACGGGGCCGACCAGCGCCCCCTCCTCCGGGCTGCCCGCCATCACGAGCCCGGCGGTGGAGAGCTCGCGCAGCCGCTGCACGATCGGCTCGTACTGGGCCCGGCCGGCGCCCCCGGAGCGGCGCGCCAGCACCAGGTGCAGCCCGACGTCCCGGGCGTGCGGCAGGTGCTCCTCCAGCGCGCGCAGCGGGTTCGCCGGCCCGCTGGCGACCAGGTCGTAGTCGTCGACCAGCACGAACAGCTCCGGCCCCGACCACCACGAGCGGTCTCGCAGCTGGCCCGGGGTGACCTCCGGGCCGGGGGCTCGGGCCTGCAGGTAGCCGGCCACCGACTCGATCAGGTCGGCGGTGTGCGCCGCCGCCGTGCCGTACCCGATCAGGTGCGGCGTCTCGATCGCGCCGAGCAGGCTGCGGCGGTAGTCGACCAGGATCACCCGCGCCTGCTCGGGGGTGAACCGGGAGACGATCGAGGTGGCCAGCGCGCGCAGGAACGAGGACTTGCCGCACTCGGCGTCGCCGAAGACCACGAAGTGCGGCTCGGTGGCGAAGTCCAGCACCACCGGGCGCAGGTCCGCCTCGGCGATCCCCACCGGCAACGCCAGGCCGGTGGTCGCGGCCAGGTCGAGCTGGGCGTACGGGAGCACCGGGGGGAGCAGCCGTACCCGGGGGGCCTCCGGCCCGGCCCAGCTCGCGCGGACCTGCTTGACCAGGTCGGCGGTGTCCCCACCGGCGGCGGCCAGGTGCGGCAGCGCGGTGAGGAAGTGCAGGCTCTCCGCGGTTATGCCCCGCCCGGCGGTCTGCTCCGGCACGTTCGCCGCCGCCCGGCGGGGCATCATCGAGTCGGACGGGTCACCGAGGCGTAGCTCCAGCCGGGAACCGAAGAGGTCCCGGATCGCCGGCCGGAGGTCCAGCCAGCGCACGGCGGTCGCCACCACGTGAACCCCGTACGACAGGCCCCGGGTGGCCAGGTCGGTGATCAGCGGTTCCAGGTCGTCGTACTCGCCGCGCAGCGTGCTCCAGCCGTCCACCACCAGGAACACGTCGCCGAACGGGTCGGCGGCCGGCTGGCCGGCCCGGGCCTGGGCGGCCCGGCGCTGCCGCCAGGCGGTCATCGACTCCACGCCCAGCTCGGCGAAGCGGCGCTCCCGGTCGGTCAGCAGACTGGTGACCTCGCCGACCGTACGCCGCACGGCCGTCGGGTCGGCCCGGCCGGTGACCCCGCCGACGTGCGGCAGGTCGCGCAGCGCGGCCAGCCCGCCGCCGCCGAAGTCGAGGCAGTAGACCTGCACCTCGGCGGGGGTGTGGGTGAGCGCCAGCGCGCAGATCAGGGTGCGCAACGCGGTCGACTTGCCGCTCTGCGGGGCGCCGACCACGGCGACGTGGCCGGCCGCGCCTTCCAGCGCCAGCCAGAGCAGGTCGCGGCGCTGCTCGAAGGGTTTGTCGACGACCGCGACCGGCACCTGGAGCGCGCCGTGCAGCTCCGGATTGCCGAAGGTGAGGCCGCGCGCCGGGTCGACGCCGACGGGCCCGAGCAGCTCGTCCAGCGCCGGAGCCCGGCCCAGCGGCGGCAGCCAGACCTGGTGCGCCGGCGGGCCCTGCCCGGCCAGCCGGCCGACCAGCAGCTCCAGCAGGCTCTCCGTGCTGCCCTCCTCCTCGGCGGCGGGCAGCGCGGGCGGCCCGGCCGGCTCCGGCGCGGGCACGAAGTGGGTGGAGAAGGCGAGCAACCGGGGTGCGGCGGCGCTGCCCGCGCCCGGCGCCGCGCCCCGCCGGAGCACCGCCCCCGAGACGTACGCGGCCTTGAACCGCACCAGCGGCTCGGTGCCGGAGCGCAGGTAGCCGTGCCCGGGCGAGCGGGGCAGCTCGTGCGCGTCCGGCACCCCGAGCACCGTCCGGGACTCCAGCGCGGAGAAGGTCCGCAACCCGATCCGGTACGACAGGTGGGTGTCCAACCCGCGCAGCCGCCCCTCCTCCAGCCGTTGCGAGGCCAGCAGCAGGTGCACGCCGAGCGACCGGCCCAGCCGGCCGATCTGCACGAACAGGTCGATGAAGTCGGGTTTGGCGGAGAGCAGCTCGGAGAATTCGTCGCAGATCAGCAGCAGCGACGGCAGCGGGGCGAGCGGCGTGCCGGCGGCCCGGGCCCGCTCGTAGTCGCGCAGGCTGGCGAAGTTGCCGGCCCGGCGCAGCAGCTCCTGGCGGCGGACCAGCTCGCCGTTGATGGCGTCGACCATCCGGTCGACCAGCGGCAGCGCGTCGGCCAGGTTGGTGATCACCGCGGCGGTGTGCGGCAGCCGGTCGAAGGAGGCGAAGGTGGCGCCGCCCTTGAAATCGATCAGCACGAAGTTGAGCTGCTCCGAGCTGTGCGTGGCGGCCAGCCCGAGCACCAGCGTACGGAGCAGCTCGGACTTGCCCGAGCCGGTCGCCCCGATCAGCAGGCCGTGCGGCCCCATTCCGTCCTGCGCCGACTCCTTGAGGTCCAGCTCTATCGCGCCGCCGTCGGCGCCCACCCCGATCGGTACCCGCAACCGTTCCCGCGCCGAGCGGGGTGCCCAGCCCTGCTCGGCGGTAAAGTTCTCCGGGTCGCCCAGGCCGAGCAGCTCGGGCAGGCCCGGCTCGGCGCCGGGCGGCGCGTCCGCGCCCCGTACGCCGCCCGCCAGCCGCAGCGGGGCGAGCCGCCGGGCCAGCGCCTCGGCGTCCACCAGGTCGAGCCGGTCCGCCGTGCCCACCTCGGCGGTCCCTTCCGCCGAGGACGAGGACAGCCGGCCGTGCCGCAGTTCCAGCAGCAGGGCGAGGCGGTCCAGCAGGCGCGGCGGCGGAGTGTCCAGGTCGATGATGGTGACGGCGTCGATGCCGCCATCCCCGGTCAGGTCCGCGGCCCCGGTCAGGTCGCCCCCGTCGAGCACCACCACCACGTGCGGCCCGTCGGTGGCCGGCCCCGCCGGGCTGAACCGGGACCGGCTGGCCAGCACCTCGTCCAGCAGCCGCTCCAGCTCCGCCGCGGCGCTGGTCACCAGCCGTACCGGGCCGAGCGCGTCGGTGCGGGTCGGGTGGTGGGCGTGCGGCAGCCACTTCACCCACTCCCAGGCGGCCCGCCGCTCCGGCCCGGCGCACACCGCGACGAGCAGCTCGTCGGGGGCGTGGAAGACCGCCAACTGGGCGAGCATCGCGCGGGCCAGCGCCTGCCCGGCTGCCGGGGGCCCGCCCGACGTGGCGGTGGCGTCCCGCACGAAGACCCGGGCGAAGCTGCGCAGCGAGAGCGCCACCGGCAGGTCGGGCACCACGGAGTACGCGTCCAGGAACCGGCGTAGCGCGCCGGCGGTCATCGGTTCGAGCTCCTCCAGCGGGCGGGTGACCGGTGGGACCAGCGGGGTGGCGAGGGTTTGCGGCCCGACGGCGACCCGGACCACGGCGAAGTCCGGGTCGGCGGGGCGGCGTTCCCAGACCCGGTGACTGTCCACCGTCGACCAGAGCCGGCCGGGGTCGGGGTGCCGGTAGTAGAGACCCGCGCGCTGCCGGCCGGCGGTCTGCCGGACCCGCCGCCGCAGCGCGGTCAGGTGCCGCAGGTACTCCCGCCGGGCGGCCATCATCTCGGACTTCCTCGGGGTGCCCGCCGCGCTGCCCCACGAGGTCACCAGCATCGCCAGCGAGGACAGCCCGAACATCCCACCGACCATGTAGGAGTACGCGCCGCCGCCGCGGCCGAACATCATCGCCATCGCCACCGTGCCGCCGAGCATCGGCAGCACCATCAGCATCTGCTGCCAGCGCCCGCCGGTGACGGCCGGGATCTCCGGCGGCGCCTCGACGGGCAGCTCACCGACCGGGATCTCCGGTGCCGAACGTCGCGGTGGCCGCTTGATGACGACGGTGGACACTCGACCTCCTGACCGCGCACGGTAACCCGAGCCTGGCTCATCGTAGGTAGAGTCCTGTCGTCCGCGCAGCCTCCAATCCCCGGTCGATATGGAGATCAGTCGATGACAGTCGGGCTGGCCCGGGTCACCATCAACGCACCGCAACGGCGGGTGGACGTCGCCCTGCCGGAGCAGGTGCCGCTGGCCGAGCTGCTGCCGGAGGTGCTGCGGCACGCCGGGGAGGGGCTCGCCGACGACGGTGAACGGCACGGCGGCTGGGTGCTGCGGCGTACCGACGGGGCGGTGCTGGCCACGGCGCAGGCCCTGCTGCCGCAGGGGGTCCGCGACGGTGAGGTGCTGCACCTGGTCCCGGCCCGCGCGCAGTGGCCCGAGCTGGAGTACGACGACGTGGTCGAGGCGATCGCGGACGGGGCGCGCCGGCGGGGCGGGGCCTGGTCTCCCGCGGCCACCCGGGTCGCCACCCTGGCGGGGGCCGGCGTACCGCTCGCCGTCGGGTTGCTCGCCGTGCTCGCCGGCGGTCCCGCCGAGGAGGGCTGGCCGGCCGCCGTGGTGGTGGCGCTGCTGCTCACCCTCGCCGGGGTGGTGGCGTCACGGGCGCACGGGGACGGGGCGGCCGGCGCCACCCTCGGCGGCTACGCCCTGCCGTACGCGGCCGCGGCGGGCGCCCTCGCCGTCAGCTCCGGCGACCCGGTCGGGCCGGTCGCTGGCCTGCGCTGGCTCGGCGCGCCCGAACTGCTGACCGGCTCGGTGGCGCTGCTGCTGGCGTCGGTGCTCGGGCTGGCCGGGGTCGCCACCCGGCTCCGGGTCTTCGTGGCCGGCGCCACAATCGGCGCCGCCGGCGCGCTGGCGGCGCTCGGCGGGCTGCTGCTCAGCCCCGCCGGCACGGCGGCGGTGCTGCTCTGCGTGCTGGTCTTCGCCGTCGGCGCGATCCCGCTGCTGGCCATCCGGCTCGGCAAGGTGCCGCTGCCGCCGATCACCCTGCCGACCGGCGAGCCCGGCGTCGGCCCGGACCAGGCCCGGGACCTGCCGGACCGGGGGCGGGTCTACGCGGCGGTGGCCCGCACCGAGGAGATGCTGACCGGGATGCTGCTCGGCCACGCCGTGCTGGCGGCCGCCGCGGCGGTGGTCCTCGCCTTCGCCGGCGGGGTCGCCGGACGTCTGCTGGTGGCGGTCGCCGCGGCGGTGCTGCTGCTGCGGTCCCGACTGTTCGTGGCGCTGCGCCACCGGGTGCCGACCGTCGTCGCCGGGCTGGCCGGCTTCGCCGTGCTGGGCGCCGTGCTCGCCGACCGTGCCGGGCCGGCCGGCCGGCTCGCCCTGGTCGTCGGTGGCCTGCTGCTGGCCTTGGTCACGGTGGCCGCCGGCAACACGTACGCCCGCCGGCCCGTCTCGCCGTACCTCGGTCGGATCGCCGACCTCACCGACACCGCCCTGGTGGTTTCCGTGGTGCCGGTCGCGTGCGCGGTGCTCGACCTGTACGAACGGGCCCGGGGGCTGCTCGGCTGAGCGGCCCCCGGGCCCGTCGAAGGTCGGTGCGGGTCAGTGCGTGGACTCGCCGCGCTCCGCGGCCTCCCGGGCGCGCCGGTACGATGCGGCGATCTCGGCCTCGGCCTCGATCCGGCCCACCCAGGTGGCGCCTTCGACCGACTTGCCCGGTTCGAGGTCCTTGTACACCTCGAAGAAGTGCTGGATCTCCAGCCGGTCGAACTCGCCGAGGTGGTGGATGTCGCGCAGGTGCTCCTGGCGCGGGTCCTCGTAGGGTACGCAGAGGACCTTGTCGTCCCCGCCCTTCTCGTCGGTCATCCGGAACATGCCGATGGTGCGGCACCGGATCAGGCAGCCCGGGAAGGTCGGCTCGGGGACCAGCACCAGGGCGTCCAGCGGGTCGCCGTCCTCGCCCAGGGTGCCCTCGATGAACCCGTAGTCGGCCGGGTACTGCGTGGACGTGAAGAGGGTGCGATCCAGCCGGATCCGGCCGGTCTCGTGGTCCACCTCGTACTTGTTGCGGTGACCCTTGGGGATCTCAACCGTCACGTCGAAATCCATCTGCACGCTCCCTCGTTTGCCCACGCTGGCCAACGGACCAGCGGCGTCACCGCTCCCGGACAGGTGAATGCCCACCGCCGGCTCCGGCCGCCGCATAGTGTTCGGACCGAAGTAGTGTCACCCAAGCAGATTTTCGTGGGGGGAGGAGGGGGT
>NZ_POUB01000143.1 GCF_003236335.1 Micromonospora deserti
TGGAATCGGGGGGTGGGGGTCGGGTTGGCGGCGCCCACGACGCTGCCGAAGAAGACCATGACCATCAAATTGGGGCGGAGGGCGAGCAGCGCCCTGACCTGCGACGACGTAGCGAACTCCCAGCGAGGACCGAGGTGTCACCCTCCGCTGCTCTCTGCCTGGCTGCCGCCAGCTGTCGCCTCGAGTCTCGTGCCGGCCGAGAGACGTCTTGCCGCATCGATCTATGACTGTGAGCTTCGCCGTGCTGGCTTTCGCATGGGTCCCGCGAGCTGAGACACGGATCCCACGGGCAAAGTCGTGACCAGGGCCTCCGGCGTGGTGAGCGTCTTCGGCGACGCCCGAAGTTGCTGTCGGCTTCCGGGGGTGACGTGATCAGCCTGAGATGGGCTCTCGTGCCGAAGATGGTGCCGGCTCCGGCTCGCGCCCGAAAGGCGGGTCGTATCAGCGAGCCACCACCCGACGGGCATCAACCATCTACACCACGCCGGATAGGTACTCCCTACGTCGCTGCGGGTCAAACTTTTCGATCGCGTACCGCAGCATGACCCGCGGCATGACCCGGTAACGTCGGGCCAGAAACTCCTCCTCCGCCGCTCTGTCACGGTTCCCTACCTCGCGCAGCATCCAGCCCACCGCCTTCTGGACGAGGTCGTGCGGGTCGCGTAGGAGCCGTTCGCTGAGGCGGAAGGTCCAATGGAAGTCGCCGGCTTTGATGAAGGCGAACGTTGCCATGATGGCGATGCGCCGGTCCCACACCAGGCTTGACTCGGCCAACCGATCCAGGACGCTTCGGTCCTTGTCGATCAGCCAGGGGCCGACGATGTACGGGGCGGATGAGTCCACCAGGTCCCAGTTGTTGATGTGGCGGGTGTTGGCCAGGATGACGCTGAAGATCTCGCCCCGTTCCTCCTCGTCTCCCTTGCTGAACTTTCGCACCAGGATGAATAGCGACGTCAGCCTCTCCTCGTGCACGCTACTGGTCAGCAGCTTCGCCGTTTCGGCTAGGGAGAGGTCACGCCAATACCGGGCGGCCACCCTGCGTTGTTCCGGCACGGAGACACCAATGGCCCTGTCGCCCTCGCCATACCCGCCTGGAATCATCTGCAGAAACCGGCTCAATCCCGCCACCCGACGTGGGTCGGCGAGGCTGGCGAGTTCGTGACGGACGTCGGCGGTCGTGGCCATGACTGTGCAACCTACCGCGACCGCCGGTGCCCACAGTGCTGCGTCTACTTGCAAACGCCAAAATCAACTGACTGGCATGCCGCCGACCGGCTGTCATCGGCGACGCGGCGTGATCAGCCCCGACTCGTACGCCCACACGACCAGCTGGGCACGGTCGCGGCAGTGCAGCTTCGTCATCGCCCGGTTGACGTGTGTCTTGGCGGTCAACGGACTGATCACCATGCGCTCGGCTATTTCGTCGTTGCTCAGCCCCCGGGCGACGAGCTCGACGATCTCCTGTTCGCGGGCGGTCAGCACGTCGCGTCCCGCCGCCGGGTCGGCCGGCGGCGGGCTGGCGACGAACTCGCTGATGAGGGTACGGGTGACCGCTGGGGCGAGCAGCGCGTCGCCCCGAGCCACGACGGCGATGGCCTGCAGCAGGTCGGCGGGGTCGGCGTCCTTGAGAAGGAACCCGCTGGCGCCCGCGCGGAGTGCGGCGAAGACGTAGGAGTCGAGCCCGTAGTTGGTGAGGATGAGGACGCGGACCACGGCGAGGTCGGGATCAGCGGCGATGCGCCGGGTGGCTTCGATGCCGTCGAGTCCCGGCATCTGCACGTCCATCAGCACGACGTGCGGCCGCAGGCGTCGCGACAGCTGGACGGCCGATGCGCCGTCGGCGGCCTCGCCGACGACTTCCAGGTCGTCCTCGGCGTCGAGCAATGCCCGGAATCCGGCCCGCATCAGAGCCTGGTCGTCGGCGAGCAGGACCCGGATCATGCTGGACCGTCCAACGGGAACGTGGCCCGTACCGTGAACCCGCCGTCGTCGCGGGCGGCGGCCTGCAGTGTGCCGCCCAGTCCGGTGACCCGTTCCCGCATGCCGCGCAGGCCCACACCCGGTGTCACCGGCCGGACTGGCGACGCCTGGCCGTCGTCGGTCACCGAGACGGTCAGCTGTGCCGGGGCATACTCGACGTGGATCTGGGCGGTGGCGGGGCCGGCGTGGCGGGCTACGTTGGTCAGGGCCTCCTGGACGACGCGATACCCGGCCTGGTCGACCTCGGCGGGCAGGTCCCGAGGCTGACCGGTGACGGTCACCTGCACCGGTACGCCGGCCGCCCGGGTCCGTTCGGCGAGCTCGCCCACCCGGGCCAGCCCGACGTAGTCCCCGTCGGAGGGTGCGCGCAGGACGTCCAGCGTCGCCCGCAGTTCCCGCATCGCGGCGCTGCTGGCCTCCTGGATCGCCAGCAGCGCGGCCGACGGTTCCTCGCCGTGCTTGCGGGCCAGGTGCACGGCGATCCCGGCCTGCACCTTGATCACGGAGATGTTGTGGGTCAGCGAGTCGTGCAGGTCCCGGGCGATGCGCAGGCGCTCCTCCCCGGCGCGACGCAACGCCATCTCCTCGCGGGTGCGTTCGGCCTCGATCGCCCGCTGCTCGACCTGTTCCAGGTACGCCCGGCGCTGTCGCGCGACGAGCCCGGCGACGTTGGCCGCCACAAACCAGCCCAGCAGCAGGGCGGTCCGCTCGGCGATCTGCTGGCCGGGCCGGTCGGCGGGCGCGACCGAGGTGTCGCGGGCCAGGAAGCCGCCGAGGAAGACGAGGCTGGCCAGGGCGGCGGCCGACCGGTGCCCTCGCCAGGCGGCGACGTAGACCGCGCCGAGGACGGGGAACGCGGCGGACACCCCGGGGTATACCCGGATGTGGAGGGCCAGCATGGCGGCGGTCACCGCGATCAGCGCCACCACCGGGTACCGCCGGCACACCGCCAGGGCCGCCGCCATGACCAGGACCAGGGCGACGTCGACCGCCCGCACCGCTGCGGCCTCCGGTGCGAGCGCGGCGTGGCCGAGCAGGAGGACGCCGAGGGCGAGGCCGCTGAGGGCGTACGGCAGATCGCGGCGCATGATCGAACTGTAGTGCGGCTGTCATCAGGGAGCATCCCGCGCCTGCGGTAGATGAGGAGTACTGCGGACGCGGTATCGGCGGCCGGGCAAGTGCCCGCGGCGGCACGACGTTTTCCCGGCCCGCCGAGGCAAGCATCGAGTCCATGACATACCGCTTTTTCACCCCCGCTCCAGCGAAGGCTGCGACCGGTGTCACCGGGGAGGTCTACCGGCAGCTGCGGGACGAGTTCCTCGGGCCGGTGCCCACCTTCCAGACGCTCTCGGCCGTGCCGGAGGTGCTGGCCGCGACCTGGGCGTTGATGCGCGAGGCCCTGCTCGCCGGGGACGCGTCCCGGGTCGACCGCGAGCTTGTCGCGTCGGCGGTGTCCCGGGCCAATCGCTGCCGGTTCTGCGTCGACGCCCACGTGATTCTGCTGCACGCGCTGGGCGAGCACGAGCTGGCCGAGGTCATTGCCCGGGGCGGGACGCCACCGGAGCCGAGGCGCGCCGCGCTCGTGGGCTGGGCCGAGGCCAGCCGCAGCCCCGGAGCCGCCGACTGGACCAGCCCGTACTGCCCTGAGGTCACCGGCACCCTGCTCGCCTTCCACTTCATCAATCGGGTCGTGTCGGCGCTGCTCGACCCGGATCTGCTGCCCGGCGGCCTGCAGCGCTCCCCGGTGGTGCGGTCAGTCGGGGGCCGGCTCTACGCCAGGACGGCCCGCGAGCCGAAGGAGCCCGGCCGCAGCCTCCCGCTCCTCGACGCCGGCACGACGGCGCCACCGGCTTGGGCCGGGGACAGCCCGGTCGGCGTCGCGTACGCGTCGCTGAAGAACGCCGCCACCCAAGGCGGGGACCTCCTGGGGGACGTGGCTCGCCAGACCGTCGCGGCGACCGTGAGCTGGGAGGACGGAAAGTTCCCTGCCCGGCCCGCAGAGTGGGCCGTCGATCTGATCCGGGACCTGCCCGGCACGGACCGCGCCGGGACGCGGATCGCGCTGCTGGCGGCGTTCGCGCCCAGCGCGATCAGCGCGGGCGACGTCGCCCGCTGGCGGCTCTTCCACCCGGCCGACGCCGACCTCGTGCGGCTGGTCGCGTTCGGGGCGATCACGGCCACCGATCACGTCGCCCGGCACTGACCTCGGCTCGTCTCTAGGGGAATCACCATGCGCAAAGCCTTCGTCATCGTCAGCACTCTGTTGCTCGCCTCGTTCGTCCTGCAGTTCGTTTTCGCCGCCGTGGGCGGGTTCACGAAACCCGCGGGCGACGGCGCATATGCGCTGCACAACGTCAACGGCATGGCCGTCATCCCCGTTCTCACCCTGCTCACCACCCTGTTCGCCGCGCTGGCGAAGGCGCCGGGCCGGCTCATCGGACTGGCGATCCTGCCGCTCGGTCTCGTCGTCGTGCAGGCGCTCATCGCCGCGCTCGCGAACGCGTCCACCGACGCCGCGGGCGCCAGCACCCCGCTCGGCCTGACCATCGCCGGGCTGCACGCGCTCAACGGAATCATCGCGGTGCACGTCGTGGTCAGCGTCCACCAGGCAGCTCGGAAGCTGGCCCACCCGGTGGAGCCGGCATGACCGCCGGCTCGCTGCTCGCGACAGACCTCGTGATCGCGGTCCTCGCGGCCGCCGGATGGCTGGGCGGCGGCGCCGCATCGGCCGCCCGGCGCCGTCCGCTCGCACTGGGACTGGCCGCCTTCGCGCTGCTCGCCACGCTCGCCCGCGCGATCACGATCACCGCGCTCGCCCGCGCCGGCTGGTGGTTCGCGGGGGAGAAGGTCCTCATCGCCGCGCCGCTCTCGCTCGCAGCGGTGGTCGTCGCCGGGCCGCGGCTGCTGCGGGCCCCGGGCGACATCAGGTCCGTCGCGGTCCCGCTTCTCTTCGCCGGGTACGCCGAAAGCGGCGCCCTGCTCGTAACGGTCCTGCACGGCTATCCTGCGTCGGCGGGCGCGGGACTGCTCGCGGTCGCCGGGGTCGTCGCGGCGACCGCGGTCTCGTGGCGCTTCCTCGGCGCGCGCCCGCCTCGGACGGTGTCCCGGGCGGCCCTCGTGGTGGCGGTCGCGGCGCTGCTGGGCGGAACCGGGTTGGCCGTCGCCCCGGACGCTACTCCCGGCGTACCACATGATCATGGATATCGGGATGCGCGGACCGCGGACGAACCGACCAGGCGGTTCACCCTGACGGCCGGGACGGCGACGGTGAGCGTGAGCGGCCGTGACGTCCCAGCGTGGGCGTTCAACGCGCAGGTTCCCGGGCCGGAGCTGACCGCCACCGTCGGCGACGTCCTGGAGGTGACGCTGCGCAACCGGGACATCGCGCGGGGCGTCACGCTGCACTGGCACGGGTACGACGTGCCGAACAGTCAGGACGGAGTGCCCGGTGTGACGCAGGCGGCGGTGCTGCCCGGGCAGGAGTTCGTCTATCGGTTCCGCGCCGATCAGGCCGGGACGTACTGGTACCACACGCATGCGGTCTCCGACGTCGGCGTGCGGATGGGCCTCTACGGTGTCCTGGTGGTGCGCCCGGCGCCGGTGACCGGCGTCGACGTCACAGTGCCGGTGCACACGCTGGCGGGCCTTCCGCTGCCCGCACCGAGAGCGGAGCCGGTCGAGGCGGGGATGCCCGTGCGGCTGCGCCTGATCAACACCGACAGCACGACGCACCGGTACGCCCTGGCCGGAACCCCGTTCCGGGTCGCCGCGATCGACGGATCCGACCTGCAGGGCCCGACGTCGCTCGTGGACACCGCCGTGCTGATCCCGGCCGGGGGACGCTACGACCTGGTGTTCACCGCGCCCGCCACGCCGGTGGCGCTGTTCGTCGACGGACGGGCGGTCTACTCGACCAAACCGGTGTCGGCGACGACCGGCGCGTGGCCGGTGCTGGATCCGCTCACCTACGGCGTCAATTCTCCGGTGCCGTGGTCCCGGTTCGACAGGGAGTTCACCCTCGTTCTCGACCGCGGCCTCGACCTGCACGGACTGCTTCCGCGATACGCCCACACCGTCAACGGCGCGGCCGATCCGGACATCCCGCCTCAGGTCGTACGCCTCGGCGACATCGTCAAGTTCACGATCGTGAACCGGTCTCAGATCGTGCACCCGTGGCATCTGCACGGCCATCATGTCCTGGTGCTGTCCCGCAACGGAAAGCCGGCGACCGGAAGTCGATTGTGGCTGGACTCTTTCGACGTACGCCCCGGCGACGTCTGGGAGGTGGCGTTCCGGGCCGACAACCCCGGAACGTGGGCCAACCACTGCCACAATCTGGCGCACGCCGACGCCGGGATGACGCTGCACCTGATGTACTCGTGATCCTCGGTTGTGAATACGGATGACCGCGGCAGATGACTAAGCGGCTGGTCAGAAGTCTTGTCCGTAGCTCACCCGGTTGATCTAGGTACCAGCATGAAGACCTCGTCGGGGTTTGGATCGGGTTACCACACACCAACCACACCCGCGACGAGGTCTTCGCCAGTATGCGCCCTGCGCATGTCTACGCCAGCCGGACCGATGAGCAGTACACCCCGGCTGGAGGCGTGGGCGCGTGCGGCCGGGCAGCCGTGGGCGCACGCGCTCGCTGCGCGCGGCCGGGCACTGCTGACCGACAACGAGGACGACTACCTACGCGCGCTCACCGCGCACGAGGGCGCGGGCCGGCCGTTCGAGCAGGCACGGACCGAGCTGCTCTACGGCGAGTGGCTGCGCCGCGCCCGGCGGCGCAGCGACGCGCGAGCCCCGCTGCGGTCGGCCCTGAAGACCTTCGAGCGGCTTCGGGCGAGGATCTGGCTGGAGCGGGCACGTACCGAGCTGCAGGCGACCGGCGAGTGGCTCGTCGCGGCCGAGCCTACGGCAGCCAGCCCACTCGACCGACTCACCTCCCAAGAGCGCCAGGTGGTCCGGCTGGCGGCGAACGGCGGCACCAGCCGGGAGATCGCCGCCCAGCTGTTCCTCAGCCCGCGCACCGTCGAGCACCACCTCTACCGCGCCTTCCGCAAGCTCAGCATCCGCTCCCGCCGCGATCTGGCCCGCCTCGACCTGTCCTGACAGCATGTGGGTAGCCAGCCCGCAGGATGATGGCGCCAGGTCGCGGTGCGCTACGAGCTGCTTATCGGCTTCCTGCTAAGCCGCATTCCGTCGTGTGTTCTGGCGCTGATGTTGCTCCACCACGCCCGCCGCGCCGCACGCGCCGACGAACACGGCACACTCATCTCCCTCGACAAGCAGGATCGCACCCGGTGGAACGAAGCCGAGATCGCCGAAGGCGTACGCGTCCTGCAGGCGGCCCTGGCCCGCGACCAGCGCGGCGAGTACCAGATCCAGGCCGCCATCGCCGCGCTGCACGACGACGCCCGCACCGCCGAGGAAACCGACTGGCCGCAGATTCTCGCCTGGTACGACGAACTCCTCGAGCTCACCGACAATCCGGTTGCCGCGCTCAGCCGCGCGGTCGCAGTCGGCGAGGTCGACGGCCCACTCGCCGGGCTGAGCGCCGTCGAGGAGATCGCGACGCGGCTCGGCGACCAGCACCGGCTCGACGCGGTGCGTGCCCACCTGCACGAACGGGCCGGACACCTCGACGTCGCCGCCGAGCACTACACCCGCGCGGCGGCCCGGGCGCGTAACACCGCCGAGCGGGACTACCTGACCAAGCAAGCGGCCCGATTGCGCCGCGGATAGCCGTTGGTCCACCGCGAGACTGAAGCCGTCACGAGAACATGACGAGCGGGAGTCCCTTGACGGCGGAGCGACATACCCACTCGCGCCGGCATGAGCGTGCGTCTCTGCGTGCTGTCGGGCTCGGGCTGCTGGCCGGGTAGCGAGTGCCGGCATACCTTGAGTTTGGTTGGGTGGAGGGCAGCCCTCTGATGATGGTGGATCAAGGCGGTTGCCCGCTCGGCGGTCACGTCGAGTGGCCGCGTCACACCCTTCCAGCCACACCTGCGAACTCAGCCGACGGCGGCGCCGAACCATCGAGACAGCTGGTTGAGCAGATCCTGCTGATCGTCACCGACCCACGCCACGTGGCCGTCCGGTCGCAGCAGCGCCGCGGGCACGTCCAGTTCTTCGCTGACGTCGACGACGTGGTCGACCCGATCTGCCCAGCCCGCCGCCGAGAGCCGGCCGGTCTGGTCGAGCAGCAGTCCGCGGCCGCCGTGCGTCAGTTCGTAGAGGCGCCCCCGCTTCAGCTGGATGTCCCGCATCCGCCGGCCGAGTAGTTCATGCCCGTCGCCGAGGTCGTAGCGGACCCCGATCGCGGTGATCTTCTCGATCAGGTACCGGTTCACGTCTTCGAAGTCCATCAGTTGCGACACCAGCCGGCGCACTGATCGGGGGCCCGGCTCGGTGGACATCAGCTCCATCTGCGCGCGGGTGTTGTCCAGCACGTCGGCGGCCACCGGGTGCCGTTCGGTGTGGTAGCTGTCCAGCAGCCCCTCCGGTGCCCAGCCGTTGACCTCGGCGGCCAGTTTCCAGCCGAGGTTGAACGCGTCCTGGACGCCGAGGTTGAGCCCCTGCCCACCGGTCGGCGGGTGGATGTGCGCCGCGTCGCCGGCCAGCAGCGCGCGGCCGGTCCGGTAGCGCTCGGCCAGCCGGGTGGTGTCGCCGAAGCGGGACAGCCAGCGCGGCGAGTGCACACCGAAGTCGGTGCCGGCGATCACCCGCAGCCGCTGCTTGACCTCCTCGAGGGTCGGCGGGACCGTGCGGTCCTCAGCCAACCCCTCGGCGGGCACGACAACGCGGTACACCCCCTCCCCGAAGGGCGCGGCGCCGAACCGAAGTTGGGTCTTGCGAACTTCGGCCACCACGGCGGCCACCGTCTCCGGCGGTACGGCCACCTCCATCTCGCCCAGCAGCGTCTCGACCCTGGTGGGCTCGCCGGGGAAGCCGACGCCGAGCAGCTTACGCACCGTGCTGCGGCCACCGTCGCAGCCGACGAGGTACCGCGAGCGCAGCCGTGTGCCGTCTGCCAGCTCGACGGTCACCCCGCGGTCGTCCTGGCTCAGCCCGACCAGCTCACAGCCGCGCCGGATCTCGGCGCCGAGTTCGGTGGCACGCTCGGCCAGCAGACGATCGATGGTGGTCTGCGGGATGCCGAGGACGTACGGATGTGCGGTGTCCAGCCGGTCCGGCTGCGGCTTGTTGATGCCGGCGAAGAAGCCACCGACCGGGTACTGCTGGCCGAGCGCGAGGAACCGCTCCAGCAGACCGCGTTGGTCCATCACCTCGATGCTTCGCACGTGCAGACCGAGCGCGCGGACATACCTGGTCGGCTCCGCCTCCTTCTCCAGCACGAGCGCGTGCACGCCGTGCAGCCGCAACTCGCTGGCCAGCATCAAACCGGTCGGTCCGCCGCCGGCAACGATCACATCAAACATGAAAACCCCCATTGCATTTCGGCCAACTGCTCCGCGCAGTCCGGCGGAGCGCATATCCGCACCTCCGCGCCGAGTGCCCGCAACCGCACGGCGAGTCCCACCGGCGGTTCAACGCCCCGCGAAGGCCCACATTTCGACTAAAGCGCACGTTCTTCGTGAATCCCTGATTTCCTCAGGTTCCGGCTTCGGCTGGAGATTCTCCGGCACGACCCGGGTCTTGCCGCAAGGCCCCCAGTGCGCTATACGTTGAGAGTGGCAGGGAGTCGCACTCTTCCTGCCTCTTGCGTCCGGTGTGGACGAACAAGCCCCTCTCGAAGCGGTGACGCGCCACGTACGGCGATGCCGGCGGCCTCAGGACATGCGCAGGACGCAACCTCGGGGGTAACAGGCCGGTCGCCGCCCAGCCGCATGTGGAGCTGTCCTGAAGTGGCTGCTGGTGTCGTTGGACGGCTGCCCGTCATATCCCATCGGGGACCTAGACCGGCATGGCTGCCACTGATCCGCGTCCTGTCGCGGCTTTCTCTCCCGTAGCCACTATGGAGGACCAACGAACATCGGGGCCAAGGGCATCGATGTGGTGGGCCGACCGCGGGCATAGGCGACCCGGCCTGGTTGGCTCACGCCAGAAGCAGCTGTCCGCCTCGATCGGTCTCCAGCAGGCAGCAAACGTCGGTGCGAGCTTCAGACGGCTGACCACCCTGGCGGTGGCCCAGGCGTCGGGCCGGCGGGCGCAGATCGTCGCCCCGCAGGTTCATAGGGTGATGTCTGCTCGGCCAACCAGTCTTGATCACACATCTCTCGAACGAATGTAACGATGACGTCGTGATCGAGTTGGAGGGGCGCTGGTGGAACGGGGTGTGGGGGCGGCTGGTTCGCCGGGATGTCGAATCCGAGGGTGACCGAGTGCGGCAGCGGCAGTTGTGGGACCTGGGGCGTCCCCTGGTCGTCCTGGTGGCGCCGCTGCTGGTACGCCTAGCCAACCGGGACAAGCGGTTCGTCTGGACGCTGGAGGAGGTGCGCGGCCATGCCCGGGACTGGCCGCCCTCCGGCGGGGACGCCGAGATGGCGAACCTCTTCCGGTATCAGGCGTGGTTCGGGCTGAGCATGGTGCCGCTGGCGATGTACATCGCCGCGTCGCAGCTACGGCCGGAGCCCACCGCCAGCAACCCCGTGCACGAGGGCGTCATGACGGTCGCCGCCACCGTGGGCATGTTCACCTTGGGCATGTTCCTGGCGAGCGGGCTCAAGTCGGCGGTGTCGCAGTACCTCAGACCGGACCTGGACCGCCGCCTCGGGCCCTCACGCAGGCATGCTCCGCGGTCGGACAGGCGGGGGCCGGGCCTGCTGGTGCGGTTGTGCCTACCGTCCAACCTCGACTGGGTGTTCGCAGTGATCTTTGCGAGCTGCATGGCACCCAACGCCTATCCCTGATCGGCTTGGTGTCGGCCGGACGTTTGCCCGCCTGTCCGGGCCGACGGACCTGCGCCAGATTGAGGTCAGCGCGGTGTCGGCGCGGGAAGGGGTGGGTTGCCGCGCACAGGACGGGCGGCTCGCGTCCGTCCCTGGATGGCCGAAACTCAGAACTCGACTCAGACAGGAGTCCAGGGTCGCCGCGCTCCGAACGATGGCGGGCCCGTTTCGCGGATTGAGCCCGTCTGGGTGCCGTGGGCATGATGTGGTCATGGATCTTGTTGGCTCGGTGCCCGCCTTCGTTGTCGCGGTTATCTTGATCTCTGCCTCGCCCGGTCCGGCGATGGCGCTGATCCTGCGCCGAGCTGCCGTGCGAGGGTTCGCCGGTGCCGTGCCGACGGTGCTCGGGCTTGAGGCTGGCCTGTATCTGTGGGCGCTGTTCGCGGCCGCCGGCCTGGCGGCGCTGGTCGCCGCCTCGGAGATCGCCTTCGTCGTGTTGCGTGTGGTCGGCGCGGGTTTCTTGCTGTACCTCGGGATCAAGGCGTGGCGGTCGGCGTGGCGCGCCCGCGGCACCGGGGCGGCACCGAACCCTGACGATGAGTTGGTCAACACGGCGAAGGGCTGGGCGACGGCGTTCGGTGAGGGTGCGCTGGTGATGCTGGCGAACCCGAAGGCCGCAGCGTTCATGATCGCGTTCTATCCGCAGTTCGTGCCCGCCGATCGGCCGCTGTTCGCCACCACCGCGTTGCTGGCCATGCTTCAGGTGGCCATCGAGGTTGTCCTGTACCTGGCGCTGGCGGCCCTGGTCGGCCGCGCCGGCGTCTGGTTCCGGCGGGCCACGGTCCGACGCCGACTCGACGCGATCAGCGGCACCGTTCTCGTCGCCCTCGGCCTGCGGATGGCCACCGAAAGCCGCTGAACGCCGTTCATGCCTGCCTGCCGGGCGACGCCGGCCGACAACCTGGTCAACATCACGGTCGCCGGCTCCTGATGGTGCAACCCAACGGCTCCGTACCCTGGCCGCCGAGCGGGCTTACCTGGCCCCGAAAAGGCTAGATAACCCGTCTCAACTGCTGTGGCCAGCGCCGCGTCTGGGAAAAGCGGTGATGGTCGACGAGGCCTCGTGTCGCAGATCCCCGTCGGACCGGGGCTGGGTATCCAGGGTCACCGAGATGCTTCTTGTTGGCGTACGAATCGGAAGCTTCGCTGCCGTTTGGTGGTTCCCATCAACGGGCAGCGAGACATACCCAACCGACTCTTCGTCCCGGTAGTTGATCGGCGTCATTGGGTGCGGGCCTGGACCGGTGGAGGGAGCAGCGTCAGTCGCCATCCGTTTTCGCACCACACCTGTGGGCTGGCGTTGACGTGCGTAGGGGTGCGGGATGCCCGCACCAGCAGCACCGCCAGCACACCAACCAGGGCGCCGGCCGGGGGCCGCGGCGAGGGCCAAGCCCTCGGCCCGCGTGTGTGGCGAAGGTTGCGCGGGCTTGTCGGCGAGCTCGACGCCACCGGGACGGGGCCGCACCCGCGGAGCGGCCCCGTCCTCGTTGGTTGGCGTTACTTGGCCAGGAAGGCCAGTAGAGCCTCGTTCACCTCGCCGGCGTGGGTCCAGAGCAGGCCGTGCGGGGCTCCGGCGATTTCGACGTAGTCGGCTTGCGGCAGCCGCTTGTGGAACTCGCGGGCGGTGGCGTCGATCGGCAGGATGTTGTCGGCGGTGCCGTGCAGGATCAGCGCCGGCACGTCGATCTTGTCAATGTCGGCCCGGAAGTCGGTGACCCAGGTCGGTACGGCGGCGCTGGAGGCGTACCAGGAGGCACCGGCGGCGACGTTCCAGCTGTTCCGCAGGGCTTCCTCGGAGAGCCGGCTGCCCAGCGTCTCGTCGGTGTTGTAGAAGTTGCGGTAGAAGTCGGTGAAGTAGGCGTACCGGTCGGTGGTGACGGCGGCGAGGATGCCGTCGAAGACCTCCTGCGGCACGCCGGCGGGGTTGTCCTCGGTCTTGAGCAGGAACGGCTCCAGCGAGGCCAGGAAGGCGGCCTTGGCGACGCGGGCGGAGCCGTACCGGCTCAGGTAGCGGGCCACCTCGCCGGTGCCCATGCTGAAGCCGACGAGTACAACATTGGTCAGGTCGAGTGTCTCCAGCAGGGTGTGCAGGTCGGCGGCGAAGGTGTCGTAGTCGTAGCCGACGGTGGGCTGGCTGGACTGCCCGAAGCCCCGCCGGTCGTAGGTGATCACCCGGTAGCCGGCGTCGAGCAGAGTCGCGCTCTGCTTCTCCCAGGAGTGCCCGTCGAGGGGGTAGCCGTGGATGAGCACGACGGGCTGCCCCTGGCCGTGGTCCTCGTAGTAGAGGTCAATGCTGGTGCTGTTCTCGGTCCCGACGGTGATGTACGGCATGACGGCCTCCCTGCCACTCGGAGAACGGTCGTTCTCGCGTCTTGTGAGGTAGCCTAGAGAACGACCGTTCTCGGCGCTAGTCCCTCGGCGGACATCCCGCCGTGAGCGTCGTCACCGGGACCCGGACAGTAGGAGGGGAAACATGCCGGCACAGGCCGACGAGGCGATCCGCGAGAAGGTGCTGGCCGTCGCCGACCGGCTCTACTACAGCCGGGGCATCCAGGCGGTCGGCATGGACGCCCTACGGGCCGAGGCCGGCGTTTCCCTCAAGCGCCTCTACCAGCTCTTCCCCTCGAAGGAGAGCCTCGTCGAGGAGGTCCTGCACCGGCGGCGCCAGATCTGGAACCAACTCGTCGAGGCCGCCGTCGCGACCGGCGAGACGCCCCGCGCCAGGCTGCTGGCCGTCTACGACATGCTGGCCCGCTGGTTCGACGAGGACGACTTCCGCGGCTGCGTGTTCATCAACACCTTCGGCGAGCTCGGTGCCAGCACGCCACGGATCGCCGACCTCGTCCGCGAGCACAAGGCCCAGTTCCAGGCCCGTCTCGCCGAACTCATCGCCGAGGCCGGCGGCCCCGCGTCGCTCGCCTTCCAGCTCGCCATCCTCGCCGAGGGGGCGCAGACCACAGCCGCCATCGCCGGCACGAGCGAAGCCGCCGGCCACGCCCGCACCGCCGCCGCGACTCTCATCGACTCCGCCCTGGCCGAGAGGGCACAGTGAGGGTGTCCGAATTGCCGGGTCGTGGGTCCGGCCCGGGTCGGAGTTGACGGTGGCGGCAACCCGTTCGTATCAATAGAACATCACCCCGCTACCGCAAAAGAGGTGCAAACGACAGCGGTCTGAGTTCCGGACACATTCGGACGATCCCGGGCGGATAGCGAGCCCGGCCAGGGGTGTTGCGCACATTTGCTGCAACAGACTTGCATATCGGACATCTTGAATACGGGAAAGCCCTTTCCTATCGTGGGGGAACGCGAGTTTTCCTACGTGTTACCGGCGTCGCACCGGCAAGCCGGCGTACCCCTCCCGCGCCGGGCCCGGTCTCTCTCCCACGGCGGGCGGTAGCAGAAGGGGCGTGCAGATGTCCGCCACGAGACGGCGAGCCTGGCTCGCCACCGGCCTTGGTCGGGGCGGTCGCTACGGCCTTCTGTCCGGTGAGCGCCACCGTCCCGCGTCGCGGCGGTTCGCCGCGACGACGTCCGGGACGGCGACGCCACCGGCTGGTCCACGTCGGGTGGCGCTGGTCGGCGGTCACCGACCGGTCCCCTGGCCTACCGGCAGTCCGGTCTTCAGACACCGCAGCGCAACCTGCGGGGTCCGGTTCGGGGAGCCGGTGCACGCCCGCAACGACGACCATCCAACAGCGACGCTGGCGTGGCCTGCCACGCGAACACCGGCTGCGGGGTCGAGGGCGACCACGTCGAGGACGAGAGCCGGTGACCAACCACTACTGCGGCCCGACCGGCCGGCGCGTCGGCCGGGAACAAACGTCTTCGCCGGCGAGGAGGGCTGGGCAGCCGTACTGCGGCGGCATCGTGCAGGACCCCGCCGCCGACCGCAGCTACACCCGGGACAACCCGAACGACGTCGAGGCCATCGTGATGGCCGGCGCCGGGTCGGGAAGATCTGAGAGGAGAAGGATGATGCGATCTGCGATCCCCGCCTCTGGCGGGCCTCACACCGCCGGTCGACCAGCCTGGCGCCGCGCACACCGTGGGTTGCTGGCCGGTGCCGCCGCGGCAGTACTGGTCGCCGCGACGCTGGCGATGACCACAGCGGCCGCACAGGCCGCGACGTTGCTGAGTGACGACTTCCAGGACGGTAACTCCACGGGCTGGTCGAGCTCGGGTGGCAGCTGGTCGGTGGTGAGCGACGGCTCCCTGGCGTACCGCCAGTCGAGCACCGGTTCGGACGCGAAGGCGCAGGCCGGCTCGACGTGGAGTGACCAGAGCGTGCAGGCGCGGGTGAAGCCGGTGACCTGGGGAAGCGGTTCCGGCCGGTTCGCCGGGCTGATCGGCCGCGCCCAGAGCATGACCAGTTACTACTACCTGGCGCTGACCAACGGCAGCCAGGTGGTGCTGGGCAAGCGGGTCTCGGGCGGCTACACCACCCTCGCCTCCGCTCCCACCGCTGTGAGCACCGGCACCTGGTACACACTTCGGCTGGAGGCGTTCGGCAGCCAGCTACGCGGGTACGTCAACGGACAGCAGGTGGTGTCAAGCAGCGATGGCACGTTCAGCTCGGGCCGGGTGGGCCTGGCCACTCTGTACGCGAGCGCGTCGTTCGACGATGTGCTGGTGACCGACCAGCCTGGTGGAGGCCAGCCGCTCGCCGTCCGCGGCGACGAAGGCGCCGGTCTCCTCGTCCGCCGTCCAGGTCCTGCCGGTCTCGCTGTCCCGGACGCAGTCGCATCCCGCGTCGTACCCCCGGACCGCCTTGCCCTCG
>NZ_POUB01000144.1 GCF_003236335.1 Micromonospora deserti
TGTATAAGAGACAGGCCGACCACCCCGCCGCCGGGCGGGCTGCCCCGGCACGCGCTGATCGGCTACCTGCACGCCAGCTTCGCCAACGGCTCGGGCTACCTGCGGATGGCCGGCGTGCCGGCCGACTGGGACATCATCAACCTCGCCTTCGGCGAACCCACCTCGGTCACCTCCGGCGACATCCGGTTCCAGCTCTGCCCGGCCAGCGAGTGCCCCGGCGTGGAGACCGAGGCCGAGTTCACCGCGGCGATCCGGGCCAAGCAGCGGCAGGGAAAGAAGGTGCTGCTCTCCATCGGCGGTCAGAACGGCCAGGTGCAGCTCACCACCACCGCGGCCCGGGACGCCTTCGTCCGGTCGGTGTCGGCCATCATCGACCGGTACGGTCTCAACGGGCTGGACATCGACTTCGAGGGGCACTCGCTCTACCTGAACCCCGGCGACACCGACTTCCGCAACCCCACCACGCCGGTGATCGTCAACCTGATCTCCGCGATCCGCACCCTCAAGCAGCGGTACGGAGCCGCCTTCGTGCTCACCATGGCGCCGGAGACGTTCTTCGTCCAGCTCGGCTACCAGTTCTACGGGCCGGGGCCGTGGGGCGGGCAGGACCCGCGGGCCGGGTCGTACCTGCCGGTGATCCACGCGCTGCGCAACGACCTGACCGTGCTGCACGTGCAGGACTACAACTCCGGCCCCATTGTCGGGCTGGACAACCAGTACCACACCATGGGCGGCGCGGACTTCCACATCGCGATGACCGACATGCTGCTGGCCGGGTTCCCGGTCGCCGGCAACCCCAACGCCGTCTTCCCGCCCCTGCGCGAGGACCAGGTGGCCTTCGGCACCCCGTCGTCCACCAGCGCGGGCAACGGCTACGTCGCCCCGGCCGGGGTGCAGGCGGCGGTGACCTGTCTGGTGAAGGGCACCAACTGCGGGTCGTACACCCCGCGCAGCGGCACCAACCCGGGCTTCCGCGGGCTGATGACCTGGTCGATCAACTGGGACCGGTACTACGCCTGGGAGTTCCGGCTGAACCACGGGCCGTTCCTCAGGGCGCTGCCCTGACCAGGCCCGCCGGCCCGCCCGGACCGGCGGGCGGGCCGGCGGGGTCCGGCCCGGTAATTGCCTGGGCGGCTGGCGCCGGCGGCGCGATGATGGCGCCGGACAGCGGGAGGTGGCCGTGCGGACGATCGACGACCAGGTGGCCGGCGTGGACGCCCGGACGGTCGTGCTGGTCGAGGGGGTGAGCGACCGGGTCGCCCTGGAGACTCTCGCGGCGCGTCGGGGCCGGGACCTGGACGCGGAGGGCGTCCGGATCGTATCGATGGGCGGCGCGACGAACGTCGGCCACTTCCTCGACGTGTTCGGCCCGCCCGGCCGCGGGCTGCGGCTGGCTGGCCTCTACGACGCCGCCGAGGAGCGCTGGTTCCGGCGCGGCCTGGAACGCGTCGGCCTCGGTGCCAACCTGTCCCGGGACGAGCTGGCCGCCCTGGGATTCCACGTCTGCGTCGCGGACCTGGAGGACGAGCTGATCCGCGCGGTGGGCGTGGCGGGCGTACGGGAGGTGATCGCCGCCGAGGGCGACCTGCGCGCGTTCCGGATATTCGGGCGGCAGCCCGCCCAGCAGGACCGTCCCGTCGAGGCCCAGCTGCGCCGCTTCCTCGGCACCCAATCCGGCCGCAAGAGCGCGTACGCCCGGGCGCTGGTGCGCGCGCTCGGCCCGGACAAGGCGCCCCGGTCACTCGACGCGGTGCTCGCCCAGGTGTGAGCCGCCGGCGCGCCACTCGGGCGCCAGCACCGACCAGATCTCCAGGTTGATCCGCCCGGTCGGCGACGGGTAGACCTGCCGCAGGGTCCCGTCGTGGCGCATGCCCAGGCGCTTCGCGGTGGCGATGCTGCGGGCGTTGTCGGCGTTGGTGCGCCACTCCACCCGGTGCATGCCCCGCCGGCCCACCGCCCAGTCGATCAGGTGGGTCACGGCCCGGGTGACCAGGCCGCGCCCTTCGGCGGCGGGCTCCAGCCAGCAGCCCACCTCGCAGACGCCCAGGGCGGTGTCGAAGGAGACGAACATAACCCCACCGACGAGTGTGCCGTCGCGCCACAGGCCCCAGATGCCGCCGGCGTCGCGGGCCCAGCGGTCGGCGTACCCCTGTAGGACCGCCCGGGCGGAGGCCAGGTCGGTGGCCACGAAGAACGGCGACACCCAGGGGGTGATGTGCTCCCGGGCCCGGTCCAGGTGGGCCAGGAACTCCTCGGCCCGCCATGGGTCGAGCGTACGCAGCTCGACGTCCTCGGTCAGGGGCAGCGCGAACACGGGACCTCCAGGTGGTGACGGGGCAGGGAGCCGCCTCATCCTGCCGCCCCACCAAAACCGCCGACCCGCGCACCCCGTCCGGCACGGGTGTCTCCGCCCGCAGGGAAAAGGCTTTCACTGCGGTACCGTGACGCTGGCCGGCACGGTGGCGAGCCGTCGACGTACGAGGAGGGGCGGCACATGGCGACCCTGTCCGATGTGGCCCGGCGCGCGGGGGTCTCGCCCGCGACCGCGTCGCGGGTGATCAACGGCAGCAGCAAGCCGGTCACCGACGAGTTGCGCGAGCGGGTACTGCGGGCCGTCGCCGAGCTGCAGTACGTGCCGAACGCCCACGCCCAGTTACTGGCGCGCGCGCACCGCACCGCGGTCGGCGTGATCGTGCACGACGTCTCCGACCCGTACTTCGCCGAGATCACCCGCGGGCTGCAACGGGTCGCCGGCGACCGGGGCCTGCTGCTGACCATCTGCAACAGCTACCGCGACCCGGATCGCGAGCTGGAGTATGTGGAGCTGTTGCGCGGGCAGCAGGTGGCGGCGATCATCCTGGCCGGCTCCGGCTACCACGACGCCACCTTCACCCGCCTGCTCAACGAGAAGCTCGCCGCGTACGAGGCGACCGGCGGGCGGGTCGCGGTGATCGGCCGGCACGAGCACTCCGGCGACGCGGTGATGCCGGACAACCGCACCGGCGGCCGGCTGGTCGGCCGGGAGCTGTGCGAGCTGGGCCACCGGACGATCGGCGTGGTGGCCGGCCCGCAGGTGCTCACCACCACCACCGACCGGCTGGCCGGGCTGCGCGAAGCGCTCGCCGAGCACGGGCGGAGCCTGCCCGGGCACCGGGTGCGGTACGCCGAGTTCGACCGCGACGGTGGCGTCGCCGCGACCGCCGCGCTGCTCGACGCCGAGCCGGAGCTGACCGCCGTGGTGGCGCTGAACGACTCGATGGCGATCGGCGCGCTCGCGCTGCTGCGTTCCCGGTCGGTCGCCGTGCCGCGGGAGGTCTCGGTGATCGGCTTCGACGACATGCCGATCGCCCGGGACGTGACTCCGGCCCTGACCACCGTCCGGCTGCCCCTGGTCGAGATGGGCGCCCGCGCAATGTCGCTGGCGCTGGATCCGGCGGTGCCGCAGCCCCGGACCGAGCTGGTCGCCGCGGAGCTGGTCCGCCGGGACAGCACCGGGCCGGCGCCGCAGCTCATGCCGGTCCGGCCACGGGCGGGCGGACCCGCCGGGCCAACCGCCGCCCGGCCACCACGAGCCAGCGACCCGGATCGGCCATCGCGGCCGACCGCCCGCCCGCCAGCTCCGTGAGATCCACCGCCTCCGCCACCGGCGGCGGTGGTGGGACGGCGATCTGCCCGGCCACCAGGTGCACCGGGGATCCGGCGCCCCGCGCGGCCTCCAGCACGTACCCGACGATCTTGCCCTGGCCGGACTGGCCGTCGAACCGACCCTCACCGGTGATCACCAGGTCGGCGCCGGCGAGCGCCGCGGGCAGGCCGGCGACCTGGGCGATCTCCCGGGCCCCGGCGACCAGGGTGGCGCCCCAGGCGGCGGCGAGCCCGTAGCCGGTGCCGCCGGCCGCGCCGGCACCGGGCTGGTCGGGCGCGCCGCCCAGCACCGCGGCGAGGCGGCGCAGCCCCTCCTCCAGCCGGGCCACGTCCCCGGCGGTGGCGCCCTTTTGCGGCGCGAACTGGTGCGCGGCGCCGTGCGGCCCGAGCAGCGGCGCGGTCACGTCGACCAGGCAGGCCACCCCGCCGGGCGGGGGCGTCGGCAGCCCCGCCAGGTCCACCGAGGCCAGCCGGGGCAGGGCGCCGCCGCCGGGCGGCAGGTTGTGGCCGTCGGCGTCACGCAGGCGTACGCCCAGGGCCCGCAACGCCCCGGTGCCCCCGTCGGTGCTGGCCGATCCGCCGAGGGCGACCAGCAGCCGGCGGGTGCGCGGGTGCGCGGTCGCGGCGGCGAGCAGCTCCCCGGTGCCGTACGTGCCCGCGCCCAGCGCGTCCGGCCGGGCCATCAGCGGCAGGCCGCTGGCCGCGGCGAGCTCGACCACCGCCGTACCGTCGGGTAGCAGCAGCCACGCGGCGCGCACCGGGCGGCCGTCCGGCCCGGTGACCACGGCCTCCTGCCAGTGGGCGTCGGGGTGCGCGGCGGCGAGGACGGCGCAGCTGCCCTCGCCCCCGTCGGCCAGCGGCAGCATCCGGACCTCGTCGTCGGGGCGTTCCCGGCACCAGCCCCGGGCGACCGCGGCCGCGGCGTCCCGGGCGGAAACGGTGCCCTTGAACGAGTCCGGCGCCACGACCACCCGCATCCCGCACCGCCTCCGTCCGCCACCGACGCCGTGCCGGTCGACGCTCGCGTCCGACGCCTCCCCCGCACGGGAAAGCGCTTGCCCGAGTCTAGGGAGTCCATCGTGGAACCGGCAACGTCCGGGCGGGGGTCGAGGGCCGGCCGACCGCGCGGCTCGGGTGCGGGCCGGGGCGCCCGGCTCGGGGACGGTGCGGCGCGGCGGTCACGGGCGGGCCCACGGGGTCACGCGAGGGCCGGGCACGCCGGCTCAGATGATGAAGTGGGTCCAGTAGGCCAGCCAGGTGACGAAGAGGGCGCCCTGCACCAGGGCCAGCACGGCGGTCAGCCACACGTCGGCGGTGGCGTGCCGGGCCCAGCGGGCCAGCACGAGGCCGACCGGGAAAGCGGCCAGCAGGTAGCGCAGCAGGCTCTTGTAGACCGGCGGGCCCATCGACAGCGGCACCAGCACCATCATCAGCCCGTACACCAGGTAGGGCAGGCCAAGGCGGCGGGCGCCGGCGACGAGGACCGCCAGTACCGCGACGGCGATCCACACCCGCAGCGCGTCCCGTGCCGGCGCCCCGGTCAGGCCGTGCCAGAGCACCCCGAGCGGGTTCTGCACGCTGATGCCCCACCCCTGCTCCTGAGCGTGCTTGTAGGCGAACCAGTCCCCGCTCTGCCATCGGCAGAACGCCATGAAGGTGAGCCACCCGGCGGGCACCAGCACCAGCGGCCACCCGGTGCGGACGTACCCCCACAGGGCGCGCGGGCCCAGCCGGTAGCCGTGCTGGCGCAGCAGCACCAGGGCCAGCGGCAGGACGACGAGGAACCCGACCGAGCGGCTCAGCGCCAGGAAGAAACCCACCACGCCCACCACCAGCCAGCGCCGCCGCTCGGCGTAATGGAAGGTGGCCAGCGCGAGGCAGAGGAAGAGCGACTCGGTCAGGGCCGCCTGGAACAGGAAGGCCGCCGGCAGGAGCACCAGGTACCGGACGAACCGGCGGCCCGCGGCGGCGTCGCCGAGCAGCCGCTCCCCCAGCCGGTACCCGTAGTAGAGCAGCAGCACAAACGCCACATTGGCGATCAGCAGCAGCGCCAGCGCCGTGTTGCCACCCAACAACGGCGCCAGCGGCCGGGCCAGGAACGGGTAGAGCAGCGGGAAGCCGAAGTCCCGCCACGGCTCGTCCAGCGGCAGCCGGGCCAGCCGGTCGTAGAGGAACGAGTCCCAGGCGAACCAGAGCGACAGCCACCGGCGCCCGGAGACCGCCCGCTGCTGCTCGCGCATCGTCGTCTCGTCCGGCGGCGGGGCCCAGGGCACCTCGTCAAATGCGCTCAGCGCGAGCAGCCCGACCAGGCTGAGCACGACCTTCGTACCGACGAAGACCGCCAGCAGGAACGGCCACGGGGCCGGCACCCGGCCGACCGCCCGCGCCGCCCGGGCGCGCAGGCCGCGGGCACCGCCGAGCCGGACGCGCAGCCGCGCCGAGCGGCGCCCGGCGACGCCGGCCTGCCCCTTGTCGACCATGCCTCTCCCGGATTCGACCCCCGGCCCCGAACGGTGCCACATCCCCGTTCCGCCGCAGTTGATGCGTCGCCCGCCGACCTGGAGCGCGCACGGGGGTGACATCGCCGCGATGGCGGGTAAGCGGGCCGCCTCCAGGACGGCCAGGAGCAGGGAGCGGCAGGGTATGGGCGACGAGCACGGCACGGTGATCATCGGCGCGGGGCCGGCGGGCCTTACCGCAGCGTACGAGCTGCTCCGGCGGGGTGTCCCGGCGCGGGTTTTCGAGGCCGACGAGGTGGTCGGCGGGATCAGCCGCACCGTCGAACGGGACGGCTGGCGGTTCGACATCGGCGGGCACCGGTTCTTCACGAAGGTGCCCCGGGTGGAGGAGTTCTGGCACGAGATCCTGCCCGACGAGGATTTCCTGCTCCGGCCCCGGATGAGCCGCATCTACTACCGGGGTGCACTCTACGACTATCCCCTCAACGCGGCGAACGCGCTGCGCAACCTGGGCCTCCGCGAGGCGGCGTTGTGCATGGGCTCGTACGCCCGGGCGCGGCTGCGCCCACCGAAGGACCAGTCGCACTTCGAGGGCTGGGTGTCGGCCCGATTCGGCTGGCGGCTCTACTCGATCTTCTTCAAGACGTACACGGAGAAGGTCTGGGGGATGCCGGCCGACCGGTTGCAGGCCGACTGGGCCGCCCAGCGGATCAAGAACCTGTCACTGGCCAAGGCGGTGCGCAACGCGCTGCTGCCCCGACGCAAGCGCACGGACGTGACCAGCCTGATCGAGGAGTTCCAGTACCCGAAACTCGGCCCGGGGATGATGTGGGAGCGCTGCGCCGAGGAGGTCCGGCGGCGCGGTGGCCGGGTGGACACCGGCGCCTGGGTGACCGCGGTGCACCGCGACCCGGAGCGCCACCGGGCGGTCGCGGTCACCGTCAACGGGGCGGGTGGGCAGCGCACCGAACCGGCGGAGCACGTGGTCTCCTCCATGCCGATCTCGGAGCTGGTGGCCGCGCTGCGCCCGGTCGCCCCGCCAGAGGTGCGGGCCGCCGCGACCGACCTGCGGTATCGCGACTTCCTCACCGTCGCGCTGGTGGTGCCGGCCGAGTTCTCGTTCCCGGACAACTGGATCTACGTGCACGACCCGGCGGTCCGGGTCGGCCGGATCCAGAACTTCGGGTCCTGGTCGCCCTACCTGGTCAAGGACGGCCGCACCTGCCTCGGGCTGGAGTACTTCGTCTTCGAGGACGACGAGACCTGGCGCACGCCCGACGCCGACCTGATCGCCGCGGCCACGGCGGAACTGGAGCGGCTCGGGCTGGTCCGGCCGGGTGTCGTCGAGGCCGGGTACGTGGTGCGGATGCCGAAGGCGTACCCGGTCTACGACGAGCGCTACCAGCACAACGTCGAGGTGATCCGGCAGTGGCTGACCCGCGAGGTGCCCAACGTGCACCCGGTCGGCCGCAACGGCATGCACCGCTACAACAACCAGGACCACTCGATGCTGACGGCCATGCTGACCGCCGAGAACATCGCCTGCGGCACCCGCCACGACGTCTGGTCGGTGAATGTGGAGCAGGACTACCACGAGGAGTCGAGGCACGACGGCGACGGCCACCGGGGCACCGGCCGGGACGCGCCGATCATGCCCGCCCGGCCCCTGGGGACCGCGGGGGATGGTCACGGTGGGGGGTCGCCGGCCGAGCAACCGGCACAGCTACGCCTCGGCTGACCGGCCCGCCGGCGGCCGTCCGGCACCCGGAGCCGTTACCGCGCTTCCCGTGGCGCCGCCCGCCGGCGCTGGCGGCCTGCGGCCCGCTGGGCGGAGGCGGCTTCGCCACCGTGCGGTGGGCACGCCTGGACGACGGCCGCGAGGTGGTGCTCAAGGTCGCCCCGCCGCGCACGGTGCCGCTGCTGCGCTACGAGCGGGGCCTCACCGCCGCCGAGGCCCGCTACTTCCGGCTGGTGGCGGCGCACGCGCCGCGGGTGCCCGTGCCGCCCGCGCTGCACCACGGCGTTGACCCGGTGCGCGGCGAGTGGCTGGTCACCGGCCGGTTGCCCGGCCGCTCCCTGACCGAACTGGCGGCGTCCGGAGTGGACGGTGATCGGGCGCGGTACGACCTCGCGGGGCGATGGCCGCCGTGCACCAGGTCACCAGCGACCGCTACGGCTACGACGACGAACGCACCGGCGGGTCGACCTGGGCCGAGGCGTTCGTCGCGATGGTCGAGGATCTGCTCGCCGACACCGCCGAGTGGGGCGTCCGCGTGCCGGCGCAGCGGATCCGAGCCCTGGTGCGGCGCCACCGCCCGGTGCTCGACCAGGTCCGACGCCCCGCCCTGGTGCACTTCGACGGCTGGGACGGCAACGTGCTCGCCGGGCCCGACGACGACGGCCCGCCCCGGTTGTGCGGACTGGTCGACGGAGAGCCCCACCTCTTCCACCGCCGCCCGCGGCGGAAACACGCTTGCCAGCCAGTGGGGTGGCTCCTAGCGTGCTCACCGTGCAGATCCGGCAGTTCACGCAGCCCGACTGGTCCCAGGTGTGGCCGATCATCCACGAGGTGGTCCGGGAGCGGGAGACCTTCCCCTACGAGCCGGCGATGACCGCCGACGAGGCGTACGGCATGTGGGTGGAGCAACCGCCGGGCCGAACGGTGGTCGCGGTGGACGGCGACGTGGTGCTCGGCACCGCGAAAATGGGCACCAACCGTCCCGGGCCCGGCTCGCACGTCGCCACGGCGAGCTTCATGGTGGCCCGGCCCGCGCGGGGCCGGGGCGTGGGCACCGCGCTGTGCCGCCACGCGCTGGACTGGGCCCGCGAGCGGGGGTACGCCGGGATGCAGTTCAACGCGGTGGTGGCGACGAACACCGCCGCGGTCGAGCTGTACCGGCGAGAGGGTTTCGCCGTGGTCGGCACGGTGCCCGGCGCGTTCCGGCACCCCACCCTCGGCCGGGTCGACCTGCACCTGATGTACCAGGAGTTCCCGGGCGGGCGCTGACCTCCACGCCCGGCGGGCCGGCCGGAGCCGGGCCGGCGATCACGCCGGGACGGCGGAGGCGACGCCGGCGGTGGACGCCGAGGCGGGGCGGCGCGCCGGGTCAGCCGCCGGCGCAGCGGTCGGAGAGTGCGTACCGGACCAGCACGACGTCACCGATCTGGCGGACCTCCGCCACCCGGGCGCGACGACCGGGATGCCACGGGAACCGGCCGTCGCCGACGAACCGCGGCGCCCGGCAGTCACCCACGAAGAACGGAGCCACCACCAGGTGCAGCTCGTCGGCCAGCCCGGCCGTGAGGAACAGGTTGTGCACCCGCGCCCCACCCTCCACCATCAGCCGGCGTACCCCCCGGACGGCCAGGTCGCCGAGGGCCCACGCCGGGTCCACCGGGTCACCGCCGTCCACCACGGTGGCCAGACCGGCGAGGCGCTCCCGGGTCTTCTCCACCGCCGTGGAGGCGCAGTAGACGATCCGGTCGGTGTCGCCGGTGGTGAAGAACCGGGCGGCCGGGTCGAGGTCGCCGCAGCAGGTCAGGGTGACCCGGGCCGGCGAGGCGGGCAGCCCGCGGGCGGTACGCGCGGCCCGCCGGTGCGGCGAGCGCACCAGCAGGCGCGGGTCGTCGCGGCGTACGGTGCCGGCGCCGACCAGGATCGCGTCGCAGCCGGCCCGCACCGCGTCGATCCGGTCCAGGTCCGCCGCGTTGGACAGCATCAGCCGCTGCCCGCCGGCGTCGTCCAGATACCCGTCCATCGACGTGGCGCAGCTCAGCAGGACGTACGGCCGCTCAGTCATGGACGAGCGGAAGGTCGAGGAGGTGTTCGCCCCGGCTGGCCTTGGCCGCCAGGTAGCCGGCGTTCGCGGCGGACAGGAACACCCCGGTGGGCACCCGCTCGGTCACGGTCACCCCGAGCCGGCCGAGCTGCTTGGCCTTGTCCGGGTTGTTGCTCAGCAGCGCGATCCGGGGCACGCCCAGCGCGCCCAACATCTGCGCGGCGACGCCGTAGTCCCGCTCGTCGGGCCGGTGGCCCAGCGCCAGGTTCGCCTCGTAGGTGTCCAGGCCGGCGTCCTGCAGCGCGTACGCCTCGAGCTTGGCGTACAGGCCGATGCCGCGCCCCTCCTGGCGCAGGTAGAGCAGGAACCCGCCGCGGTCGGTGATGCGTTCGACCGCCTCGCGCAGCTGCGGGCCGCAGTCGCAGCGCTGGCTGCCGAACACGTCCCCGGTGAGGCACTCGCTGTGCGGGCGCACCAGCGGCGCCGCCTGGCGGGCCGCGTCCCGGTCCCGCGGAGCAGACCGGTCACCGAGGCCGAACGCGAGGTGCTCCCGCCCGTCGGCCAGACCGTCGAAGGTGAACACCCGCGCGGTGGTGGCGTATCCGTCGGGGAACCGCAGCGGCACCGTGACCTGGGTGCGGACCGTGGCGGCGGGCAGTGCAACGGACATCGGACTCCTCGTCAGACGGTGCCGGCGGGCACGCGGACACGACGGACCAGCAGGACGGCGGCGCCGGGAAGACTCGCGACGAGCACCAGAGCGCCGTACACCATCGCGGTGGCCACGCCCTCGCCGGCGCTCAGGCCGGCGGCGCCGAACGCCCACGCGGCCACGCCCTCCCGCGGCCCGAAGCCGGCGACGTTCGCCGGCACCCCCATGGCCAGCAGCGCCAGCAGGGTCAGTGGCACCAGCAGGGACAGCGGTGCGGTGGACCCGGCGGTACGCGCCGCCACCAGGAACGTCGCCACATGACCCACCACCGCCACGGTAGACGCAACGACGACGCCCAGCCAGGTTCTTCCGGCCAGCAGCCCGGCGCGGAGGTCGACGACGGCGGTACGCACCAACCGCGCCCACCGGGACGCCCCGGCGGTCGGCAATGCCCGGGCCAGCAGGACCGCGCCCAGCCCGCCCCCGACCAGCAGCGCGGTTGCCGCCGGCAGGAACGGCCGCACCGGGGACGGGAACGCCGCCAGCACCACCAGCGCGACGGCGGCCAGCACCACCTGGCCGGCGGCCCGTTCCCAGACCACGGCCCGGATGCCGCGGCCGACGTCACCCGTGTCGCGCCCGTGGCGCACCGCGCGGTGCACGTCGCCGAGCACGCCGCCGGGTAGCGTGGCGTTCAGGAACACCGCGCGGTAGCAGTGTGCCACCGCGGTGCGCAGCGGCAGCCGGACGCCGAGCCCACCGGCGACCAGGCTCCACCGCCAGGCGCAGCAGACCGTGGTGAGTACGCCGATGCCCACCGCGGCGGCGAGGGCCCGGCCGTCGATCAGGCGCAGCCCGTCCAGGAACGGGCCGGCGCCCAGCCAGCACAGCAGGGCGGCGAGCACGCCCAGGCCACCCAACGCGCGGGCCCAGGCCCAGAACGTCCCCGCCGGCCGCGTGGTCGCGGCGCCGGTCGCTTCCTCCACCACCCGGGCCCTCCCTCGACGATCTTCCTCCGGTAGGCACGTACGGCGGCGCCCGCGGGTTCACCCGCCGGCGAGCAGATCCCGGTGGTCGACCAGGACACCGAGCCGGCCGGCGGCGGCCTCGGCGCGGCGGCGGCGGGCGTACGCGGCGGCCCGGCCAGCCAGCTCGGGTCGCTGCTCGCAGGCCGCGTCGAGCCAGCCGGCGAGCCACTCGCCGGCCAGCGCGGCCTGGTCGGGGCCGAGCCGCCACGGGCTGGGCCGGACGGCGACGTCCACCCCGTGCCGGGCGAACGCTGCGGCGCAGGCGTCGACGGCGTCCGGCCCGAGCAGGGTGCGGCCGCCGACACCGCGGCGCTGGTGGGCGTTGAAGGCCGCGGCGATCTCCGCGTCCAGCGGATCGGCCGGGGTGAGCACCACCCGGCCGACCACGGAGATGGCGAGCAGCGTCGGGCAGCGCGCCCCGGCACACACCGCGGCCAGCCGCTCCACCTCGTCGGCGGTCAGCATGTCCAGCAGCGCGGAAGCGGTCACCAGCGAGGCGCCGGCGAGGTCGGCGGCGGTCAGCCGGGTCAGGTCGGCCTGCCGGGTCGCCACGGTGACCGGCGTCCCGTCGCCGGCGACCACGTCCGCCATCCCGGCGGCCGCCCGGGCCAGCAGGTCGGCGTCGCGGTCGTACATGATCCAATGCTGTGGCCTGGGCAGGCGCGGGGCCAGCCACCGGCCCATCGAGCCGGTGCCGGTGCCGAGGTCGTGGATGACGAGCGGTCCGGCGCCGGCCAGCCGGTGGCGGACCCGGTCCACGAACTCGGTGCAGCGGGCCGCCGCGTCGGCCGGCTCCCGCAGCGTCAGCCAGGCCGCGAAGTGCGTGGACAGGTCCACCGTCATACCGTCGCTCCTTCCAGGACCGTCGCCGTGGCGGCGATGGTGGCGGTCCAACCGGGCAGCGTGTCCCGGCGGTCGTGGGCGGCGCGGCGCAGCCGTCGACGCAGCGCCGGATCGGCGAGCCAGCCTCGCACCGCGTCGGCCAGGGCCGCCGGGTCGCCCGGCGGCACCAGCAGGCCCGGCCGGGTGCCGTCCGGGGCACGGCCGAGCGCCTCGGGTAGCCCGCCGACCGCCGTCGCCAGCACCGGGATCCCCCGGGCGAGGGCTTCGGTGACGACCATCCCGTACGTCTCGCCGTGCGAGGCCAGCACGAGCAGGTCGGCGGCGGCGTACGCGGCGTCGAGCGCACCGCCGGCACGCGGGCCGACCAGGCGCACCCGGTCGGTCAGCCCGTGCCCAATCACCTCCCGGCGCAGCCGCCCGACGAACTCCGGCGCCCGGGTCAGCGCCCCCACGCAGACGCAGTTCCAGGGCAGGTCGGCGACCGTGGCCAGAGCCCGGACCAGCACGTCGTGCCCCTTGTGCGGGGTGACCGCCGCGACGCAGAGCAGGTTCCCGCCGGCCGGCGACCCGGGCACCGGCGGCGCCGGGTCCACCCCGGGCGGGGCGACGTGCACCCGGTCGGGGGGCAGCGGATACCGGTCGAGCAGCCGCCGGCGGGTCCACCCGCTGGTGGTGACGACGGCGGTGGCGGCGGCCAGGGCGGCACCCTCGTCGTCGTGCTCCAGCGGCAGGTGCACGAGCACGACCGGGCGCAGTCGCCGCGCCCGGGGCGCCAGCACCTCCGGCACGGCCGCGGCGACCAGCCCGTCGAGCAGCACCAGCGCGTCGTCGGGCAGCGCGTCGAGGACCCGGGCGAGGGCGGCCCGGTCGGCCGCGTCCGGGTGGGGCCAGCCACCGGCCACCGGGTGCTCCCGTACCGACCAGCCGGTGGCCGCAAGGCCGTGGCAGATCCGGCGGTCGTAGGTGTTGCCGCCGCTGGGGGTGGCCGGGTCGTCGATGTCGTTGGGGAGCACCACGTGGACGGTGGGCATCTACAGGGACCGTTCGTAGCTGGCCCAGGCGACGTGCGACTCGTGCAGGGTGACGGTGATCCCGGCCATCTCCCGGGCGTTCGCGCCGAGCTCGCCGGCGTGCACCCGCTCAGCGAGCCGGTCGGCGACCGCCCGAGCGAGCACCTCGGTGGTGGTGTTCACTCCGGCGAAGGCCGGGTCGTCGTCGAGGTTGCGGTAGGTGAGTTCGCCGAGGACCGCCTTGAGCTGCTCGGTGGCCCGGCCGATGTCGACCACCACGCCGTCGGCGTCGAGGTCGGCGCGGCGGAAGGTGGCGTCCACGACGAAGGTGGCGCCGTGCAGGCGTTGCGCCGGGCCGAAGACCTCGCCGCGGAAACTGTGGGCGACCATCATGTGGTCGCGGACGGTGACATTGAACACGGTTCACTCCCGGTCGTAGGTGACGAGGTGGCACAGCGCGGCCAGGCGGCCGTCGGCCAGCCGGGCGAGCACGTCGGGCAGGTCGGCGAAGCGGGACTCACCGGTGATCAGCGCGTCGAACGCGGGATCGGCGAGCAGGTCCAGGGCCAGGGCCAGCCGGTCGGTGAAGCTGCGGCTGCCTCGTCGGGCCGGCGCCACCGCGCCCACCTGGCTGCTGCGCACGGTGAGCCGTCCGGAGTGGAACGCCCCGCCCAGCGCGAGCGTGACCGGGCGGTCGCCGTACCAGCTCAGCTCCACGACCGTGCCCTCGGGCGCGAGCAGCTCCAGCGACCGCTGCAGGCCGGCGGCCGTGGCGCTGGCGTGCACCACCAGATCCCGACCACCGGCGGCCCGCTCCGGCGGCGCGAAACCGGCGCCGAGCGCCGCCGCGACGGCGGCCCGGGCGGGATTGGCGTCGACCAGCTCGACCCGTACGCCCGGGAAACGGGCCAGCAGCGCCGCCACGGCGCATCCGACCATCCCACCGCCGACCACGCTGACCCGGTCGCCGACCAGGGGCGCGGCGTCCCAGAGCGCGTTCACCGCGGTCTCCACGGTGCCCGCCAGCACCGCGCGGGCGGCCGGCACCGCCTCCGGTACCGGCACCACGGCGTCGGCCGGCACCACGTACGCGGTCTGGTGCGGGTGCAGGCAGAACACCGTCCGCCCGCGCAGGCGCGCCGGGCCCTCCTCGACGACGCCGACGTTGAGGTAGCCGTACTTGACCGGGGCGGGAAAGTCGCCCTCCTGGAACGGCGCGCGCATCGCGGCGTACTGGCTGGGCGGGACGCCGCCGGTGAAGACCAGTGTCTCGGTGCCCCGGCTGATGCCGGAGTAGCGGCTGCGGACCAGCACCTCGTCCGGACCGGGGGCGGGCAGCGGCGCCGGCCGGATCTCGCCCTCGCCGGGCGCCCGGAGCCAGAAGGCACGGGCCTCGCGCGTCATCCGGCTCCTTCCCACCGCGTCCGGAGCGAACCGAACGGTCGTGTTTCCCGTAGTTCCTGACAGAAGTTGTCGATCATAGACACGGAGGCACGGTGGCCACGGTTCGAACGGGTCCGCTGATCGGGCTGATCGTCCAGATTCTCCTGCTGGCGGCGGTCGCCGGACCGGACGGCCTCGGCCCGGCCGGGTGGCTCACCGGCGCCGGGTACGGGATGGTGGTGTGCCTCGCGCTGAGCCGGGGACTGCACCGCTCGGGTGCGGGCGGACTGGGCCCGGCGGACCGGGTGACCCTGGCCCGGGCCGTGCTGGTCGGCGCGGTGACCGCGCTGGTCGTCGACGCGGCCGGCCGCGCCACGCCGGTCGAGCTGCTGGTCGTCCTCACCGCCGTGGCGCTGGCCCTGGACGCGGTCGACGGGTGGGTGGCCCGGCGCACCGGCACGGTCAGCGCGCTCGGGGCGCGCTTCGACATGGAGGTCGACGCGTTCCTCATCCTGGTGCTCAGCCTGCATGTCGCGCCGCTGGTGGGCGGCTGGGTGTTCGCCATCGGTGCGATGCGGTACGCGTTCGTCGCCGCGGGCTGGGCGCTGCCCTGGCTGCGCCGACCGCTGCCGGCGCGCTACTGGCGCAAGGTCGTGGCGGCGGCGCAGGGCGTCCTGCTGCTGGTCGCGGCGGGGGGCGTGCTGCCCCCACGGTGGGCGGCGGTGGTGGCGGCGGTGGCGCTGGCGCTGCTCGTCGAGTCGTTCGGCCGCGACGTCAGGTGGCTGTGGCGGCACCGGCCGGCCCGCCCTGCCC
>NZ_POUB01000145.1 GCF_003236335.1 Micromonospora deserti
ATCATGAAGTTGTGGTCACGACACGCCGGCGCCGCGGGCGATAGCTTCATGATCGACCGGGGGTGGGGCGCGGAGACGCGAACGAGCGGCCGGCCCGGGTGAGGGGACGGCCGCTCGTCGGCGGGGGTGAGATCAGGCGGCGAGCTTGGCGAGGTGCTGCTTGACCTGGTTGATCGAGGGGTTGGTCAAAGCACTGCCGTCGGCGAAGCGCAGCGTCGGCACGGTCTGGTTACCGCCGTTGACGCTCATCACGAACTCCGCCGCTTTCGGGTCCTGCTCGATGTCGACCACCTCGTACCCGATGCCCTCCCGGTCGAGCTGCGACTTCAGCCGGTGGCAGTAGCCGCACCACGAGGTGGAATACATCGTCAACATGTCGGTCCTCCAACGGTCCGCTCGGCGGCTTGCCGATCAAGCCCAGGCTAACCGCTGCAACGCTCCGCACGGCTGAGACAATTCCTCGCTGTGGTGGTTCACTCAGCGTCCGCACGCGTGCTTGCCGGGCTGGATCCGGAGCAGCGGTCGGCGGTGACCGCCCCAGCCGGCCCGGTCTGCATCCTGGCCGGCGCCGGCACCGGCAAGACCCGGGCGGTCACCTCCCGGATCGCCCACCGGGCGTTGACCGGGGATATCTCCGCCCGGCACGTGCTCGCGGTCACCTTCACCGCCCGGGCCGCCGCCGAGATGCGGGCCCGCCTGGCCGCGCTCGGGGTGGCCGGGGTGCAGGCCCGGACGTTCCACGCGGCGGCGCTGCGGCAGGTGCGCTACTTCGCGCCCCGGCTGCTGGCGGGGCGGGCGATGCCCGAACTGCTGGACAGCAAGGTTCGGTTGGTCACCCTCGCCGCCGCCAAGGTCGGCCTGCGCGCCGACCGGGCAGCCGCCCGGGACCTCGCCGGTGAGATCGAGTGGGCCAAGTCGTCGCTGGTGGAGCCGGCGGAGTACGTCCTGACGGCGGCGAAAGCGTTGCGGGACACCCCGCACGAGCCGGCCAAGGTCGCCGATGTCTTCGCCGCGTACGAGCGGCTCAAGCGGGCCAACGGTGTGATCGACTTCGAGGACATGCTGCGTGCCGCGGTGTGGGGGATCGAGGAGCACCCGGACGTCGCCGAGCAGGTACGCGGCCAGTACCGGCACTTCGTCGTCGACGAGTACCAGGACGTCAACCCCCTCCAGCAGCGGCTGCTGGAGGCGTGGCTGGGCGGCCGGGACGACCTGACCGTGGTCGGCGACGCCAGCCAGACCATCTACTCGTTCACCGGCGCCACCTCGTCATACCTGGTCGACTTCCCGCGCCAGCACCGCGGCGCGACAGTGGTCCGGCTGGTCCGCGACTACCGCTCGACCCCGCAGATCGTCGGGCTGGCCAACGCGGTGATCTCGCAGGCTCGGGGCGCCGAGGCGCGGCTGCGGCTGGAACTGGTCGGGCAGCGCCCGCCGGGGCCGGAACCGGAGCTGCGGATCTTCACCGACGAGCCGGCCGAGGCCAACGCCGTCGCCGCCCGCTGCCGGGCGCTGGTCGACGCCGGCACCCCGGCGCGGGAGATCGCCGTGCTGTTCCGGACCAATGCGCAGTCCGAGGCGTACGAGAAGGCGCTGACCGAGGCGGGGGTGCCGTACGTGGTGCAGGGCGCGGAGCGGTTCTTCGAGCGGGCCGAGGTGCGCCAGGCCATGGTGGCGCTGCGGGCCGCCACCCGCGCCATCCCGGGTGAGACCCCACTGCCCGCCGCCGTGGTGGAGGCGCTCACGGCGGTCGGTTGGGCGCCCGACGCCGCCCCGGCCGGCGGCGCCGCCCGCGAGCGGTGGGAGGCGCTCGCCGCGCTGGTCCAGCTCGCCGAGGAGTACGCCGCCACTCCGGAGGTGCTGCCGATCGGGCCGGCCGCCGCGGTGGAGCGCCCGGTCACCCTGTCCGACTTCAACGACGAGCTGGCCCGCCGGGCCGCCGCCCAGCACGTGCCGACCGTCGACGGGGTGACCCTCGCCTCACTGCACTCGGCGAAGGGCCTGGAGTGGGACGCGGTCTTCCTGGTCGGCCTCTCCGAGGGCACCCTGCCCACCACGTACGCCAAGACCGCCGAGCAGGTCGAGGAGGAGCGCCGGCTGCTCTACGTCGGCATCACCCGGGCCCGGGAGTGGCTCTGGCTGTCGTACGCCTCGGCCCGCGCGCCGGGCGGGCGGGCCCGGCGCCCGTCCCGGTTCCTGCCCCAGCTGGATCGCTCCGGCGGGACGGAGCGGGCCGGCGCGGGCGCCGGGCGGCGCCCGGAGCGGCGGCGCACCCAGATCGTCTCGTGCCGGATCTGCGGCGCCACCCTGCTCGCCGGACCGGACCGCAAGCTCGGTCGCTGCCCCACCTGCCCGTCCGACATGGACGGAGCGCTGCACGAGCGGCTGCGCGAGTGGCGCCGGCGGGTGGCGGACCGCCAGCGGGTCCCGGCCTACGTGGTCTTCACCGACGCCACGCTGGTGGCGCTGGCCGAGCGCCGTCCCACCCGGCCGGAGGAGCTGATCGCGATCGCCGGGATCGGCCCCCGCAAACTCGGCCTCTACGGCGAGTCGGTGCTGGCGCTGGTGGCCGGCGCGGCGGTCGACGACGTCTGCCCGGAGAAAACTTTCGAAATCTCGTCGGAAATTCGTTTGCCCTCGCCCCCGGGCGAGGAATAGCCTCAGGACACACCTCGCGAGCGGCGCCATTTCGGCTGCTCACGGGGGGTCGAAGTCATGTCGGCACGAGTGAACGTCAGGGAGGTGGCACCAATGGAGATCTACACCTATGAGCGTCCGGCGGCGCTGCCAGCTGCCGTCGCTCCGCTGTCGGCTGTCCGGGTTGCCGCCGCGGCTGCGCGACCGTGGGCCCCGCAGGTGCACCGGGTTGAGGTTGAGGCCGAGCTGATCCTTGCCACCGCGCCGAACGGGAACCAGGAGACCAATGGCTTCACGGGCATGGGCATCGATGGCGCCAAGAAGCGCACGGATGTCCGCGGAGTTCCACCTCGAGGTAGACCGGTCTGATCACCAGACCACCGGCTCACCTCGAGGCCGCGGAACCCGCACACCGGGATCCGCGGCCTCAGTTTTTGTCCCGCCGAAGTACGTCGGAAGTGCGATCCACGAGATCGAAGTGAGAGAGAGGTGACCGGGCGATGAGTCTGGCGTTGGCCCCGCTCGACGTGAGCGTCGAGGTGGAGGCGAACCTGCCCTGCCGGAAGTTCGACCCCGACCTGTGGTTCTCCGACTCGCCCACCGAGCTCGAGCTGGCCAAGTCGCTCTGCGGAGACTGCCCGCTGCGCGTCGAGTGCCTCGCCGGCGCGGTGGAGCGGGCCGAGCCGTGGGGCGTCTGGGGCGGCGAGATCTTCGAGCGTGGCGCGGTCGTCCCGCGCAAGCGGCCCCGTGGCCGTCCGCGCAAGGAGGACCTCGCCCGCGACGAGGCGCTCCGGGTCGAGGCCGAGGCGCGGCTGGCGGCCAGTGGCCTGTCCGGCTCGCGCAACGCGGTCCGGCTGGCGGCCTGACATGAACCCGATCCTGACCATCCCCGCCGGTGCCACACCGGCGACGAGGAGAGAGCTGACCACCATGCTGCACGTCCCGAACGGAGCCGTCGAGATGCAACTACTCCACGAAGCGTTGTCCCGGGCCCGAATGCGCCGGCCTCAGGCCGGTCGTACCACCACGAGCACTGAGGCAGCCCGATCCGCCCGTACCGTCGCGATGAACGGCCGTAACCAGTCGGCGCGTGACCTGGGCGTTCTCTGACAACCACCGATGCCGAGGGGCGGGTGGCCGGTTTTCCGGCCACCCGCCCCTCGGCGTGTGTTCCGTCCCGCCGGCGGCTCGGGCCGGCTCAGGTGACCGGGGCGAAGCCGGGCAGCCAGCGTTCCAGGATGGCGCGGTAGGGCGCCTTCGCCTCAAGCTGGCACAGCACGCCGATCGACCCGAGCGTCACCCGGTGGATGAGCAGGTACGACGGCGGCAGGTTGAGTTGGCGGCTCAACTGGTAGGCGGGGGAGCGGGGGCTGGCCAGCCGGGCCGCCTCGGCCCGCAGCCAGGCCCGGGTGAACCGGAACTCCTCCTCGGCGACCGGGTCCAGCATCGGCCGGATGAAGTCCAGCACCGCCTGGGCGTCGATCGACTCGGCGCCGCTGAGGAAACCCTCCTCGCGTAGCCCAGCCACCACCTGGTCCGCCTCGCCGCGCAGGGCCAGCCCGGCGAGGCGGCCGATCGGCTCCGGCGTCCCCTCCGGCATCCGGGCGACCGCCCCGAAGTCGATCACGCCGAGCCGGCCGTCCGGCAGTAGCCGGAAGTTGCCCGGGTGCGGGTCGGCGTGCAGCAGCCCGGCCCGCGGTGGCGCGGAGAGGTGCAGCGTGGCCATCAGCCGCCCCGCCTCGTCGCGCTGTTCCTCGGTGCCCTCCCGGATGATGTCGGCCAGCGGGATGCCCTCCACCCACTCGGTGACCAGCACCCGGGGCGCCGCCGAGACCACCGCGGGAATGTAGATCTCCGGATCGTCGGCGTACGCGGCGGCGAACGCGCGCTGCGACTCGGCCTCCAGCTCGTAGTCGAGTTCCTCGGTGATCCGCTCCCGCAGCTCGGCCAGGAGCGGCTTGACGTCCAGCCCCGGCTGGATCGCCCGGAACATCCCGCCGAGCCGGGAGAGCTGCTTGAGGTCGGCGAGGAGGGCCTCACCCGCGCCCGGATATTGGATCTTGACAGCCACGTCCCGGGTGTTCGGTGCGCCCGACGGCCCGTAGCCCGGCTCCCGCCAGACCGCCCGGTGCACCTGCCCGATGCTGGCCGCCGCGGCCGGGATGTCGTTGAATTCCACGAACCGGTCCCGCCAGTCCGGGCCGAGCTGCTCGGTGAGCACCTTGTGCACGCTCGCCACCGGCAGCGGCGGCGCGGCCTCCTGAAGCTTGGTCAGCGCCTGCCGGTACGGGGCCGCGATCTCCTCCGGCAGGGCCGCTTCGAAGACCGACAGCGCCTGCCCGAACTTCATCGCCCCGCCCTTGAGCTGGCCCAGCACGCTGAACAGCTGCTCGGCGGTGCGCTGCTGGATCTCCGCGGAGATCACGTCGGAGGCGAGCCCGGTGACGCGCTTACCCATGCCGAGGACGGTCCGACCGGCGAAGCCGAGCGGCAGAGCGGCGAGCTTGGCGGTCCGGGACACGGCCCGGCGCGGGATGTCGGTCACCCGGTCATTGTTACCGACGCGAGGGGCCGCCGGCTGCTGTGCGGCCGGGCTGGGGTGGCCCTCGGGGCTTCCCGCGGGCCGGCCGGGTCATCTGCCACCGCCGGGCGTCGGCGGTCGCGCCGCCTGCCGGTCGGTCGTCAGGCGCGCCACCTGCCCGGACGTCGGTCGCGACCGCCTCCTCGGGCGGTTGGTCGGCCGCGCCGCCCGCCGGTGCGGGCCGCCGGTTCACGACTCCGCCTGCCCGCCGCCCGGCTGGTCAATGCCGCCGGCGCGCACAGCCGCAGGACGGGTGCGGGGACCAGACGCGGCGGCGAAACCGGCCCGCCCCGGCGATCTCCACCGTGCAGCCGAGGGTCTCCGGGGTGCCCCCGTCGAGCTGGGTCAGCGCCTCCGCCGCCGCGTACGCCCCGGCGGCGAGCAGCGTCGCGGCGGCGCACGCCTGCTCGGGGGCGTCGGCGGCGAGCTGCGCGGCCAGCGCCGGCCAGTCCGGGTCGCGGTCGGTGCGGTGCAGGTCGAGGCAGTTCAGGCACGGCCCGACGGGCGGACGGACCAGCGGCCCGACCACCGGCACGCCCTCCCGGAGGCCGACCAGCAGGTGCGCCTGGCGACGCTGGGCGTGACCGGCCGCGAGCAGGGCGGCCGGGCGGTCCGTGCCGAGCTGGATCACCAGGTCGGCCCGACCTCGCCGGAGCGGGCCGGTGCCGGTGCCGGGGGCCGCGGCGCCCAGCGCGTCGCGTACCGCCTCGGCGAGCGGGCGGCCGAGGGCGGTGGCCGGGATCCCCGTGCCGATCAGGTCCGCCGGGCGGACCGGACCGGCCAGGTCGGGGTGCACGTGCCCGACGCCGGCCTGGGCCAGAGCGAGGGTCACCGGGGCGCCGGGGCGACCGGCGCCGGTGACCACCACCCGGGCGGCGAGCCGGCGGCGCAGCACCTGGGCCGGGGTGCCGGGCAGCCGGGCCGCGGCCAGCGCGAGCGCCCCGGCTTCGGCGGCCAGCCGGGCCCGGGTCGGCCCGGCCAGGTCCCTGGGCAGCAGGGTGTGTGCGGGAACCACCAGGCCCGCGCCCCGCAGGGCGTCGAGCAGCGTACGGGCCTCGTCGGGGGCGACGTCGGTGCGGGCGGCGTGCTCCAGGATGCGCCGTTCGCTGCGGGTGCCGTCGAGCAGGTCGAGCAGCCGGGCCGAGCGGGGGTTGGCGACCTCCAGCAGGACGGCCCGGCCCGGTTCGACCCCGAGTTGCAGGGTGTGGCGGTCCCGCCAGAGTCGGGTGAGGCCGGGCAGCAGTGTCGGCCGGGGAAGGGTGGCACGATTCATGACGACGAACAGTGACCGAATCCCTGCTGTCCGTCGATCGTTGTCCACAGGTGTGCGGTGCCCTGTCCAGGGTTGTCCACAGGAAATGGCGAGATATCCACAACCGGCGGGTAACTGAGTCGGGGAGCCGACAGTGCCATACCCGGCCGGGACGTCGGGAGGGGTGGCCGCCGGCCACCCCTCCCGACGAAAGCCGTACGGGTCAGACCTTCGCCTTGCCCAGGATGCGGTTCACTGTTGTGCCGCACACCGGACACTTGCCCTTGGCCATGTTCATCCCGGTCTTCGAGACCTCGATGCGCCCCTCGAAGTCCCGCTTCTCCTTGCACTTGACGCAGTAACCGTTGTACGTCTGGGCCTGGTCGGCCACGGTGCCCTCCTCGTCTCGTCCGCCGGCCGATGCCGTTCCGGCGGGTTTCCCGGCGGCGGGCCACGCGGGGCACCGGCGCTGGGTCTTTCTCCGCGGTCACCTTCGTGACCGCTGGTCCGCGGACCCTACCCAGGTCTGGGCGGTTCCATGTCAGCTGTGCATCGCCACTGTGAGCAAGTCGACGTCGAGAGTGTGCACGGCGAATTAGGTCTGATAAGTCACTTTGGCGGGGACACGCCGACCAAACCCCTCAGACGCCCCGACAGGTACCCCCGATCGGCGATGGCCGGAATGATCACCTACCGTGGAGGCGGGCACGGGTTACGACGCTCCGACGGCCGCCACGAAGCGTGACGGCGACGCTCCGCGACGGTCCGGCAAAGAAATTTTCGGGACTCCTGGCTACCAATCCCCATTTTCTGGGCGCGTGTCGAGGGGTTGACCCTTGCGGACCCCTGGTCAGTACGCATTAGCTTTCCCTCGTGACAGGAAACCGAGGCTGAGCGGCCCCGATGGCAGGGGTACGAAAGCCGGTCGTCGAGGTACGGCGCAGCCAGCGCCGGCGACGCACGGTGTCCGCGTACCGCGACGGTGAGCGGGTCGTCGTCCTCATTCCGGACCAGTTCTCCCGAGCCGAGGAGAGCGAGTGGGTCGACCGGATGCTCGCCCGGCTCGCCGCCCGGGAGGGGCGGCTCGCCCGCTCTGACGAGGAACTGCTCGTCCGGGCCACCCGGCTGATCAGGCTCTACCTGGCCGAGCACGGCACGGAGGCGGTTCCGGCCAGCGTCCGGTGGGTGACCAACCAGAACGGCCGGTGGGGGTCCTGCACCCCGGCGGACCGGACCATCCGCATCTCGCACCGCATCCAGGACATGCCCGACTGGGTGATCGACTACGTGCTCCTGCACGAGTTGGCGCACCTCATCGTGCCCAGCCACAACGCCCGGTTCTGGGAACTCGTGGGCCGGTACCCGAAGACCGAGCGGGCGCGGGGCTACCTCGAGGGTGTCGCCGCGGCCGCGGGCACGCCCCTGACCGACTGACCACCGCCCGTCCGGCGCTGCCGCCCCTGTCCACGCTGCCCCGCCCGTCCGGTTACGCACCGTGTGATCGACTCCGGGGTCGGCGATGTGGCGGAGCCGTGCAGGCGCGATGCCCCCATCTCGCCGAGGCGGAGTCGATCATAGTCGTCGGCCTGGCCGTACGCGCGTAGGGTCGGGGCGTGGCACGACGTGTGGTGGTGGCGTTGCTCGGGCCGGTCGTCTGGGCGCCACCGGGCATCGACCCGGTGGACTGGCGGACGGCCCTCGCCGAGGACGTGGTCGACCTGCTCGCCACGCTCAACGAGGTGGAGACCGCGGTCGCCGTGACCCCGGCCGACCGGTGGCTGGCCGACGCCGTGGTCTGGCCCGGCATGGCCGTCCACGAGGTGCCCGAGCCGACGGTCAACGCCGTCTTCGCCGCCCTCCACCGACCCGGCCGGCCCGCCGGCGACGGCGAGGGCCACGAGCGCTCCGGCGGAAACGACCACGACTCGCCGACCGGTGTCGGGTACGACCAGGCCGCCGTGGTCGCCGGGGACGCCCCGGACGTGCCGGGGCTGACCATCGGCAAGCTGCTCCGGCCGCTCAGCAGCCGGCCGGTGGCGGTGGCCCCGGCCGAGGGGGCCGGTCCCGGTCTGCTCGGCGTGGCGGCCCGGCTGCCCGTACCGGGGTGGTTGCCGGCGTTGGAGCTGGACAGCGGGTTGCCCGCGACGGTGCGTGCCGCGGCGCCGCGCCCCGGCGACCTCGCGGTGACACCCGCGTGGCACCGGCTGCGCGGCCCCGCCGACCTGGCCTTCCTCGATCCGGCCGTGGAGGGCTGGGAAACCACCCGTGCCCTGCTCTCCGGGGCCGGCCGTCCCGGCTGATCAGCGGCGGGCGTCTCCGCCGTCGGTGTCGTCCGGGCGCCGCTCCGGCTCGCCCGGGGCCTTCTCCTCCGGACCACCCGGCGCGCTGAAGTCGAAGTTCTCCAGCTCACTGAGGTCGAGCTGGGAGCGGGCGAAGGCCACCGGATCGGCGAAGTCGTCGTCCGACGGGAGCAGGTCGGGGTGGCCCCACAGGGCATCCCGGCCGCCGATCCCGCGGTGCTCGGTGAGCGCCGCCCAGAGCGCCGCCGCCTCGCGCAGCCGGCGCGGGCGCAGCTCCAGCCCGACCAGGGCGGCGAAGGTCTGCTCGGCCGGACCGCCGGCGGCCCGGCGACGCCGGAACCCCTCGCCGAGGCGTACCACGTTGGGCAGCCGGCCGCCGGCCGCGCTGTCCACCACGTGGCACACCCAGCCCTCCACCAGGGCCAGCGCGGTCTCCAGCCGGGCCAGCGAGGCTTTCTGGGCCGGGCTGTCCTCGGGAGTGAAGATGCCCTCCAGCGCGATCGCCTGCATCGACTCCGGGTCGCTGGGGTCGACCCGGCCCATCGCCTCCTCGATCGCCTCCCGGTTGACCCGGATCCCGGCGGCGTACATCTCCACCGCGCTGAGCACGTGCCCGCGCAGCCACGGCACATGCTGGAAGAGCCGCTGGTGGGCGGCCTCGCGCAGGGCCACGTAGAGCCGGACCTCGTCCTCGGGCAGCTCCAGGCCCTCGCCGTACGCCCGGATGTTGGCCGGGATCAGCGCGGCCGTGCCGGCCGGGCCGAGCGGCAGCCCGATGTCGCCGGCGGAGAGCACCTCCGCGGCGAGCGAGCCGAGCGCCTGGCCGAGCTGGCCGCCGAAGAGCGCGCCGCCGAGGGTGGCGACCATCGACTGCATCGGCCCCAGCTGGGCCCGGGCCTCCGGCGGCACCAGGTCACCCATCGCGCCGACCATCCGGCTGGCCACCGGGTCGCAGAGCTTGCGCCAGACGTCCAGCGTCTTGAAGATCCACTCGTTGCGGTTCCAGGCCACCGAGGTCTGGATGCCCGAGGGCAGCGCGGAGGCGGGCTCCAGCCAGAGGTCGGCGAGCCGCAGCGCCTCCTCCACCGCGTTGCGCTCGTACGGCGAGACCGCCGGGTCGCCTGCGGCGGCGAGCTGGCTCGCGGCCACCTGCCGGGCCAGGTCCCAGTTGACCGGCCCGCTACCCGACGTGGAGAGCAGATGCTGCAACTGCGACATGAACTGCTGCATCTGCGCGGGATCGTTGGGGTCTGGTGGTTGCCCACCCGGGAGCGCGAAACCGAACGGAATATCAGGCACGACGTCTACGGTACGCGCGCCGCGCCCCGGGGCGCCGCCGCCGCCGTTGCGCTGAGGGCGAAGTCCCGGTTCGTCCACCGGCCACCGCCACCCCGGTCGGTACGCTCTGCCGCATGAGACGTCGCGGCGTGACCGTCCTGCTCGGTGCTCTGCTCACCACTCTGCTCAGCATCGGCGTGCTCGGCGCGCCCATCCCGTACGTGGTGCTCGGTCCCGGGCCGACCGTCGACACCCTCGGCAAGGAGGACGGCAAGGACGTCATCCAGGTGACCGGCCGGGAGACGTCCACCTCGCAGGGGCAGCTGCGGCTGACCACGGTGGGGGTGCAGCCCACGGTCAAGCTGCGCTCGGCGATCCAGGGCTGGTTCGCCGACGACGAGGCGGTGGTGCCGCGCGAGCTGGTCTACCCGCCGGGGGAGTCCCAGGAAGAGGTCGAGAAGCGCAACGCCGAGGACTTCGAGGTGTCGCAGACCAGCGCGGAGACCGCGGCGCTGCGCGAGCTGGGCTACCCGGTGCAGGTGGTGGTGAAGACGGTGGCGGCCGACGGGCCGTCGGCCGGCGTGCTCCGGCCGGGCGACGTGGTGACCTCGGTCGACGGCCAGCCGGTGCCGGTGGCCGGCCGACTCACCGAGCTGATCCAGGCCAAGCCGGCCGGCAGCACGTTGGAGATCGGCTTCACCCGCGACGGCGCGGCGGCCACCGCGAAGGTCACCAGCCGCGAGCAGGACGGCCGGGCCCGCATCGGGATCGATATCGAGCAGCAGCAGCCGCACCCGTTCACCCTCTCCATCGACCTGGAGGACATCGGCGGGCCGAGCGCTGGTCTGATGTTCGCCCTCGGCATCGTGGACAAGCTGCGCCCGGAGGACCTGACCGGCGGGCGGATCATCGCCGGCACCGGCACCATCGACGACGAGGGCCGGGTCGGCCCGATCGGGGGGATCCCGCAGAAGCTGGTCGGCGCGAAGCAGGCCGGCGCGACGGCGTTCCTAGTGCCGGCGGAGAACTGCGCGGAGGCGGCGCGGAACCCGCAGCCCGGCCTGCCGCTGCTGAAGGTCGCCTCGCTGGACGAGGCGCTGGCCGCGCTGGAGACCCTGCGGGCCGGCGGGCAGCCGGACCGGTGCTGACCAGGCCGGGCCGTCGCCCCGGGCGGCCGTCGCTGACCGGCCCCGACCAGCGGCCCGCCGGCACCGGCCAGCCGGCCCGGGTAGCGCCGCCGACCCGCCCGCGGGCATCCGCACACGACCTCGGCCTGACCGTGGACCGACACGTTCAGGAATACCCCGTACTCTTGGTGCCTGGTCGGAGCCGATCACATCGAGCGTGCGGAGCCAACAGTGGTCATGCGTAGCAGCAGCCCCCTGCCGAGGATGAGCCGACGCGGACGCGTCACGATCGGCGTGCTGGTCGGGGTGTTCGTGCTCTTCACCCTGCTCGGGTGGGGTGTCCAGGCGTGGACGGACTGGCTGTGGTTCGACGAGGTCCGCTACACCCAGGTCTTCACCGGGGTGCTGGCCACCCGGCTGCTGCTCTTCTTCGCCGTCGGGCTGGGCATGGCGGTGATCGTCGGCGGCAACCTCTGGCTGGCCCACCGGCTGCGGCCCCGGATGCGGCCGCACTCGCCGGAGCAGGCCACCCTGGAGCGGTACCGGATGCTGCTGAGCCCCCGGCTCGGCACCTGGATCGCGCTGGCCGCCGGCGTGGTCGGCCTCTTCGCCGGGCTGTCGGCGCAGAGCCGGTGGAACCAGTGGTTGCTCTTCCGCAACGGCGGCGACTTCGGCGTCAAGGACCCGGAGTTCGGGGTGGACGTCGGCTTCTACGTCTTCCAGCTGCCGTTCTGGCGTTACCTGCTCGGGATCGGCTTCACCGCGGTGGTGCTGGCGGTGATCGGGGCGCTCGCCGTGCACTACATCTTCGGCGGCGTCCGGCTCCAGGGCGTCGGCGACCGGATGACCAACGCCGCCCGGGCGCACCTGAGCACGCTGGTCGCCGTCTTCGTCCTGCTGAAGGCCGTCGCGTACGTGCTCGACCGGCGGGCGATGCTGCTGGAGTACAACGACGGGGCCAACGTCTACGGCGCCGGCTACGCCGACGTCAACGCGCTGCTGCCGGCAAAGGAGATCCTCGCCTACATCTCCATCGTGGTGGCGATCGCGATCATCGTGTTCTCCAACGCCTGGATGCGGAACCTGGTCTGGCCGGGCATCTCGCTGGCCCTGCTCGGTGTCTCCGCCGTCGCGATCGGCGGCATCTACCCCTGGGCGGTGCAGACCTTCGAGGTGAAGCCGAGCGCCCGGGACAAGGAGGCGCCGTACATCCAGCGCAGCATCGACGCCACCCGGGCGGCGTTCGGGCTCACGGCCACCAAGACATCGGCGTACGCGGCGAACAATCTGACCCCGCCGGCGAGCCTGGCCACCGACACGGCCGTGGTGCCGAACGCCCGGCTGCTCGACCCGCAACTGGTCAGCGAGACGTACACCCAGCTCCAGCAGGTCCGCGGCTTCTACGACTTCGGGCCGAAGCTCGACATCGACCGGTACGGGGTGAACGGCAAGACCCAGGACTACGTGGTCGGCGTCCGGGAGATCAACTACAACGAGCTGACCGCGCAGCAGAACAACTGGATCAACCGGCACACCGTCTACACCCACGGCTACGGCCTGGTGGCCGCGCCGGCCAACCAGGTGGTCTGCGGCGGGCAGCCGTTCTTCGTCTCCGGTTTCCTCGGCGAGAAGTCGCAGGAGGCGTGCGCCGCGCAGACCGAGCAGATCCCGGCCACCCAGCCGCGGATCTACTACGGCGAGCGGATGGAGACCGGCGACTACGCGATCGTCGGCGAGGCCGACCCGGACGCCAACCCGTCCGAGTTCGACCGGCCGGTCGGCGAGGGCGGCGACAACGGCCCGGAGTCGTACTACACCTACACCGGCGAGGGCGGCGTCGAGATCGGCTCCTTCACCCGCCGGCTGCTCTACGCCATCAAGGAGCAGGAGTCGAACTTCCTGCTCTCCGAGGCGGTCAACGAGAACTCCAAGCTGCTCTACGTGCGCAACCCGCGCGAGCGGGTGGAGAAGGTCGCCCCGTTCCTCACCGTGGACGGCGACCCGTACCCGGCGGTGATCGGCGGCCGGGTGCAGTGGATCATCGACGGCTACACCACCGCCGCGACCTACCCGTACGCCGAGCGGGTGAACCTCCAGCAGGAGACGACCGACGAGCTCACCGGCCGGGGCACCTTCCAGCTGGCCCGGGAGAACGTCAACTACATCCGCAACTCGGTCAAGGCCACCGTCGACGCGTACGACGGCACGGTGCGGCTCTACGAGTTCGACGAGACCGACCCGGTGCTCAAGGCCTGGAACAAGGCGTTCGGCGGTGACCTGGTGCTGCCGAAGGAGGAGATCCCGGCCGAGCTGGTCGCGCATTTCCGGTATCCGGCCGACCTGTTCAAGGTGCAGCGCAACCTGCTGACCCGGTTCCACGTGACCAGCCCCGGCGACTTCTACTCCGGTCAGGACTTCTGGCAGGTGCCGAACGTGCCGGACGCCCCGGACAGCGGGCAGAAGCAGCCGCCGTACTACCTGTTCACCCAGTTCCCGGGCCAGGAGTCGCCGCGCTTCCAGCTGACCGCGGCGGTTACCCCGAACGGCCGGCAGAACCTGGCCGCGCTGATCTCCGGGTCGTACGTGGACGGGCAGCCGCAACTGGCGGTGCTGGAGCTGCCGGACCAGACCCGGATCTCCGGCCCGGTGCAGGTGCACCAGCAGATGACCAACAACGCCAACATTCGGCAGCAGCTGAACCTGCTCTCCTCCAACCAGGCGCAGGTGCAGTACGGCAACCTGCTCTCCCTGCCGTTCGGCGACGGGATGCTCTACGTGGAGCCGGTCTACGTGAAGAGCAACCAGCAGGACGCGTACCCGCTGCTGCAGAAGGTGCTCCTGTCGTACGGCGACGGCGGCTCGTTCGTGGTGCTGGCCGACAGCCTGACCGACGGCATCAAGCAGCTCGTCGAGCAGGGCAAGCGGGCGGCCACCCCGGGCGCGCCGCCGCCGACCGACGGCACCCCGCCACCGACCGGGACGCCGGCCGACCCGCCGGCGCTGACCGGCGAGCTCGCCGCCGCCGCCAACCGGGTGCAGGCCGCGATCACCGAGGTCCGGGCCGCGCAGGCGTCCGGCGACTTCGAGCGGTACGGCCGCGCGCTCAAGGCGCTGGACGAGGCGCTGACCGCGTTCCAGCAGGCCCAGCAGGCGGCGGCGCCGTCGCCCGCGGCCACCCCGGGCGGCAGCCCGGCGGCGTCGCCGGCCCCCGCCGGCAGCGCCACGCCGGCACCGGGCGGCTGACCCAGGCGACAGCGCGACAGCGCCCCCGGCCCACGGACCGTCCCGGTCCCGGCGCCGGGGGCGCTGTCGTCTTCCCGACCGGGCCGCAACCGGCGGGGTCCCTGGTCCGTCCTGTTCTGCAAATGCGGAAGCGATCCGGGATGCGTGGTCGGGACATGAGGGACGCGGCAAGTTTCGACGAGTTCTACCGGAGCACCTCTCGGCGGATGCTCCGGTACGGCTACGCCGTCGCCGGCGACTACACCGAGGCGCAGGACCTGGTGCAGGAGGCGTTCGCCCGGGCCTGGCGGCAGTGGGGGAGGCTGGCCGGCCACCCCGCGCCGGAGGCCTGGCTGCGGCTGGTGGTCGTCCGGCTGGCCACCGACCGGTGGCGCCGGCTGCACGGCTGGCGCGCGGTGCTCAGCCGTACCGGGCCACCCGACGACGTGCCCCCGCCCAGCGAGGACGGTGTGCTGCTGGTCGGCGCGCTGCGCCAGCTGCCGGCCGCCCAGCGGCAGGCCCTCGCCCTGCGCTACCTCTTCGACATGTCGGTGGAGGACATCGCCCGGGAGACCGGGGTGCCCGCCGGCACCGTGAAGTCCTCGCTGTCCCGGGGCCGGGCGCGGCTGGCCGCGTTGCTGCCCGACCTCTCCACCGCGGAGCTGGAGGCCAACGATGTCGCGTGAACTGTCCGGTCTCTACCGGTCCCTGGCCGAGGAGGCCGACGCTCGCCGCCTGGTCGTGCCCGAGATGCTCCGTCGGCGCGCCGACCGACGGGCCCGGGTCCGGGTGGCCGGGACCGCGCTCGCGGCGGCGCTGCTGGTCGGTGGGGCGGCCACCGGCGCCCAGTTGGCGCTCTCCCCGCAGCGCGGCCCGGTGCCGCCACTCGCCGGCACCCCGACCCCGACGGTCACCGCCCCGACCCCGTCGGCATCGCCGAGCCCGTCGACCACGCC
>NZ_POUB01000146.1 GCF_003236335.1 Micromonospora deserti
AGATGTGTATAAGAGCCAGGTGCGACGGCGGCCTTGCCGTGATCACCTACCGTGACCGGAGACGGCGCGGCGGGGTTGACCCTCACGCGGCGTCACTGTGCAGGATCGGTCCCGGCCATGCGGCAACCTGCTCCACCAGGCATTGGGTCAGGGGCAACCCTGAGCACGCGATGGGGGGCACCCGCAGCCCGAAATCCGCCTCGGCTCCGCCCCGAGTCGGACGGATCGGGGCCGGGGAGCGCAGATGATGGGACTGCCGTACCGACCGCGGGGGCGGTGCGGAATTCGGACAGACGGAAGAGGGAGATGACGTGACCGCGACGGTAGGCCGGCAGGCGCAGGCCGCAGCCCGGGCGAGCGACGTGTGGAAGGTGTACGGCAGCGGCGAGGCGCAGGTCATCGCGCTGCGGGGGGTCAGCGCGGAGTTCGAGCGAGGCCGGTTCACGGCGATCATGGGCCCGTCCGGCTCGGGCAAGTCGACGCTGATGCACTGCCTGGCCGGGCTGGACTCGGTCACCCGAGGGACGGTGTCGATCGGCGACACCACGGTCACCGGGCTGGGCGACGCCGGGTTGACGAAGCTGCGGCGGGACAAGGTCGGTTTCATCTTCCAGCAGTTCAACCTGCTGCCGACGCTGACCGCCAAGGAGAACATCCTGCTGCCGCTGTCGATCGCCGGGCGCAAGCCGGACCCGGCCTGGTACGACACGGTGATCGCCACGGTCGGGCTGCGTGACCGGCTGGGTCACCGGCCGGCGCAGCTCTCCGGCGGGCAGCAGCAGCGGGTGGCCTGCGCCCGGGCGCTGGTCTCCCGCCCTGAGGTGGTCTTCGCCGACGAGCCGACCGGCAACCTGGACTCCCGCTCCGGCGCGGAGGTGCTCAACTTCCTGCGTAACTCGGTGCGGGAGCACGGGCAGACCATCGTCATGGTGACCCACGACCCGACCGCCGCCGCGTACGCCGACCGGGTGGTGTTCCTCGCCGACGGGCAGATCGTCTCGGAGCTGATCGAGCCGACCGCCGACACGGTGCTGGACACGATGAAGAAGCTGGACACCCCCGCCGAGGTGGGCAACTGATGTTCCGGGCGACACTGAAGAGCCTGCTGGCCCGCAAGGTCCGCCTGATCCTGTCCGGGCTGGCGGTGGTGCTCGGCGTCATGTTCGTCTCCGGCGCGTTCGTGCTCACCGACACGCTCGGCCGCTCGTTCGACGCGGTCTTCGCCGACGGGTTCGCCGAGGTCGACGTCAACGTCGCGGCGAAGCCGAAGGTGGAACTCGGCGAGTTGGAGGGCGAGCAGGTCGCCTCACCGCTGCCGGCGGCCACCGTCGAGCGGGTGAAGCAGGTGCCGGGGGTGGCCGACGCGGTCGGCGTGGTCGCCGCCGACGGTGCCCGCCTGATCGGCAGCAACGGCAAGGTGGTCACCTCGTTCGGGCCGCCGCAACTCGGCGAGAACTGGACCGGCGAGAGCGACCTGCTGCGGCTGCGTGAGGGCCGCGCGCCGCAGGCCGACGACGAGATCGTGGTCAACGCGGCGCTGGCGCAGGCGGCCAAGGTGCGGGTCGGTGACCGGGTCGGGGTCCTGACCCTGGAGCCGAAGCGGGAGTTCACCCTGGTCGGGGTGTTCGGCTACAGCGGCGACCGGGACTCGATCGGCGGCGTCAACGAGGTCATGTTCACCACGCCGGTGGCGCAGCGGCTGATGCTCGGCGAGCCCGGCACGTTCAGCAGCATCACCGTCACCGCCGTCGACGGCGTCAGCCCGGAGTCGCTGCGCGACGACGTGGCCGCCGTCCTCGGCGCGGACTACGAGGTCAAGACCGGCGAGCAGGTCGCCGCCGACCAGGCGGCCAGCCTGAAGGAGGGGCTGAACTTCTTCAACCGGGTCCTGCTCGGCTTCGCCGCGGTGGCGCTGCTGGTCGGCACCTTCCTGATCCTCAACACCTTCTCCATCATCGTCGCGCAGCGCACCCGGGAACTGGCGCTGATGCGGGCTATCGGCGCCAGCGGCCGGCAGATCATCGGCTCGGTGGTGCTGGAGGCGATCGCGGTGGGCCTGATCGCCTCGGTGCTCGGCCTCGCCGCGGGCGTCGGCGTCGGCGCGCTGCTGGCGTACCTGTTCGGCAAGTTCGCCGGCGGGCTCACCCTGGCCGGGGTCGGGGTGCCGGCGGCGGCGGTGATCGGTGCGTTCGCCGTCGGCCTGGTGATCACCGTCGTGGCGGCGCTGCTGCCGGCGCTGCGGGCGTCCCGCATCCCGCCGATCGCCGCGATGCAGGACGTGGCCACCCCGGACCGGCCGCTGACCAAGGTCACCGTGGCCGGGGCGGTGGTCACCGCGGTGGGCGGCGCGCTGCTCTTCGTGGGTCTCAGCGGCAACGCCGGCGGCAACACCCTGGCGACCATCCTGGGCGGCGTGCTCTTCGCGTTCATCGGCGTGGCCCTGCTGACCCCGCTGATCAGCCGCCCGGTGGTGAGTTTGCTCGGCGGGATCTTCGCCTGGTCGGTGCCGGGGAAGCTGGGCCGGCTCAACTCCGGCCGCAACCCGCGCCGCACCGCCATCACGGCCGCCGCGCTGATGGTCGGCATCGCCCTGGTCACCGGCGTGACGGTGATCCTGGACTCGGCCAAGGGCAGCATCGGCAAGCTGGCCCAGGACACCATCAAGGCCGAGTTGGTGATCTCCGGGGCGCAGAGCGGTCCCCGGCCGCCGAGCTTCGACCCGGCGGTGCTGGAAAAGGCGGCGGCGATCCCCGGCGTGCGCCTGGTCGACGGCCAGTACGGCGACATGGCCACCGTCGCCGGCGAACGCACCTGGGTGTCGGCGTCGAGCAACGTCGCCGCGCTGCGGCAGATCTACGGCGCCGAGGTGACCGCCGGCGACATCGACCGGCTCGCGCCGGACCAGATGCTGGTCAGTTCGGACACCGCGCAGGCGCGGGGGCTGACCGTCGGCTCGGCGGTGCCGGTGCAGCTGTCCCGGGGCGAGGAGCGCACCTACACCGTCAGCGGCATCTACGCCAGCTCGCAGCTGACCAACCCGGTGGTGCTGCCGGCCGAGGCGGCGGCGGGTTTCGCCATCCCGCAGCCGATCCAGGGCTTCATCCAACTGGCCCCCGGTACCCCGGTCGCCGACGTGCAGCCGCGGGTCGAGGCGCTGCTCGCGGACTCCCCCGAGGTGTCGGTAGCCGACCGGGACGCGTTCATCGAGCAGCAGACCAGCCAGCTCGACGGGCTGCTCACGATGATCCAGATCCTGCTGGCGCTGGCCATCGTGATCGCCGTGCTTGGCATCATCAACACCCTGGCGCTGTCGGTGCTGGAGCGCACCCGCGAGCTGGGGCTGCTGCGGGCCATCGGGCTGCGCCGGGCGCAGACCATGCGGATGATCACCGTCGAGGCGGTGGTGATCTCGGTCTTCGGCGCGCTGCTCGGCATGGCGGTGGGCACCGGGCTCGGCGCCGCGGTGGTGGAGGCCCTGAAGGACGAGGGGATCACCGACCTGGTGCTGCCCTGGGACCAGATGGGGATCGTGCTCGGCCTGGCCGCGTTCGTCGGCGTGGCCGCCGCGGTGCTGCCGGCGGTCCGGGCCGCCCGGATCAACGTGCTGGGCGCCATCGCCCACGACTGATCCGCCGGTTGACCGTGGGGGCCCGCCGTCCGGCGGGCCCCCACGTCGTGGTCACGGCCCCGCTGGCGTCCCGAGCAGCGCGGCGAGCAGTTCCAGGTCCGCGCCGGTGAGGCTGTCCACCTGGTGTACGCCCGCGGTGGCCGGCACCGGCACCTCGGCCGGTACGGCCAGCACCGCGGCGCCGGCGGCGAGCGCGCTGGCCACCCCGGTCGGCGAGTCCTCGATCGCCACGCAGCGGGCGATCGGCACATCCAGCAGCCGGGCGGCGGTCAGGTACGGCTCGGGGTGCGGCTTCGCCGCCTCGACCTCGTCGCCGCAGACCACCGCGTCGAAGCTGTCCCGCCCCAGGGTGTCCAGCGCGACCTCCACGAGGGGCCGGCCGCTGGAGGTGACCAGCGCGGTCGGGATGCCGGCGGTGCGGACGGCCCGCAGCAGCGCCAGCGCGCCAGGGCGCCAGCGCAACCCGCTGCGGAACAGCTCCAGGATCCGGGCGTTGATCCACGCCGCGCTGGCCCGCGGGTCACGGTCGGGCTGGCCGAGGTCGTCGTGCAGGATGCGCATCGACGCGGCCATGCTGGTGCCGATCATGGCCTTGCGGGCGGCGTCGGAGAGGGTGCCGCCGTACTCGGCCGCCAGCTCGTACAGCGCGACGTCCCACAGCTTCTCACTGTCGACCAGCGTGCCGTCCATGTCGAAGAGCACGGCGGCGGGGTGGTGGCTGCTCAGCGGATCCTCCTCGGGTGGGCCTACCCGGGGATCCTCTCAACCTGGCCGGCGTCGGCCCGGCACGGGTGCCGCCCGGGTGACGTGTCCGACGACCGGGCGGGGTTGCGGGCCGGGGCGAGACTGAAGGGCGCCCGGGCAGTGAACGCCGGTCATCCCAGGTCACAAGCGGCGAGGGACTGCTCGTAGCCGCGGAAGAACGCTTCGGTGCGCTGTTCGGCGGTGCCGTGCGCGCCCTCGGCGAACCACGGCTGGTCGGGATCGTCGCCGACGGCGAGCAGCCCGTCGCGGAACTCCGCCAGGTCACCGTCGTCGAGCCGCAGGGCCTCCGTGCGCACCGAGTCCCCCAGGTACGCCCCGGCCATGCAGTCGGCCTGCAACTCCTGCTGGATGGTGAAGCTGTAGCGGATGCCGAGCCGGACCTGGATGGCGTGCGCGTACTCGTGGCCGAGCAGGTAGAACACGAACGCGTCGCCGACCTGCCGGAAGGCGCCCACCGACCACCGGACGTCGTAGGCGATGAAGTCGCCCGCCGAGCAGTAGACCGCGTTGTTGCGGGGGATCTCCTGCCCGCCGCAGGTCACCTCGCCGTCGCGCTGGTACGGAATGATCCGCCGGACCGGTCGAAACTGCTGCCCCGACGCCCGGAACCGCTCGGCCCAGTACCGTTCGGCGATGCTCTGGGCGTCGCGGACGTCCTGCTGGAACTCCTCGACGCTGGTGGTGCCGTCCGCCCGGGTCTGCTCGGCGCCGGGCGAGCCGGACCGCTCCGGCTGCTCGGGCTGGCGCTGCCCCTCGGGCCCGGCACCCCCGCCGACCATGCAGCCGGCGGCCGCGACCAGCGCCACCACCAGCCCGGCCACCGACCTCCGGGGCCGCCGTCCCACGCGCGTCACTGTGTCCTCCCGGCGTCGGCGAATGCCCGGAGCAGTACCCCGGCGGCCCGCCCGTCATTCCCTCACGGTCTACGGCCACCAGCCCGCGTCGGTTCAGCTCGGGTTGTTGCCGCGCTGGATGACGTGGGACTGCGTCATGTACCGCTCCGCCTCGTGCCGCTCCTGGGCCACCCGCGCCTGCCCGGCGGCGGCGTTGTCGTCGGGGGAACTGAGTCGGCGGCGGTCCCGCCAGCCCACGTAGCCGAACGTGCCCACCACGAGCAGCACCACGATCCCAACCAACACCCACCATGCCGTCATGCGCCCACGATAGAAGCCTCGCGCACCTCCCCCGTCAGGCATGAGCTCCACGCCTCGTGTCGCAACGGGCGGGCCGGCGCGGGGCAGTCGCAGCGCCAGCCCGGCCTCCCGGTCGGTGACGGAGCGCCTGCTTCCGTTACCGTGACTGTCCACGGCGGTCGCACACGGACAGCAGGGCCACTATCAGCGGGCGTCGTCATCGGGTTGGCGCGCCATGCCAGCCCCACTCCCTGTCCGGTCGGCGTCACGCTTCAAAAAGCCCTCCACCGACGCCGCAAACGCCGCAGGGTCGTCGACCCAGGGGAAGTGGCCGCTCGCCGGCTGCTCCACCAGTTCCGCCTTGCCGAGCAGAGCGGCGAGCTGCCGGACCGCGGCGGCGGTCGGCCAGATGTCGTGTTCGCCGGCCAGGAGCAGGGTCGGGGCGATGAACTCCGCCAGGCGCGCGGGCAGCGCCGGGTCGGGCTGGAAACCCCCGTAGAACCCGTCGGTGGCGGCCTGGGCGAACTGGCCCGGTTCGGCCGCCGCCTGCGCCTGGGCTGCGGCGTTCCACTTTCCATACAGCAGTGGGGCCGCCTGCCAGCGGTACCGCTGAAGCTCTTCCGGGGTGGTCGGCTCGGCGTGCAGCGCGGCCACCGCTGCGGCGTACCAGGGCTCATGCGCCCGCCGGGCCAGCACGCTCTCGACGTCGAGGTCCGACCGGAGCCCGACCACCCGCAGCGACGGGGCGACCAGCACCAGACGGCTCAGCCGTGCCGGGTGCCGGGCGGCGTACAGCAGGCAGATCCCACCGCTGGCCGAGTGCCCGAACAGGTCCATGGTGTCGAGGCCCAGGTGCTGCCGCAGCGCGTCGACGTCGTCGACCAGGCGGTCAACCCGGTAGCTGGCCGGATCGGCGGGGACGGCGGATTCGCCGGTGCCCCGGTTGTCGAGCAGGATGAGCGTGCGGCTGCTGCTCATCCCGCCCAGTTCACCCAGATACTCCACCGCCTGCCCGGGGCCGCCGGGTACGCAGACCACCGGGGGCCCGGACCCGACAACCCGGTACGCCAGCTCCGTGCCATCCCATGATCGGAAGCGCTCCATCACGTCACTTCGCGTTGAAGTAGCTGGCCTCCGGGTGGTGCACCACGATCGCGTCGGTGGCCTGCTCCGGCACCAGCTGGAACTCCTCTGACAGCTGCACCCCGACCCGCTCCGCGCCGAGCAGGTCCACGATCTTCGCCCGGTCCTCCAGGTCAGGGCAGGCCGGGTAGCCGAACGCGTACCGGCAGCCGCGGTAGTCGGTGCGCAGCAGGCCGGCCAGGTCCGCCGGGTCGTCGTCGCCGACCGTACGGCCGCCGGGCAGGGTCAGCTCAGTGCGGATCCGCCGGTGCCAGTACTCGGCGAGCGCCTCGGTGAGCTGCACCGACAGCCCGTGCACCTCCAGGTAGTCGCGGTACTCGTTGCGGGCGAACAGCTTCGCGGTGTACTCGCTGATCGGCTGGCCGACGGTGACCAGCTGCAACGCCACCACGTCCAGCTCCTCGCCGCGTGGGCGGAAGAAGTCGGCCAGGCAGAGCCGGCGCTCCTGCCGCTGCCGAGGGAAGGAGAACCGGGCCCGCTCGGCGTGCCCGTTCTCGTCCAGCACCACCAGGTCGTTGCCCTCGGAGTAGGCCGGGAAGTAGCCGTACACGACGGCCGCCTCCAGCACCTGGTCGGCGATCAGCCGGTCCAGCCAGTAGCGCAGCCGCGGCCGGCCCTCGGTCTCCACCAGCTCCTCGTACGACGGCCCCGTGCCACCCCGGGCGCCGCGCAACCCCCACTGCCCGAGGAAGGTGGCCCGTTCGTCCAGCAGCGCCGCGTAGTCGGCCAGCGGCACGCCCTTGACCACCCGGGTGCCGAAGAACGGCGGGGTGGGCACCTGCACGTCGGTGGCCACGTCGGAGCGGACCGACGTGTCGTCCAGCTCCGGCAGCGACTCGCGGACCATCGCCCGCTGCCGCTCCCGGCGCTCCCGCCGGGCCGCCAGGGCGGCCTCCCGCTCCGCGTCGATCACCGGCGCCCCGCCCCGCTTGGCGGCCATAACCCGGTCCATCAGGGACAGCCCCTCGAACGCATCCCGGGCGTAGTGCACCTGACCCGGGAACGTCGACCGCAGGTCGTCCTCGACGTACGACCGGGTCAGCGCCGCCCCGCCGAGCAGGACCGGCCAACGCTCCGCGACCCCGCGCGAGGCCATCTCGGCGAGGTTCTCCTTCATGATGACCGTGCTCTTGACCAGCAGGCCGGACATGCCGATCGCGTCGGCCCTGTGCTTCTCAGCTGCGTCCAGGATGGCGGTGATCGGCTGCTTGATGCCGATGTTCACCACCTCGTAGCCGTTGTTGGACAGGATGATATCGACGAGGTTCTTGCCGATGTCGTGCACGTCGCCCTTGACGGTGGCGAGCACGATGCGGCCCTTGCCGCCGTCGTCAGCCTTTTCCATGTGCGGCTCCAGGTACGCCACCGCGGTCTTCATCACCTCAGCGGACTGGAGCACGAACGGCAGCTGCATCTGCCCGGAGCCGAACAGTTCCCCGACGACCTTCATGCCGTCCAGCAGGATGTCGTTGATGATCGACAGCGGCGTCCGGCCCTCGGCCATCGCCGTCTCGAGGTCGGCCTCCAGGCCGTTGCGCTCGCCGTCGATGATCCGCCGCTTGAGCCGCTCGTCCAGCGGCAGCGCGGCCAGTTCCTCGGCCCGGCCGGCCCGCGCGGAGGCGGCGTCCACCCCCTCGAAGAGCTCGATGAACCGCTGTACCGGGTCGTAGCCCTCCCGGCGCCGGTCGTAGACCAGGTCCAGGGCGACCTCGCGCTGCTTCTCGGGGATCTTCGACATCGGCAGGATCTTGCTGGCGTGCACGATCGCCGAGGTCAGCCCCGCCTGCACGCACTCGTGCAGGAAGACCGAGTTGAGCACCTGCCGGGCCGCCGGGTTCAGCCCGAACGAGACGTTCGAGATGCCCAGGGTGAAGTTGACCCCCGGGTACCGGGCGGCGATCTCCCGGATCGCCTCGATGGTCTCGATGCCGTCGCGGCGGGTCTCCTCCTGCCCGGTGGCGACCGGGAACGTCAGCGCGTCGATCAGGATGTCCGACCGGTCCATCCCCCACCGGCCGGTCAGGTCCTCGATCAGCCGGACCGCGACGCGGACCTTCCAGTCCTTGGTGCGGGCCTGGCCCTCCTCGTCGATGAGCAGCGCGACCACCCCGGCGCCGTGTTCCCGGACCACCGGCATCACCCGCGCGTAGCGGGAGTCCGGGCCGTCGCCGTCCTCGAAGTTGACCGAGTTGACCACGCACCGGCCGCCGAACATCTCCAGCCCGGCCTCGATCACCGCCGGCTCGGTCGAGTCCAGCATGATCGGCAGCGTGGAGGCGGTCGCGAACCGGCCGGCCAGCTCCCGCATGTCCTGCGTGCCGTCGCGGCCCACGTAGTCGACGCAGAGGTCCAGCAGGTGCGACCCGTCGCGGGCCTGGCTCCGGGCGATCTCCACGCAGGCCTGCCAGTCGCCGGCCAGCATCGCCTCGCGGAACGCCTTCGACCCGTTGGCATTGGTCCGCTCCCCCACCATCAGCACGCTCGCGTCCTGCGCGAACGGCACGTGGTGGTAGATCGACGACACCCCCGGCTCGCGTCGCGGCTGCCGAGGACCGGGGCGGGCGCCGTGCAGCCGCTCGGCGACCACCCGGATGTGCTCGGGGGTGCTGCCACAGCACCCGCCGACCAGGGAGACGCCGTACTCGGCGACGAAGCGTTCCAGGGCGTCGGCCAGCTCCACCGGGGTCAGCGGGTAGACCGCCCCGTCGGCGGTCAGCTGCGGCAGGCCGGCGTTGGGCATCACCGACAGCGGCACCCGGGCGTGCTGGGACAGGTAGCGCAGGTGCTCGCTCATCTCGGCCGGCCCGGTCGCGCAGTTCAGCCCGATCAGGTCCACCCCGAGCGGCTCGATCGCGGTCAGCGCCGCCCCGATCTCGCTGCCCAGCAGCATGGTGCCGGTGGTCTCGACGGTGACGTGGCAGATCAGCGCGACCCGCACCCCGGCCTCGGCCATCGCCCGCTGCGCCCCGACCACCGCGGCCTTCACCTGGAGCAGGTCCTGGCAGGTCTCCACTATCAACGCGTCCGCGCCGCCGGCGATCAGGCCGGCGGCGTTCTCCCGGTAGGCGTCGCGCAGGTCGGCGTACCGGGCGTGCCCCAGGGTGGGCAGCTTGGTGCCTGGGCCGATCGACCCGAGCACGAACCGGGGCCGTTCCGGGGTGCTGAACGCGTCGGCGGCCTCCCGGGCGATCCGCGCCCCGGCCTCGGACAGCTCGCGGATGCGGTGCTGGATGTCGTACTCGCCGAGGTTGGCCAGGTTGGCGCCGAAGGTGTTGGTCTCGACGCAGTCGGCGCCGGCCGCCAGGTACGCCTCGTGCACCCCGCGCACCACGTCGGGGCGGGTGACGTTGAGGATCTCGTTGCAACCCTCGAGGTCGGCGAAGTCGTCCAGGGTCAGGTCGGCCGCCTGCAGCATGGTCCCCATCGCCCCGTCGGCGATGAGGATCCGGTCTGCCAGCGTGTCGAGCAACGAAGTCCGCACGGGTTCAGGTTAGTGCGGCGGCCCGCCGGGCGGTCACGCCTGTCCGCGCATCCCACATACTGTCAGCGGGATCACCCTGTCCGGTTCGGTACGCGATGACCGGCTGTCCGGGTGGACGACCGGCGCGGCCGACGGGCCGCCTCCCGCCCCGGCACGTAGGCTGACGGACGTGAAGGACAACAGCGACGCCACCGTGCACGGCGGGCGAGCGGCCGGGCACGGTCCCGGCGCCGTCCCCGACGAGCAGGGTGAGGTGACGCCGTGACCGAGTTCGACGGACTGCCGGTGCTGCGGTCCCCCGTCGCCATCGCCGCCTTCGAGGGCTGGAACGACGCCGCCGACGCGTCCACCGCCGCCGTCGAGCACCTGGAGCAGGTGTGGCAGGCCCGGCAGGTCACCGAGCTGGACCCGGAGGACTTCTACGACTTCCAGGTCAGCCGGCCGACCATCACGATGGCCGAGGGCGAGACGCGGCGCGTCGAGTGGCCGACCACCCGGTTCATGGTGGCCAGCCCGGAGGGCACCGAGCGGGACGTGGTCCTGATCCGGGGCATCGAGCCGAGCATGCGCTGGCGCACCTTCTGCGAGCAGGTGCTCGAGATCTGCCACAGCCTGGAGGTCGAGCGGGTGGTCCTGCTCGGCGCCCTGCTGGCCGACGTCCCGTTCACCCGGCCGCTGCCCATCAGTGGCAGCGCCTCCGACGCGGGCGCCGCCAAGCGTTACCAGCTGACCCCCACCCGCTACGACGGCCCCACCGGCATCGTCGGCGTGCTGCACGACGCCTGCACCCGGGCCGAGGTCGACGCGGTCTCGTTCTGGGTGCACGTGCCGCACTACGCCAACAACCCGCCCTGCCCCAAGGCCACCCTCGCCCTGCTGCACCGGGTCGAGGAGGTGCTCGACCTGCCGGTGCCGATGGCCGACCTGGCCGAGGAGGCCGCCGAGTGGGAGCAGCGGGTGCGCAACGCCGCCGAGCAGGACGCCGAACTCGGCGAGTACGTCCGCGAGCTGGAGGAACGCGTCGGCGATGCCGGTATCACCCCGCTGACCGGCGACGAGATCGCCCAGGAGTTCGAGAAGTACCTGCGCCGCCGTGGCGGGTCCGCCGGCCCCACCGCCGGCTCCTGGTAGCGCCGCCCCCAGCCAGCGCCGGCCCCCGGGACGTCCGTCCGGGGGCCGGCTGCTTCGTGTGCGTGTCGGGCTGGCGCCGTCACACCCGCTGGTGCATCCTAGGAACCTAGCTGTGATCGAGGAGGCGGGCATGCAGATCAACCCCGGCGCAGCCGAGTTCCCGCACCGGCAGATCGCCGCGCAGCTCAAGGTGCAGGTGCGGCGCGGTGACTGGGGGCCGGGCGAGCGGCTGCCGTCTATCCCGGCCATCGCCGAGATGTTCGGCGTGGCGAAGCAGACCGTGCAGCGCGCCGTCGACCAGCTGCGGGTCGAGGGCATCCTGATCACCAAGCCCGGCTCCGGTACGTACGTCCGGGGCACCCGGCGCCGGCTCAACCGGCTCGCCCGGGGTCGCTACGGCGGCTTCCGCGGCTACCACGCCGACCTCGCCGCCCGGTACCGGCAGCAGCTCGTCTCCGTCGGCCGCTCCCCCGCCCCACCGGAGGTCGCCGACGCGTTCGGGGTGGCCGACGGCACCGAGCTGCTGTGCCGCCGCCACCTGGTGCGCACCGAGGACTCCCCGGTCGAGGTGGGCGCCTCCTGGTTCCTGCCCGCCGACGCCGCCGGCACCTCCCTGGAGCGCGCCGAGGCGTTCGGCCGGCCGCTCTACCAGGAGGCCGAGGAGGCCACCGGGCGGCGCTACGTCACCGCCACCGACACCATCAGCGCCCGCCAGCCCAGCCGCGACGAGGCGGAGATCCTCCAGATCCGCCCGGACACCCCCGTGCTGCACCTGCTGCACGTGGCCTACGACGGCCACCGCAGGCCGATCGAGGTCGCCCAGGCCACCTGGCCCGGCCCGGTCACCACACTGACCGAGGAGTACCGGGTCCCCGCCCCGGCCGCCGACCCGGACCCCGACCCCGGGTTCGTCCTCGGCTGACCGTGCCCCGCGCCCTCCGCCCGCGGGCAGGGCACCGTCGTCAGCGGGGCGGGTCGCGGCGGCGAGGCGCCAGGGAGTCGCCGGTCGCGGCGGCACGCGCGCCGGCACGCCCGATGGCGCCGTCTGTCGAGCTGCCCCGTCCGTGCGGGCAGCAGCCTGTGCCCCTACTGGCGGCCGGGCGACGCGGCTGGCACCTCAGAGGCGGATGCCGAGCAAGGCGTCGACGGTGTCGGCGAACAGGGCCGGGGCGCCGCGGTCGTCACCGGCACCGGCGAGGGCCTGGTCGGCCCAGGCGTCGGCGAGCGCCAGCGCACCGGGCGTGTCCAGGTCGTCGGCGAGGCGTTCGCGTACGCCGGCCAGGAACGCCGGCCCCGACGGGCCGGCGGGCGCGGCGGCGGCCCGCCGCCAGCGGGCCAGGCGCTCCCGCGCGGCGACGAGCAGCTCGTCGGTCCACGAGCGGTCGGTGCGGTAGCGCCCCGACATCAGCGCCAGCCGGACCGCCATCGGGTCGACCCGGTCGGCCCGCAGTCGGGAGACGAAGACCAGGTTGCCCCGAGACTTCGACATCTTCTCGCCGTCCAGGCCGATCATGCCGGCGTGCACATAGTGCTCGGCGAACGGGGCCTGGCCGGTGAGCCGCTCGGCGTGCGCGGCCGAGCACTCGTGGTGCGGGTAGAGCAGGTCGTTGCCACCGCCCTGCACGTCGATCCGCTCGCCGAGCAGGTTGAGCGCGATGACCGCGCACTCGATGTGCCAGCCGGGGCGGCCCGGGCCGAGTTCGCCGCCCGGCCAGGACGGCTCGCCCGCACGGGCGCCCCGCCACAGCAGCGGATCGAGCGGGTCGCGCTTGCCGGAGCGATCCGGGTCGCCGCCGCGCTCCGGGAAGATCTCCCGCATCTGCTCCCGCGACAGGTTCGACTCGTAGCCGAAGCGGGGCGCGGCGGAGATGTCGAAGTAGACGTCCCCGGTGCCGTCGTCGAGCCGGTACGCGGCCCCGTCCTTGAGCAGCACCAGCACCTTCTCGGCGATGTCCGGGATCGACTCGACCGCGCCGACGTAGTGCGCCGGCGGGATGATCCGCAGCGCCTCCATGTCCTCCCGGAACAACGCGGTCTCCCGCATCGCCAGGACCTTCCAGTCCTCGCCGTCGCGCTCGGCCCGCTCCAGCAGCGGGTCGTCGATGTCGGTGACGTTCTGCACGTAACGCACGTCCCGGCCGGCGTCGCGCCACACCCGCTGCACCAGGTCAAACGTGATCATGGTGGCGGCGTGACCGAGGTGGGTCGCGTCGTACGGGGTGATGCCGCAGACGTATATGGTCGCCGGGCCGTCGGGGTCGCTCGAGTGGACGCCCTGCCGCGCCGAGTCGTACAACGCCAGCGGCCCGCCCCGGCCCGGCAGCCGTGGCACGTCGTGTCCCACCCAAGACTCCATGACGGTCAGCCTAACCAGCCGCCGGACGTCGGCAGGGCCACCCCACGGGTGATCATCACGACAGCGGCGGAGTCCGACGGCCCCGGCGCCGGCCGGTCACCGGCACCCGATCACATCGGGGGCCAGGGCACCGCCGGCCAGTCCTGCGGCGGCAACGGAAACCGGCCGGTGCTGCGCAGCCGGTCGACCCGGGCCGCCAGCTCGGCGACCTCACCCAGCGTCAGGTACTCGGCCAGCTCGGCGCCGAGCTGCCCCGCGACCTGCCCGGCCAGCTCGTCGAGCATCGCCACGGCGTCCGCCGGCAGCTCCCGCCCGGCCCAGCCCCACAACACCGTGCGCAGCTTCTCCTCCACGTGGAAGCTCACCCCGTGGTCGACGCCGTAGATTCGGTCGTCCGGGCCGAGCAGCACGTGCCCGCCCTTGCGGTCGGCGTTGTTGATCACCGCGTCGAGCACGGCGAGCCGGGCCAGCCGCGGATCGTCGGCGTGGGCGAGGGCGTACGGGGTGCCGTCGTCGTCCCGGGCCGCGGCGATCGGAAACCAGCGGGGCGGCAGCGCCTCGGCGGGCACGAAACCGACCAGCGGCTCCCCGTCGTCCGGCTCGTCGATCCAGAGCTGGCACGAGCCCGGTCCGAACGGGCCGTCACGCAGCACCGTGGGCGGCACCAGATCCCAACCGGTCGCCCGGGCGACCAGGTACGCGGCGACCTCCCGGCCGGCGAGGGTGCCGTCCGGGAAGTCCCACAGCGGACGCTCCCCCCGGATCGGCTTGTAGACGCAGCGCGCGGTCGCCCCGTCCCGGGTGAGGATGCCGCGCAGGGTGGTGTTGGACGCGTCGACCAGCCGCCCCTCCAGGTCGAGCTCGCCGTCGCGGAGCAACCGCAGCGCCGCGTCGCCGTCCTGCCGGGGCTGCACGTCCGACGAGGTCACCGGTGGTAGCCGTTGTGCCGCGGGCAGAGGTGGCCGGCCGGGTCCAGCGGCTGGCCGCAGAGCGGGCAGGGCGGGCGGCCCGCGTTGACCACGCGGCGGGCCCGCTCGATGAACTCGCGGGTCGCCGCGGGGGTCAACCGCACCCGGAGCCGGTCGAGGTCGTCGTCCGGCTCGACGTCGTCGTCCTCCTCGTCGTCCGGCTCGCCGAGCTCGACCTCGGTCTCCGCCTCGCCGGCGGCGATCGCCTCGATCACCACCGTTTCGGTGTCGACGTCGAAGGCCAGCCCGAGGGTGCCGACCCGGAACTCCTCGTCGACCGGCGTGTCCAGCGGATCGTTGTCGCCGACGGCGGACCCTGGCTCGGGCAGCTTCACCCCGAACCGGCGCTGCGCCTCGGAGAGCAGCTCCTCCAGCTTCTCGGCGAGCAACGACATCTGGACCTTCTCCAGCGCGACGCTGACCAGCCGGCCACCACCACGCGCCTGGAGGAAGAACGTGCGCTCCCCCGGCGGCCCGACGGTCCCGGCGACGAACCGCTCCGGCGGCTCGAAGGCGTGCACCTGGTGGGTCATACCCACGACCCTATCCGGCGCGCCGGGCCATCGCGCACCCCACCGACCCGAATCGCCGTTCGTGCGCCGCGCCCGGCGCGCCGGGCGGGCGTGGCGGCGCGGCGCCGCTCGGCCGTCACCCGGCCGCCCCCGCGC
>NZ_POUB01000147.1 GCF_003236335.1 Micromonospora deserti
ATACGCGTCATATTCAGCTTATGGTCATGCGGCATGCTTTTTTTTTTTCAAGCAGAAGACGGCATACGAGCTGAGCGCTAGTCTCGTGGGCTCGGAGATGTGTATAAGGGACAGCCTCCAGCCGGGGCAGGCGCGCGCCCGGCCCGGCGGGGCGACGGTCGCGCCCGCCACGGTGCCCTCGGACGAGGAGCTGACCGGGATCGTGGCGGGGGTCGTCGCGGGCATCGAGGAGCGCACCGGGCACCGGCTGCGGCTGCCCGTCCGCGTCCGCGTCGTGCCGGATGCGAGGACCGGCGGCGACGCCCTGATGGTCCCGGTGGTCGCCGGTGAGTCGGTACGTGCCTGCCGCATCCTGCTTCCCCGTAACGTGTTCGGCCAGGACGCTCCCTCGGTCACGAGCACCGTCGCCCACGAGGTGTGGCACTGCTTCCAGTACGACGCCGCGCCGCTGCGCAGCCTCGACGTGGCGCCACTGTGGATCGTCGAGGGGCAGGCCGAATGGGCGGGGGAAGCCTACGTCGGCGGCTCCCCGTCGAGCGCCGCGCCCTGGGACACCTGGCTTCTGCAGCCGGCGCAGGCCCTGACCCGGCGCAGCTACGACGCCATCGGTCTGTACGCGGCGGCCGACGCAGCGGGCGCCGATCCCTGGCGGACCGCGCTGCCCATGCTCGGCCGGCGCGGCGCCCCGGCGGTCGAGACGCTCTTCGACCGGTCCGCGACCCTGGCCGTACGCCGGATCGCGACCTCGCTCGTCCGCTCGCCACAGCTCGGTGACGTCTGGGAGTCCCGCGGCCCCGGGATCACCGGCTCGCGCGCGGCGCCGCTGGTGACCGTCCCGGTCGGGGAACCCGTCGAGGCCCGGATGCGGGTGCCCGCCTTCGGTGTCCTTCCCGTGCGGATCGCCGCGTCCGGCGGCGAGGTGCTGCGGGTCGCTCTCGAAGGCGGCGCCGCAGGGGCCGCCGCCATGCCCGGGGCCGGCACGGTGGAGCTGAACCCCGGGGGCACTGCGCTGTTCTGCCTGGTCGAGGGGGGATGCACCTGCCCGGACGGGGCGAGCCTCGACGGCGTCCCGCAGGTCACGCCGGGCGAGGGCGCCGCCGCCGTGGGGGCGACGGCCGCCGGCGAGGTCGCCGTGGTGGCCGAGTTCCGCACCGTCGAGCAGGCGTGCGAGGCGAGCGACCTCGTCGGCGAGTGGGTCACCGACGTCTCGAACGTGATGCGGATGCTGTCCGCGCAGTACGGTGCCATGCCCTCGTGCCGCGGCCCCTGGGTGGTGACCTTCACCGCCGACGGCCGGTTCAGCGCCGGCTACGAGGCCACCTGCCAGGTGAACGACGTGACGGGCCAGGCCAGGGCACGGTTCACCGGGGCGTACACGGACACCGGGCGGACCTTCACCGTGTCGGACCTCACCGGCGACGGCACGATGACCTTCGGCGGGCGGACCATGCCCCTGCCCGGTGTCGACGGGTTCCGGGCCGCACTCGGGGCCACGGCCGACTACGTCATCGATGGTGACACCCTGACGTACTCGTTTGCCGCCCCGGACGGGACAAAGCCGACGATCACCCTGACCCGACGGTCCTGACCGGACGCCGCCCGGACCTACCTCCCTGCCTCCCCCGTCGGCGCGCTTGCCGCCGACCGTCTCTCGGGCGGGTCACACGGGCGGCCGGTAGGCGGTGAACGAGACCCGGGCGTTCATGTTCGTCGGCACGCCATCGAAGTTGAAGCAGTGCACCCGCACCGTCTGGTCCGCCCCCTGCGCCCACCAGCTAAACACCGCGCAGTACCCCCGGGGCCACGCTCGCGACGGGAGGGACTCGCCGACCGGGTTGGCGAAGGCATGCCCGTAGCCGGCACCCACACCGAAGAACGTCATCTCGTACCGGCCGGTGGACAGGTACCTGTTGGCCGCGCCGGTCTCGCCCGTAGGGGTGGAGACGTAATAATCACCGGGGATGTCGTCGCCGCTGATGTGCTCGTGGTAGAAGGTGCCGCTGCCGAACCGGCCACCGGTGTGCCCGGTCAGGTCCACCTTCACGCCGTAGGTGACGGTGAACCGGGAATCGACCGGGTTACCGGCGGCGTTCACGCAGCGCACCTCCCAGCCGTCCGGCCAGTCGATCTGACAGTGCACCGCGGCGGTGTTGAAGGCGGTGACGTGCACCATGGGGAAATGCCGCAGGTGCTCGGGGTTGCGGGGGGCGTAGAACCGGTACCGGCCCACGCCGGTGCGCTCGTAGGAGATCGGGCCACCCTGCGAGTCGTACATGTTGGTGTGGGTGAGGGTACGCACGCCGGTCGGCACCGCCTGGTCGGCCCAGAAATACATCAGCCGCCCGTCACCGGCCAACGTGGCGTTGGTGAAGTTGGCGACGAACCGGGTGTCCACCGGTGCCCCGCTGGGCCCGAAGCAGCGGACCCGGACGAGCAGGTCGGAGCCGGTCGGCCAGATCGGGGGCCCCCAGCCGGCCACGGTACAGATGGCGTTGCTGCCGTACGCCACCGCGTGAGCGACGCCGCTGCGCGTCGCCGCACCCTCGAAGACGACGGTGTAGACCCCGGTGCCCCCTCGGGCGACCCGCACGCCGCCGTGGCTGTTCTGCGCGTAACCGTATGCCGGCTCGTAGTCCGCGGCGGAGGGCTGATCCGCCCACACGTACGCGGTAATCTCCCCCAGGCCGCCCATCGCCGGCGCGGGCGTGACCGTCACCGCGCCGACCACCACCGCCACCATGACGCCAAGCCCGCGTCGCCAACGGATTCTCACACCACGCTCCTCCGGCCATACCGCATGAACGACACCACGATCTACGCCGGGCAGCGCCGGCACTCGCAACTGTCAAGATCCTGACGGAAATTGTCTCGCGGCTGATCGACCAACGCGATCATGCAAGCCCGCCTCGTCCTGCGACGCCGCAAGCCACTACCCAGGACGACAACATCCACTGCGGATCGAGGCGGATTCGAAGAGTCTTCGAAGCGGGGCCTCCTACGGTTCGTCTCGCTCGACATGAGCCCCATCGACACCCTGGAGTGAATCGTGATCCGACGCCACCCGACCACGACTACGGCGACCGGCGGCACGTCTTCGAGAGGATGGCAGCCCGGTCGTGCCCGCACCGCGGTCGCACTGACCGGGCTGTTGGTCGGTGGTCTGCTCGTTCCTTCCGCCGCCCAGGCGGACCCCAGCTCACCTGCCGCGGCGCCCGACCTGTCCGACACGGCCGGCATCAGTGGCACGGGCGCCCGGGCGCTGGCCGATTCGCTCGGGAAATACCGCACCGGCGGCGTCTTCATCGACGACGGCGGACAGATGATCGTCGCCGTCACCGACCAGGCGGCCGCGCAAACGGTTCGGGAGGCGGGTGGTGTTCCCAAGATCGTCGCCTACAGCACCGCCACCCTGCAGTCGGTCCACACCGAATTTGACAAGCTCGCCGGCATCCCCGGCACTTCCTGGGGGGTGGACCAGTCCACGAACCAGGTCTCGGTGGAACTGGACAGCACGGTCAGCCCGGCCAACGCCGCGAAGCTGAGGGCCGTCGCCGAGAAGTTCGGCAGTGCCGTCCGCGTCGAGCGGATCTCCGGAAAGATCAAGAAGGAGGAGATCTACACCTCCGGTGGCGACTCGATCCGCAACACGTACCACAGCCTGTACTGCTCAATCGGTTTCAACGTGCGGACCTCCAGCGGCAACAGGCACTTCGTCACCGCGGGACACTGCGCCGAGGGGACCCAGCATTGGTACGACACCGCGAGCGGTGAGTACCTGGGCAACCGCACGAGCGTCAGCTGGCCGGGCAATGACTACGCCGTCATTGACTACACCCAGAGCGACGTCACCGCGTACGGCACGGTCAACGACGATACCCAGCAGATCTCCAGCTCCCGCTACCCGTATGACGGCGAGTCGGTGTCCCGCGCCGGCGCCACCAGCAACGACCTGGTCGGCCAGGTCCTGTTGACCAGCACGACCGTGACGTACGACAGCGGCGAGACGCTCTACGGCATGATCAAGACGAGCCTGTGCGGCAAGGGCGGCGACAGCGGCGGGCCGGTCTACCACGGAACCGTCGCGCTCGGCATCCATTCTGGCAGCAACACCGGTGATGACCCGTGCAACACCAGCGTGAGCGACAAGCGGGGCTACCACCAGCCGGTCCAGGAGGTCCTCAGCGCCAAGGGCCTGTACGTCTACTGACCCCGTAGCCCATCGCCACCGTGCCTCAGAAACCGGCTGCCGGGACTTCCCGGCAGCCGGTTTCTGACGGCCCCGCGCCCGACGATGGACGCTACGGGAAACCGATCGGTGTCGTTAGCTGGCGTGCAGCCGAACCGACAGCCCGCGGTCGGTGTAGATGGGTACGGCGCGCATGCCCGCGACGGTGACCGCGCTGAACCGGCCGCGCAGTCTGCGGGCGCGGATGACGACAACGGTGCTGCCCGGGACCGGCGGATGCGCGGGGTCCAGCCGGATGTGGAGCAGGCTGCCCTCGCCGAGGGTGGCTGTCTCGTCGACGGTGACGGCGGGTCGGCCGGCGCGGCGTACCGTCGCCTCCAGCACGGTGCCCGGTGCCTGGCGGTAGTCGCCGCCCACCCGCACGCCGCCACCGACGGGCAGGACCCGCAGCGTGCCGCCGCAGACGTCGACGTCGCCGGTACCGAGCGCCTTCGACGATGCCGCCGTCAGGATGCCGGCCTCCAGCCGGGTGCCGCCGCAGTAGCGGTTGGAGCCGGCCAGGGTGAGCGCTCCAGTGCCCTGTTTGACCAGACCGCCGCGGCCGTCGATGTCGTTGCGCCAGGTGTCGGTCGCGTTGAAGCCGCCGTCGGCGGCGTTCATGGTGACGTGAACGTCACGATCGAAGCTGCCGTACCCGTCCGCCGCGGCGAACAGGTTCAACCGGCCCCACTGCTCGGGCCCTTCGAGCAGGGCGTAGCCCGACGGCAGGGCGGTGCTGCGCAGAACCTCCCGGCGCTGGTCGGCGTCAAGGTAGGGCAGGCGGGTCTCCAGGAGCACCTCGGCGCCCTTCGGCACGGTCATCTCGATGGTCCGGCCGCTCCTGGGCAGGACGTACGTCAGCCGGGCGGTGTACCTGGCGGCGTTGCGGGCGTGGTCGGCGAATGGGTCGCCATCCGGACCGGCGGTATGCGCGTAGGCGTACAGGGTGTCGGCCGTGGTGGCCGTGCGGGCCTGAAAGTACGCGGCCGTCTGACGGCGTGCGGCCGCCTTCAGGGCCGCGTACCGCGGATCGTGCAGCGCCGCGGCGGCGAGCGCGGTGGCCAGGATGCGCCCGCCGATGACGTCGACCGGCGAATGCATGCCCGCCAGGATCCGGGCGTCGCTGTACTCGGCAGCGCAGGCCAGCAGCTCCTGGAACCGCTCGGGAATCGCGTACGCGAGCGCGATGGCCGCCAGGTAGAGGGCGTTGGTGTGGCCGCTGACGTACCCGCCGTCGTGAGCCGGGTCCGTGCTGCGCTGGCGTAGCAGTTGCACCGGGACCACGACGTCGGAGTCGTAGACCGGGAAGCCGAGCGCGTCGACGGCGCCGGTGTCGACAACCCGGCTGTCCTCGGTCAGCCGCCACGGCCTCGGATACTGGTAGGCCAGCTTGCTCGGGTTGCTCGACGCGTGCGGGCCACGCAGCGTGTTGACGAGGGCGACGACGCTGCCGAGTTCCGAGTCGGGAGAGCCGGCCCCCAGCGCGGATCCGGCCGGCGCGTCGGCCGGCAGGGTGTCGCTGATCCGCCCCGGCGGCGTGCCATCCGGTGCGTCCGTGATACTCGTGACGGCCTTGGCACCCGATCGGTACAGTGCGGCGAGCGGACCGAGCCCGTCGATCACCGAATAGCTCTGGTGCCGCCGGTCGACGATGAACGCCAGGCGGGCCTGCTCCTCGGTCCGCGCCCTGGTCACCTCGACGACGTACCGGATGTTGGCGCGCAACACGTCCGGTGCCAGCGCGACACCCGTGTTCCAGTCCGTGCCGGTGCGCCACAGGCGGGCCATCCCCGAGAGGATCCGCACCGCCGCGTTGGTGTCGGGAGTGAGGTTGGCCGTGGTGTTGCTGAGGTAGTCGTCAACGAACGCCGCCAGGTCCGGTCGCCGCGTCCGGTGGGCACCGGCGGCCGACGCGCCCGCCAGCCAGGAGAGCGGCCCAGGCCCGACGACCAATCCGGCCGAGACGGCTGCCGTGTAACCGAGGAAGCGGCGCCGGCCTATGGTGTCGCGTGGCTTCATCTGCTCTGTGTCTCCGTACTCCCGGGATGACTTTCCTCGACGAGCCGGAAGCCTTGACGAAGCGAGCCAACCGACGCCGAACGCGGGTTAAGCACCGTGTGAACACTGGACAGCGGTGCATGATCGGCTCCGACCGCGCCAGGTGGCGGGCTCCCGGATGCTTACCCCCTTCGGTGCGGCGAGTCGTCGGCGGCCCCCGTCACCGCCCGCAGCGCGGCCCGCGCGGTCACGACAGGGCGTAGACGCGGCGCGCGGTGCGACCCAGCACGCCCGCCCGCTCGGTCGCCGTGCAGCCGGCCAACAGCTCGTCGATGAGCGCGAGCACGTCGGCGTAGCGGCCCGCGAGTTCACACACCGGCCAGTCGGAGCCGAACAGCACCCGGTCGGCGCCGAAGGCGGACAGCACGTGGTCGGCGTACGGACGGATCCGCGCAGCGTCCCAGTCGTCCCAGGCCGCCTCGGTGATTAACCCGGACAGCTTGCACACGACCGCCTCGCACCGGGCCATGGCGGTGATCCACGAAGCCCACGGCTCCCACTCCCCCGCCGCGATGGCCGGCTTGCCCGCGTGGTCGACGACGAACCGGACGCCGTCGAGCCGCCGGGCGGCGGCCAGGGCGGCGGGCCGCTGCGGGGCGCGCACGAGAATGTCGTACGCCAGCCCGCGCGCGCCGAGCGCGGTGAGCCCTCGGGTGACGTCGTCGCGGAGCAGCCAGTCCGGGTCCGGCTCGTCCTCCACCTGGTGGCGCACGCCGACGAGCGGACCGGGGCGCAGCCGGTCGATCTCGCCATTGACGTCGGGACCGGTCAGGTCGAGCCAGCCGACGACCCCGGCGACCAGTCCCCCGCTCGCCCGTGCGGTGGCGAGGAACTCCTCGGTCTCGGCCACCGACGACACCGTCTGGATCAGGACGGTCGCGCCGATCCGGTCGCCGGCCGCGACGCGCAGGTCGTCCAGGGTGTAGGGACGGCGGATCGGCGCGAGGGCGTCACCCGCCAGCCAGGGGTACGTCCGGGCGGTGGGGTCCCACAGGTGGTGGTGCGCGTCGACGATCACAGTTGGACCAGTCCTTCGGCGGCGAGGTCGTACCAGAGCGCGTCGGGCACCGGCGCGCCGGCGAGTTCGACGTTGCGGGTGACGTGATCGGCGCTCTGCGCGCCGACCACCAGGGACGCGACCGCCGGATGCCGTGCGGTGAACGCCATCGCCGCCTGGGGCAGCGGCACCCGGTGGGAGCGGCAGACCTGGGCGATCCGGGTGGCCCGGGCGTAGAGCGCGTCCGGGATCGGACGGTAGTCGTACGTCCGGCCCGGTTCCTCGGTGGCGAGCACGCCGCTGTTGAACACGCCGGCGGCGAGCACGGATACCCCGCGGTCCAGGCAGCGGGGCAGCAGGCTCGGTGCCGCCGACTGGTCCAGCAGCGTGTAACGCCCGGCGAGCAGGACGGTGTCGATGTCGGTCTCGGTGACGAACCGCTCCAGCATCTGCCACTGGTTCATGCCGACGCCGACCGCGCCCACGACGCCCTGGTCGCGCAGGTCGTGCAGCGCCGGGTACGCCTCCTCGACGGCTTGTCGCCAGTGTTCGTCTGGGTCGTGGATCAGCACGACGTCGACCCGGTCCAGGCGCAGGCGGGTGAGGCTGGACTCCAGCGACCGGCGTACCCCGTCGGCGCTGAAGTCCCACCGTCGGGTGTGGTCGGCCGGCACGTCGAACCCGGCCGCGTCGTCGATCCGGTGCGCGGTCTCCGGGGTGGGCACCAGCAGCCGACCGACCTTGGTGGCGATGGTGAAATCGTCGCGGGGGTGGCTGGTCAGTGCGGCGCCGAGCCGGCGCTCGGAGAGCCCCAGGCCGTAGTGCGGGGAGGTGTCGAAGAAGCGGATCCCGGCCTGCCACGCGGCGTCGATTGCGCGGCCGGCCGTCTCGTCGTCCACGGCCCGGAACAGGTTGCCGATCCCGGCTCCACCGAAGCCGAGCGCCGTCACCTGTACGCGTGACCCGCCGAGCCACTGCGTCCTCATCCCAGCTCCCCCGCCGTCGCGATGCCGTGGTCGTCGGAGGACCTCCGGCAGCCCGGCACCCTGCCCTGCCTCGCCACGACGCTCAGTCCTGTGCCTTGCCGCTGGTCATCCGCGCCAGGACCAGCGCGACCAGGATGACCAGCCCGTTGACCGCCTGGATCTGGTCGGGCTTGACCTGGGCCAGGGTGAGCACGTTCTGGATCAGGCCGAGCAGCACGACGCCGGTGAGCGCGCCGACCAGGGAACCCTTGCCACCGTCGAGGCTGATCCCACCAATCACCGCCGCGGCGAACACGGTGAAGATCATCCCGCTGCCCTGGTTGGCGGCCACCGAGCCGAGCCGGGCCGACAGCATCAGCCCGGCCAGGGCGGCGAGCGCGCCGGCGACGACGAACGTCACCCAGATCACCCGCTCGACGCGGATGCCGGCGGCCCGCGCGGCGTCGGGGTTGCCGCCGACGGCGTACAGCGAGCGCCCGAACCGGGTGTAGCCGAGCACGACGACGCCGACGGCGAAGGCCAGGACGACGATCCAGATCGACAGCGGGACGGTGAGGATGCGCAGGCTGCCCAGGTTGTCGATGGTCGGGATCCGGTTGGCCAGGTTGGAGATGGTCGCGCCGCCGACGATCGCCAGTTGCAGGCCCCGCAGCGCGATCAGCATCGCCAGCGTGACGATGAACGCGGAGAGCTTGAACCGCACGACCAGCAGCCCGTTGAACACCCCGATCAGCGCGCCGAACACGAGCGCCACCGGCAGGACCGTCCAGGTGGGCCACGGCGCGCCGAGCATCGACGTCTGGCCGACCACGAGGAAGACCGCCACCGCGGGCGCGATGCCGACAATCGACTCCAGCGACAGGTCGAACTTGCCGACGATCAGCACCAGCGCCTCCGCCAGCACCACCAGCGCCAGCTCGGTCTGGTATTTCAGCACCGTGTCGACCAGGTACGACTTGGTGAGGAACACGTCCGGCTTGAGCGTGTAGCCATAGATCAGCAGCGCGATGATCGGTGGGACCAGGGCGAGGTCGCGCAGCCGCGCCAGCCGCAGCCGGTTGATCGGGCGACCGGTGGGCGTGGGCGGTCGCGGCGGCGCCTCCGGGCCGCCGACGGCAAGCGTCTCAGACATGCTTCTCACCGATCCCTTCGATCTCGGCCACGAGCTCGGCCTCGTCCCAGCCGCGGCGGTGCTCGGCGGCGACGCGGCCGGCCACCATCACCACCACCCGGTCACACACCCGCAGGTCCTCCAGTTCGTCGGAGACCAGCAGCGCCCCGCGACCGCCCCGGGTCTCCGCGTCCACCACGCCGAGCAGGGACTCCTTCGACCGCACGTCCACCCCGACGGTCGGGTGCACGAGCACCAGGACCCGGGGGTCGCGGGCCAGCGCCCGGGCCATCACCACCTTCTGCGCGTTGCCGCCGGACAGCTCACCGACCGGCTGGTGTGGGCCGGCAGTGTGCACGTCGAGGTCGGCGATCGCCTTGCGGCCCCGGGCGTCGCGCCGCTTCGGCAGCACCATGCCGGCCGGGCCGAGCCGGTCGGCGACGGTCATGGTGGCGTTCTCCGCCACCGAGAGCCCGGGGACGAAGCCGTCGGCATTCCGGTCCGCCGGCAGGTACCCGATGCCGGCCCGCAGAGCGGCCGGGACGCTGGCCGGCTTCACCGTGCTGCCCGCGACCCGGACCTGACCGGTACGCGGGCGCAGCCCCACCACCGCCTCGGCGAGTTCCCGCTTGCCGCTGGCGGCGGACCCGGCCACCCCGACGATCTCGCCCCGCCCGACGGTCAGGTCGACCGGCCCGGTGAAGCCGGGCACCCCGACGGCGTCGAGGGTGAGCACCGGCTCGGCCTCGTCGGGCACCGGCGGCCGGTCGTGCCCGACCTGCACCAGCCCACGCGCGTCACCGATCATCGCCTCGACGAGCTTGGCATGGTCCAGCTCCGCCACCGGCGCGGTCACGATGTGCCGGGCGTCGCGGAACACCGTCACCCGCTGGCAGATCTCGTAGATCTCCGGCAGGTGATGGGAGATGAACAGGAAGGTCACGCCCTGCCGTTGCAGGTCGGCGAGACGGTCGAAGAGCCGCGCGATGGCCCGGGCCTCCAGCTGCGCGGTCGGCTCGTCCAGGATGACGAACCGCGCGCCGTGCGACAGCGCCCCGGCGATCTCCACCAGCTGTCGCTGCTCGACGGTCAGTTCCTTCGCCGGCGTGGCCGGGTCAACCGGCACCGACCACGCCTCCAGCAGGTCGGTGGCCGCCCGCCGCAGCCGCGACCAGGACAGCAGACCGAACCGGCCGCGCGGCTGCCGGTCGAGGAAGAGGTTTTCCGCGACCGACAACTCGCCGACCACCGACGGCTTCTGGTAGACGCAGGCGACATGCTGGCGCCAGGCGACGCGGTCACCGAGCGGTGGCGCCGGCCGGCCCGCGAACCGGACCTCGCCGGCGTCCGGCTTGAGCAGCCCGGTCAGGACGCCCACCAGCGTGGACTTGCCGGCGCCGTTGCGGCCGACGAGCGCGTGCGTCTCGCCGGGCAGCACGGTCAGGTTCCCGTCGGCGAGGGCCACGGTCGGGCCGAACCGCTTGGCGACACCCGTCGCTTCGACCACGGGTCTGGACTCGTCGTCGACCATCACACAGTCCCTCCGGTTCCCGGCACCGGGCCGTGCGGCGCCGGCCGGCCGAGGGCCGCCCGGCGCCGCGCGGGCCGCGCTACTTCTTGTTGCCCCAGAGGGCGGGGTCATCGACGTTGTCCCTGGTGACCAGGGGCGCCGGCAGCTGGTCCTCGTAGCCGTTGGGCAGCTTGATGACGGTACTGCCGTGGTCGGTCGGGCCCTCCCCAGGCACCGCGCCCGCCATCGCCTGCTTGGCCCAGTAAAGGCCGTACTGCGCATAGGCGTCCGCCGGCTGGGAGACGGTCGCGTCGATCTCGCCCTTGCGGATCGCCTCCAGTTCCTGCGGGATACCGTCGTTGGAGACGATGAAGATGTGCCGGGGGTCGTCCGGCGGGACGAGCAGCCTGCGCTGCTTGAGCACCTGAAGGGTCGGATCGAGGAAGACCCCGCCGGCCTGCATGTAGACGCCCTTGATGTCCGGGTCGGTGGACAGCCGGGTCTCCAGCGCTGCCTGCGCCTTGCTCCCATCCCACTCGGTCGGCTCCTCGAACACCGTGATGCCGGGGAACTTCGCGGTCATGCACTGCTTGAACGCCTCGGACCGGTCCCGTCCGTTGATGGACGACAACGCGCCCTGGAACTCGATCACCTTGCCCTTGCCAGCGAGCTTCTCACCGAGGAACTCGCAGGCCTTCGTGCCGTACGCGCGGTTGTCGGCGCGGACGACCATGTAGACCTCGCCGCTGTCCGGCCGGGTGTCGACGCTGACCACGGGGATCTTCTTCTGGGCCAGCTCGTCGAGCTTCGGACCGATCGCTCCGGTGTCCTGCGGGGCGATCACGATCGCCTTGGCCCCCTGGGTGACCAGGCTGTCGACGTTGCTGATCAGCTTCTGGACGTCGTTCTGCGAGTTGGTCGGCCCAATCAGTTCGACACCGACCTCGCCGGCCTTGCCGGGGACGTAGCTGGCGTACGCGTTCCAGAAGTCGGAGTCGGCGCGCGGGAGGTCGACGCCGACCGAGCCGGTGCCGCCCCCGCCCGGGGCAGCGGGTCCGACGGAATCCTTGCTGCACGCCACGGTGGACGCGACGAGCGCCACGGCCATGGACAGCCCGAGCACCCCTCGGGCGGTCGCACCGATCGTCATGGGTTTCCTCGATTCACTGGCAGGGACGGGTTTTCGCGGTCCGCGGCCGTCGTGGCGGCCTGCCGGAGGCGGAGCCCGTGCATGCCGCCGTCGACGGCGAGCACGGTCCCCGTGGTGGCGGCGGCCAGCGGGCTGGCCAGGTAGGCGATCGCGGCGGCGACCTCGGCGGCGGAGACCAGCCGCCCGATGGGCTGGCGCGCGCGCAGGGCGGCCAGCTCGGCGGCCGTGTCGTCGGCCGCGTCGAGCAGCCGGCGGACCCAGGGGGTGTCGACGGTGCCGGGGTTGACGCAATTGACCCGGATCCCCTCGGCGACGTGGTCAGCGGCCATGGCGAGGGTCAACGCCTGCACGGCGCCCTTCGTCGCGCTGTAGAGCGCCCGGTTGGGCAAGCCGGCGGTCGCCGCGATCGAACAGGTGTTGACCACGGCCGCGTGGGCGGACGCCCGCAGGTGGGGCAGGGCCGCCCGGGTGACCCGGACGATGCCCACCACGTTGACGTCGAAGACCCGGTGCCACTCGTCGTCGGGGTTCGCCTCGACGGTGCCCTGCGCGCCGATCCCGGCGTTGTTGACCAGCACGTCGATCCCGCCGAGACGCTGCGCGGCGGCGGCAACCGCCCGGGGCACCGAGTCCGAGTCGGTGATGTCGCACCCGACGCCGTGCAGCGGCGCCGGCACGCCGGACGGGTCCAGGTCGAGGCAGGCGACGGCGGCGCCCCGCTCGGCGAGCAGCCGGGCGGTAGCGAGACCGATGCCGGAGCCGCCCCCGGTCACCACCGCGCTCAGGCCGGCGAACTCGGCGCTCATGCCGCCGGCACCTCCGTCCAGACAGGCCCGTCCGGGTACGCGTAGTCGACCAGCGTCCGCCGCCGGAGGGTGGCGCTGAACCCGGGTGAGGTCGGGGCGACGTAGTTGCCGTTGCGGATCACGACCGGATGGACGAAGTGCTCGTGCAAATGGTCGACGAACTCGATCACCCGGTTCTCCATGGAACCGGACACCGCCATGTAGTCGAACATCGACAGGTGTTGCACCAGCTCGCAGAGGCCGACGCCACCGGCGTGCGGGCACACCGGCACCCCGAACTTCGCGGCCAGCAGCAGGATCGCCACGTTCTCGTTGACCCCGGCCACCCGTGCGGCGTCCAACTGGAGGTAGGAGATCGCGCCGGACTGCAGGAGCTGCTTGAAGACCACCCGGTTCTGGACGTGTTCCCCGGTGGCCACCCGCACCGGGGAGATCGCCCGGGCGATGGTGGCGTGGCCGAGCACGTCGTCGGGGCTGGTCGGCTCCTCGACCCACCACGGGTCGAACCGGGCCAGCTCCCGGACCCAGGCGATGGCCTGGCCCACGTCCCACCGCTGGTTGGCGTCGACGGCGATGCGCACGGTCGGGCCGACGGCCTCCCGGGCGATGGCCAGCCGCCGCACGTCGTCGGCGACGTCGGCGCCGACCTTCAGCTTGATCTGGGTGAAGCCGTCGGCGACGGCCTCCTTGCAGAGCCGGGCGAGCTTGGCGTCGTCATACCCGAGCCAACCCGGCGTCGTGGTGTAGCCGGGGTAGCCGTGGTCGAGCAGGTACGCCTCGCGCTCCACCTTGCCCGGTTCGGCGCGGCGCAGGATGTCCAGCGCCTCGCCCGGGGTGAGCGCGTCGGAGAGGTAGCGGAAGTCGACCAGGTCGACGAGTTCCTCCGGAGTGAGGTCGGCGAGCAGCTTCCAGACCGGCTTGCCTGCCCGCTTTGCGCGCAGGTCCCACAGCGCGTTGACCACCGCGGAGATCGCCATGTGCATGACGCCCTTCTCCGGGCCGAGCCAGCGCAGCTGCGAGTCGTGGACCATCTCGCGCCAGACGCCACCGAGGTCGTCCAACGTGGCCTGCAGCGGACGCCCGACGACGTACGGTTCCAGCGCGGAGATGGCGGTGGTCTGGATGTCGTTGCCGCGCCCGATGGTGAAGGCGAATCCGTGGCCCTCATGCCTGTCGGGGTGGTCGGTGCCGATGATGACGTAGGCCGCCGAGTAGTCGGGGTCCGGGTTCATGGCGTCGGAACCGTCTAGCTCCTGGGAGGTGGGAAAGCGGATGTCGTACGTCCGCAAGCTGGTGATCCGCGCGGTCATGACGCCTCACCGACCGTCTGGCGCTGCGTGCCGAGGCCCTCGATCTCGACCTCGACCACGTCGCCGGCCCGCAGGTAGGGCTTTGGCTCCGGCAGCCCGAGCGCCACACCGGCCGGGGTGCCCGTGTTGATGACGTCGCCGGGTTCGAGCACCATGAACTGGCTCACGTACCGGACCAGCTCGGCGACGCCGAAGATCATGTTCTTGGTGCTGCCGTCCTGGCGGCGCGTGCCGTTGACGCTCAGACGCAGGCTCAGCTGCTGCGGGTCGGGCACCTCGTCGGGTGTGACCAGCCATGGACCGAGCGGGTTGAAGGTCTCGCAGGACTTGCCCTTGTCCCACTGACCGCCGCGTTCGAGCTGGAACTCCCGTTCGGACAGGTCGTTGGAGACGGCGTAGCCCGCGACGCACGCCAGCGCCGCGCGGTCGCTCTCCAGGTAGCGCGCGGTGCGACCGATGACGACCGCGAGCTCGACCTCCCAGTCGGTCTTGACGCTGCCCCGGGGGATCAGCACCTGGTCGTTCGGTCCGACCACCGTGTTGGGCGCCTTCATGAACAGGATCGGTTCCGTCGGAGGCTCCACACCGGTCTCGGCGGCGTGGTCAGAGTAGTTCAACCCGACGCCGACGATCTTGCCCGGGCGGGCGATCGGCGCACCGATCCGGGGCAGGGCCTCGGCCACCAGGGGCAGTTGGCCGCTGGCCACCGCGGCGCGCGCCGCCACGATGCCGTCCCCGGACAGGAAGCCCCCGTCGATCTCGGCCACCAGGTCGGAGAGGTCCACCAGGCGGCCGTGCGCGTCCAGCGCCGCTGGACGCTCCTGGCCGACCGCCCCCACTCGAAGCAGCTTCACTGCACACCCTCCGGCCAAACATCGGATCTGTTGCCTGGTTGTATAGTGGAGTTACCGGCGTGTTGCAAGAGGCGACCGAGATTCCTGCGGAAAAGGTCTGATGACCGGCCGTGCCGCGACGACGAGCGCGAGCCGGCAGCACGACAGGGTCCCTGCGGTCGAGTCGCGGCTCCGCCCGTCCAGGAGAGGTGGAGCGGTCAGACCCGCAGGTGAGCGGCCACGCCACGAGGGCGCGCCGGGACGGTCAGCGGCCGACCGGGGGCTGTCTCTTATACAC
>NZ_POUB01000148.1 GCF_003236335.1 Micromonospora deserti
GCCCCCGACCACCCCGCCGGGCGCCGGGTGCACGGCGAGGTACACCGTGGTCAACCAGTGGCCGGGCGGCTTCCAGGGCGAGGTGACGGTGACCGCCGGCGCGGCGGCCATCACGGGCTGGACGACGAGGTGGACGTTCGCCAACGGCCAGACGGTCAGCCAGTCCTGGAACACCACGCTGACCAGCAGCGGATCGGCCGTCACCGCCCGCAACGTGGACTGGAACGGCCGGCTCGGCGCCGGGGCTAGCACCAGCTTCGGCTTCGTCGCCAGCTGGAACGGCACCAACGCCACGCCCGGGGTGAGCTGCACCGCGAGCTGACGCCGTCGCACGACCGGTGGCCGGGCCCGTTAAGGACCCGGCCACCGCTCGATGGTGTGGTCGGTCGACGGGGACCGGCACCCGGGTCACGCCGGCCGGGTCACGACGGCTCGGCCTGGCGGGCGGCGGCCAGGCGGGCGGCGCGCATCATGAGGTAGCGCTGCTCGGGCAGGCTGGTCGTCAGCGCGGCGGCGGCCCGGTAGTCGGCCACCGCGCGCTCCCGGTCGCCAGCCATCTCGTGCAGGTGGGCCCGGGCGGCGGGCAGCCGGTGGTGACGGGCGAGCCGGGTGTCGGCCGCCAGTGCGGCGAGCGCCTCGAGGCCGGCGTCGGGGCCGTGCACCATCGCCGTCGCCACCGCCCGGTTGAGCGAGACCACCGGGTTGCCGCACATCCGCTCCAGCACCTCGTACAGGGCGAGGATCTGCGGCCAGTCGGTCCGCTCGGCGCTGGGCGCCTCGTCGTGCAGTGCCGCGATCGCCGCCTGCACCTGGTACGGCCCGAGCGGCCCGCGCGCCAGCGCCCGGGTGACCAACGCGACCCCCTCGGCGATCGCCGCCGCGTCCCAGCGGCGGCGATCCTGGTCGGCCAGGGAGATCAGCTCACCCGAGGGGCCGGTCCGCGCCGTGGCCCGGGCGTCGGTGAGCAGCATCAGCGCGAGCAGGCCGGTGACCTCGCTGTCGGCGGGCAGCAGGGCGTGCAGCGCCCGGGTCAGCCGGATCGCCTCCTCCGACAGGTCCACCCGGCGCAGGTCGGGCCCGAGGCTGGCGGTGTGCCCCTCGGTGAAGACCAGGTAGAGCACCTGCAGGACGGAGGCCAGCCGGCGCTGCCGCTCCGCCGACTCGGGCATCCGGAACCCGACGCCGGAGGCCCGGATACGCTGCTTCGCGCGGCTGATCCGCTGGGCCATGGTGGCCTCCGGAACGAGGAAGGCGTGCGCGATCTCGGCGGTGCTCAGGCCGCCCACCGCGCGCAGCGTCAGCGCGACCGCCGAGGCCGGCGACAGGGCCGGGTGGCAGCAGAGGAAGAGCAGGATCAGGGTGTCGTCCCGGTCCGCCGTGAACTCCTCGTCCGCGGCCGGCGCGGTCTGCCGGCCGTCCGGCTCCCGCCGCGCGGCGAGGTCCTCCCGCCGCCGCCGGGCCGCCTCACCGCGGACCAGTTCGATCATCCGCCGGTACGCGACCTGGATCAGCCAGCCGCGCGGGTTGTCCGGCACTCCCTCCGCCGGCCACCGGGTCGCGGCCGCCAGCAGCGCCTCCTGCACCGCGTCCTCGGCGGTGGCGAAGTCACCGAACCGGCGGGCGAGCACGCCGAGGACCTGCGGCGCCAGCTCGCGCAGCAGGTCCTCGACAGGCGAGTCGATCGTGGTCAGGCCCGTCACAGCTCCTCGGGCGGGGCGGACATGACCGGGTGCACCTCGATCGGCATGTTCAACGGCCGGCCGCCGGGGCCGGGCGCGGTGGAGATGTGCGCGGCGATCTGCACGGCCCGCTGCGGGCTGTCGCAGTCCACGATCCACCAGCCGGCGAGGAACTCCTTGGTCTCGGCGAACGGGCCCTCGGTGACCACCGGCGCGCCGTCCGCACCGGCCTGGACGATCTTCGCCTGCGCCGGCCCGGCGAGACCCTCCGCCTGGACCAGCTCCCCGTCGGAGGCGAGCTTCGCGCTGACCTCCCCCATGAAACCGATGTGCGCCCGGATCTCCGCTGGCGTCCACGTGTCGATCGGGGGGAAGTCCGTGCCCGCCGCGCTGAACTGCATCAGCAACATGTACTTCACGTCTGGCTCCTCACGCCTGCGCACCATCATCGGTGCTCTCACCCTCAGGTAGAAGCAGGCACGGCGGTTCTCGACATCCGCGCCGGAGAAATCTCGGGAAGTTTGGCGGCGCCTCAGTCGACGGCGGTGACCTCCAGCAGCACGGTCTGCTCGGGGTGCAGCGCCGGCAGCTGGAGCCCGACCGTGGCCAGCACCGCCCCGCTGAGCGTCACCCCGCCGCCGGCCAGCCAGGCCGGCCCGGTCAGCTGCAGCGTCGCCGGCTCCGGCACGCCCGCCGCCGGGCGGACCGCGTACCGCCGTCGCCGGTCGAGTCCGGGGAGCCGGACCGGTCCGGGCACCTGGGCCACCGAGGTGCCCAGCCGGGCCACGGCGTACACCGCCCGGGTGCCGTCGTGGGCGACCACGCCGTGCGCCCAGACGGCCGGGTCCGGATGGTCGACCCGGACCACCCGCCCGCCGTGCAGCAACGGGCGGAGCCGCTTGTGCAGCGCCACCCAGGCGGCCAACTCGCGGCGCTCCGCGGCGCTGATCGCGCCGATGTCCCACTCGATGCCGTGGTGGCCGAAGAGGGCGGTCGCCGCCCGGAAACCGAGGTCGTGGACGCGGTGGGTGGTGTGCGAGCGCTCCGGGCCGATGTGGGTGCCGACCAGCTCGGGCGGGAGCAGCAGCCCGGTCCAGCGCTGGATCGCCAGCCGTTCCAGGGCGTCGTTGCAGTCGCTGGCCCACACCCGGTCGGTGCGCCGCAGGATCTCCAGGTCGATCCGGGCGCCGCCGGAGGCGCAGCTCTCGATCTCCACCCGGGGGTGCCGGCGGCGCAGCTCGTCGAGGAGCCGGTAGACGGCGAGGGTCTGCTCGTGCACCCCGGGGCGGCCGTGGTGCCCCGCCTCGGTGAGGTCCCGATTGTGGTCCCACTTGAGGTAGCCGATTCCGGGGTGGGCGGTCAGCAGCGCGTCGAGCCGTTCCAGCAGGTGCCCGTACGCCTCCGGGTGGGCCAGGTCGAGCACCTGCTGGTGCCGCCACGGCGGCGGCAGCCGGCCGGGCGCCGACAGCACCCACCCGGGGTGGGCGCGGAACAGGTCCGAGTCCGGGTTGACCATCTCCGGCTCGACCCAGAGCCCGAACTGCATCCCCTGACCGGTCACGTGGTCGATCAGCGGTTGCAGCCCGTCCGGCCAGACGTCCGCGTCGGCGTACCAGTCGCCGAGGCCGGCGGTGTCGTCGCGCCGCCCCCGGAACCAGCCGTCGTCGAGCACGAACCGCTCCACCCCCACCTCGGCGGCGTGGTCGGCCAGCGTCCGCAGCCGGTCCAGGTCGTGGTCGAAGTAGACCGCCTCCCACACGTTCAGGGTGACCGGCCGGGGTGTCCTCGGGTGCCGCGGCCGGGCCCGCAGATGGGTGTGCAGGGTGTCGCTGAGCCCGTCCAGCCCGGCGTCGGACCAGGCCGCGTAGAGCAGTGGGGTGGCGTACTCGCCGCCCGGGGCGAGCACCACCTCACCCGGGGCGAGCAGTTCCCCGCCGCCGAGCGTGGCTTCCCCGGTGGGCCGGCGCTCGGCGAAGGTGACGTGGTCTCCGCTCCACGCGGTGTGCACCGCCCACACCTGCCCGTGCCGGAAGCCGAAGCCGGCGGTCCCGGCGACCAGCAGCAGGGTGGCGTCGTGCCCGGTCCGGCCGTGCCGGCCCTCCCGGACCCAGGCCCCCATCGGCCAGGGGTGCCGCTGCGGGGACCGTTCCCGGCACCACCGGCCGGTCAGGTCGAGCAGTTCGGTGGCGACCGCCGGCACCGGCAACACCGGGGTCAGCTCCCGCAGCTCGTACGCGGTGGCGCCGTCGTTGCGCAGCCGGTGCCGCAGCAGCAGCAGGCCGGCCGGGTCGAGGTCGATCTCGACGGCCAGCGACAGCCCGGCGCCCGGGTCGGCCGCTCGGACGGTGATCCGGGCGGAGCCCTCGCCCGGGTCGTCGACGTCGATGCCGTCGAGGCGGAACGCGGTGGACCAGGCGGTGCGGTCGCGGTGCCCGGCGAGCGCGGGCCGGCCGCTCCAGCCGGCGCTCGCCTCGGGCAGCAGCGACAGCACGGTGGGGGCGTCGAAGCTGCTCGGCACCACCGGCGGCACGGTCGCGTCGACCAGCGCGGGCAGCTCGTCGGGGTGCAGCGGGCCGAGGTCGGCGCCCCAGTGCACCACCCGGGGCAGCCCCGGGCCGCGCGCGTCGAGCACCAGGCTGGTCCGCGCGCGGCGCAGGTGGACGACCGTCATCCCTTGCTCGCTCCCAGCGTCAGGCCTCGGACGAACTGCCTCTGGAGCAGGAAGAAGATCACCAGGGTCGGGATCGCGACCAGCACCGAGCCGGCCGAGACCAGGTTGTTGTCGGTGAAGAACTCGCCGCGCAGGTTGTTCAGTGAGCTGGTCACCGGGAACTTGTCGCCGGTGCGCATGAGCACCGTGGCCCAGAAGAACTCGTTGTAGATCCAGGTCACCTCCAGCGTGGCGAGGGCGGCCAGGGCCGGCCGGCACAGCGGCATGGTCACCTGCCAGTACTGCCGCCAGATGCTGGCGCCGTCGACCATCGCCGCCTCGTACAGGTCGCGGGGCAGGGCCTTCATGTAGTTGCTCAGCACGAAGACGCAGAAGCCGCACTGGAAGGCGACGTTGACCAGGATCAGCCCCCAGTAGCTGTCGTACAGCAGCTCGGAGTCGCTCATGAACTCCGGCAGCGGCACCTGGGTGAACAGCCGGAACAGCGGGATCAGCAGGGCCTGCTGGGGCAGCAGGTTCGCCGCGGTGAACAGGCCGAGCAGGACGAGGTTGGTCTTCCAGCTGAACCGGGCGATGACGAACGCCACGCACGAGGCGAGGAAGAGCGTCAGCAGCACCGCCGGCACCGTGATGTAGGCGGAGTTGAGGAAGTGCTTGCCGAACTCGGCGGTCCGCCAGGCGGTGACGTAGTTGTCGAGGGTCCAGCCGCCCAGCGAAACGTAGCCGTTCTCGGCGGTGTACTGGTAGGAGCGCAGCGAGGTCAGCACGGCCCAGAGGACCGGGAAGAGCCAGCCGAGGGCCACCGCGGCGAGGAAGGCGTGCAGCACCACCCGTTGCGGCCGCAAGGGCTGGTGTCGCCGCGGCGCCGCAGTGGTCGCCGACTCCCGGGTCGTGGTCGCGGTGCTCATCGCCGGTCCTCCCGCATCACGGTCGCCAGGTAAATGGTGATGAAGACCAGCGAGACGACCAGCATGATGGTCGCCAGCGCCGAGCCGAACCCGATCCGGCTGGCCTCGCCGACCACGTTCTGGGTGACCAGCGCGGAGAGCAGCTCCAGCCCGTTGCGACCCTTGTTGATCACCCAGACCAGGTCGAACGCGCGCAGCGACTCGATCACGGTCACCACCAGCACGATGATGTTGATCGGCCGCATCACCGGGAAGACCACCCGGAAGAAGGTGCTGGTCTCGGACGCGCCGTCCACCTGGGCCGCCTCCCGCAGCGACGGGTCGACACCCTTCAGCCCGGCCAGGTATAGCAGCATGACATAGCCGACGTGCCGCCAGCCGGCGGCGACCAGCACCGCCCAGATGTTGACGTCCGGGTCGCCGTACCAGTCGACGCTCGTGCCGAGGAGCGCGTTGACCAGGCCCTGGTCACGGGAGTAGAGCAGCTGCCAGACGAAGCCGATCAGCGCGAGCGAGAGCACCACCGGCAGGTAGAGCGCGGTCTGGTAGAACCGGGTGCCCCGCAGCTCCTTGTCGAGCAGGACGGCGAGGAACATGCCGAACGGGGTGGCCACCACGAACAGCGCCGCGAGCCAGAGCAGGTTGTTCTGCACGGCCGGCACGAACGGCGGGTAGATCTGGATGACGTCGGCGTAGTTGCGGCCGCCCACCCACTCGATCTCGCTGACCGGGCCGATGCCGTCCCAGTCGGTGCCGGAGAGTGCCACGGTGGCCAGCGCCGGCAGCCAGACCAGACCGACGACGAGCAGTAGCGGTACGAGCACCATGAGCGTGACGACCACGCGGTCGGTGCGGGACAACAGCCGTAGCCGGGGGCTGCGACCACCGGTGGCGGTGGTGGTCGCAGCCGGTGGCGGTACGGCGCGATCCGCCTGGATCAGGGGCCGGTCGGACACGGGTCCTTCCCCTCTCGCCGTCAGTCGGTGAAGATCGACTTCTTCTGGTTCTCGATGCTGGAGGTGAGCCCGTCGATGTCGTTCGGCTCCTTGATGAACTGCTGGAGCGCCGGGATGATCACCGTCGAGGCGAAGTCCGGTCGGGTGTCGCGGTCCAGGAACTGGGCGATTTCGGTGGCTGAGCCGACCAGCTCGGCGGCCTTGCGCTGCAGCGCGGTGTAGCCGCTGGTGTCGGCCTGGGTGTTGGCGACCAGCGTGCTCGGGTCGTTCTGCACGGTGATGTCCGCCGCCGCCTTCGAGCCGAGGTACTCCAGCAGCTTCTTGGCGTTCTCCTCCGACTTGGGCCGGCGGGCCATCATGTAGCCGTCGATCGGCGCGTCCAGGGCTTTGGCCCCGATCGCCGGGTCGATCTCCGGGAAGGTGAAGAAGTCGAGGTCGTCCTGCTCGTCGTCGCCGAACTGCTGGGCGACGAAGAGGCCGAGCAGGTACATGCCGCTCTTCTTCTGCTGCAGGGACTGAGCCGCCTCCTGCCAGGTCCGGCCGAGGCTGTCCGGCTGGTGCAGCGGCAGCAGCCCGCGCCAGGTGTCGAAGACCTTCTTCACCTTGTCCGAGGTCCAGGACTCCTTGCCGGCCATCAGGTCGACGTGGAACTGGTAGCCGTTGATCCGCAGGTTGAGGATGTCGAAGGTGCCCATCGCCGGCCAGCCGTCCTTGTCGGCGAAGGCGATCGGGTTCAGGCCGTCCTTCTTCATCTCCCCGGCGAGGCTGGTCAGCTCGTCGAGGGTCGTGGGCACCTGGTAGCCGTTCTGCTGCCAGACGGACTTGCGGTAGAAGACCGCCCACGGGTAGTACGACGACGGCACGAAGTACTGCTTGCCGTCGTCGCCGGTGGACGCCTTCTTGAACGCGTCCGACATCCCGGAGAGCTTGCCCCACACGTCGGTGAGGTCCCCGGCGAGGCCGCGTGCGGCGAAGAACCGCATCCGGTAGCCGGCGAACCAGGTGAACACGTCGTCCGGCTTGCCCTGCAGGTAGTTGTTGATGTTCTCCTGGAACGTGTTGTGGTCGACCGTGTTGATCGCGACCTGCAGGCCGGAGGAGGTCTGGAACCCGTCCATCACCTTGGCGATGACGTCCTTGGGCTTCGGGTCGGACTGGTTGGAGCCCAGCGACACGGTCTTGCCGCCGGAGCCGCCGGAGTCGGAGCCGCCGCAGCCGGCGAGCAGCCCGGTGCCGAGTAGGGCGCCGGCACCGGCGGCGCCGGCCAGCAGCGAACGACGGGGGAGTGCGGCGACGGAGGGCGGTACGAGCCGGGCCAGGTACTCGGCGTGGGTTCGGGGACGGGACATGGTGCCTCCTGCGGATGAAGAGGTGCGCTGCGCCCGAGGGCCGTCGGTGATGGCAGTGCCGGGCCGTCGTGATCCCACATCCGGATCCACCGTGAATCCACATTGGCGAACACGAACTGCCAGTGGCGCCTCAAGCTACTCGTCCTTGGAGCGCTGTCAAGGGGGTGGTCAGGAGGGAGTAACTCAGTCGTGACAAGGCTGTTACCGGGTAAACGTTGGAAACCTCATCGGTGTTGAAAACTGTTGACTTGAACGTCCGATCGGGGCACTCTCTGCACTCATGCGGCGATGGCACGGCGAGAACATCTGGTTCGGTGCCGACTACAACCCCGAGCAGTGGCCCGAGCAGACCTGGGTTGAGGATGTCGAGCTGATGCGCCGCGCCGGGGTCAACCTGGTCTCGGTCGGCATCTTCTCCTGGGCCCTGCTGGAGCCCGCTCCCGGTGAGTTCACCTTCGGCTGGCTGGACCGGGTGCTCGACCTGCTGCACGACGGCGGCGTCTCGGTCGACCTGGCCACCGCCACCGCCAGCCCTCCGCCGTGGCTGGCCCACCAGCACCCGGAGACGCTGCCCCGGCGGGCCGACGGCGCCATCCTCTGGCCCGGCGGCCGGCAGGCGTACTGCCCCAGCTCGCCGGTCTTCCGGCAGCGCTCGCTCGCCCTGGTCGACGCCGTCGCCACCCGGTACGCCGACCACCCGGCGGTGGTGATGTGGCACGTCTCCAACGAGTTGGGCTGCCACAACGTGCACTGCTACTGCGACGTCAGCGCCGAGGCGTTCCGCCGCTGGCTGCGCGAACGCTACCGCGACCTAAACGGGCTCAACGACGCCTGGGGCACCACGTTCTGGAGCCAGCGCTACGGCGACTGGGCCGAGGTCAACCCGCCCCGCGTCGCCACGGCCTTCGCCAACCCCACCCAGCAGCTGGACTTCCTGCGCTTCTCCTCGGACGAGCAGCGGGCCCAACTGCGCGCCGAACGCGAGGTGCTGACCCGGCGGGTGCGTCAGCCGATCACCACCAACTTCATGATCGGCACCGGCACCAAGTACCTCGACTACCACTCCTGGGCGTCCGACGTGGACCTGGTCGCCAACGACCACTACCTGACCGCCGCCGACCCGCAGGCGCACGTCGGGCTGGCCCTCGCGGCCGACCAGACCCGCGGTGTCGCCGGCGGCGACCCGTGGCTGCTGATGGAGCACTCCACCAGCGCGGTCAACTGGCAGCCCCGCAACGTGGCCAAGACCCCCGGGCAGCTGCGTCGCAACAGCCTGGCGCACGTCGCGCGCGGCGCCGACGGGGTGCTCTTCTTCCAGTGGCGGGCCTCCCGGGCCGGGGCGGAGAAGTACCACTCCGCGCTCGTCCCGCACGCCGGACCCGACACCAAGGTGTACCGCGAGGTGTGCCGGCTGGGCGCGGACCTCGCGGCGCTCGCGGAGGTCCGCGGCAGCCGGGTCGACGCCGAGGTGGCGATCCTGTTCGACTTCGAGGCGTGGTGGGGGGTCGAGCTGGACTCCCACCCCAGCGTCGACATCACCTACGCCGACCGCCTCCGCGCGCTCTACGACCCGCTGTGGCGGGCCGGGATCACCGCCGACGTGGTGCACCCGTCGGCGGACCTGTCCGGCTACCGCCTCGTGCTGGTGCCCACGCTCTACCTGGTCCGGGACGCGCACGTCGCGGCGCTGCGCGCCTTCGTCGAGCGCGGCGGCACCGCCCTGGTCACCTACTTCAGCGGCATCGTCGACGAGCACGACCACATCCGGCTGGGCGGGTACCCGGGCGCGTTCCGGGAGCTGCTCGGCGTACGCACCGAGGAGTTCTTCCCGCTGCGCGCGGGGGAGCAGGTCCGCCTCGACGACGGCTCGGTCGCCGACGTGTGGACCGAGTGGCTGCACGCCGAGGGCGCGCAGGTGCTCGCGTCGTACGCCGACGGGCCGCTGCCGGGCGTGCCGGCGCTGACCCGGCACCCGGTCGGCGCGGGCGCCGCCTGGTACGTCGGCACCCGCCTCGACCCGGCGGCGACCGAGCGACTGGTGACCCGGCTGGTGGCCGAGTCCGGCGCCCGTCCGGCGGCGGCGGTCCCGGCGGGCGTGGAGGTGGCCCGGCGCCGCGACGGTGACCGGAGCTGGCTTTTCGTCATCAACCACACAGCCGAGGCGGCCCGGCTGGCGGTCACCGGCACCGAACTGCTCGGTGGCGTGCCCTGCGCCGGTGAGCTGGTGGTCGCCCCCGGCGAGGTGGCCGTGGTGCGCGAGGAAGCCCAGTCCACGCCGGTTGTGGCGAGGCAGCGGACCGTCGATGCGACCTGAGCCGGATACTCATCCCATCGTCCGGGCGAAGGAGGTTCCATGCTCGCCCAGCAACGGCAGACCGCCATCCTCGATCTGATCCGCCAGCGCGGCGGCGTCCGGGTCAGCCACCTGGTGAGCCGGTTCGGCGTCTCCGACATGACCATCCGGCGAGATCTGGAAGTGCTGGCCGAGCGCGGGCTGGTCGACAAGGTGCACGGCGGGGCGACCCTGGTCGGCCCCGGGTCGGCCGAGGAGCCCGGATTCGCCGCGAAGTCGATCCGCCAGCAGGCCGAGAAGCGCGCCATCGCCGACCGGGCCGCGACCCTGGTCGAGCCGGGGATGGCCATCGCCCTCTCTGCCGGCACCACCACCGCGGCGCTGGCCACGCTGCTGGCCGACGTGCGGGGGCTGACCGTGGTGACCAACTCGATCCCGGTCGCCGACGCGCTCTACCAGAACCCGCGTGCCGACCAGACCGTGGTGCTGACCGGCGGCATCCGCACCCCGTCCGACGCGCTCACCGGGCCGGTCGCCGAGGCGGCAATCAGCTCGCTCAACGTCGACCTGCTCTTTCTCGGGGTGCACGGGATGAGCAAGCGCACCGGCCTCACCACCCCGAACCTGCTGGAGGCCGGGATCAACCGCTGCCTGATCAACGCGTCCCGGCAGCTGGTGGTGCTGGCCGACCACACCAAGTGGGAGACGATCGGCATCGCCACCATCGCCCCACTGGAGGACACCGACGTGCTGATCACCGACGGCGGGCTGCCCGCGGAGGCGCGGACCGCGATCGGCGAGCAGGTCGGCGAGCTCATCGTGGTCGAGGTGGCGTGAACGCCGCCGGCAGCGGCGCGCCGGTGCGGCTCACAGGCATCTCACAGCGCCGGCGGATAGGGTGCCGCCGTGAGCGGCCCGTTCCAGGGTGGAGCGGGGACCGGCAACGCGGGAGTTCCGAATGGTCTTCAAGAAGATGCTGAGCGCGTTCGGCGTGGGCGGTCCCAGTGTGGACACCGTGCTGGACAACCCGAACACCCGGCCCGGCCTGACCCTCGACGGCCGGGTCAACCTGCTCGGCGGGGACGCCCCGGCGAACATCGAGCAGGTCGTGGTCGGCCTGGTCACCAGGGTGGAGATCGAGGGCGGCGACACCGAGTACGCCGGCGTCATGGAGTTCTACCGGATGCCGGTCAGCGGCCCGCTCCAGCTCGCCCCGAAGCAGCAGCTGACCATCCCGTTCCAGCTGCCGGTGCCGTGGGAGACGCCGATCACCGACGTCTACGGCCAGCGCCTGCACGGCATGACGATGGGGCTGCGCACCGAGCTGGCGATCGCCCGCGCGGTGGACAAGAGCGACCTCGACCAGGTCAACGTGCACCCGCTGCCGGTGCACGAGCGGATCCTGGAGGCGTTCCAGCGGCTCGGGTTCCGGTTCAAGCACGCCGACCTGGAGCGCGGCCACATCCGGGGCACGCAGCAGACGCTGCCGTTCTACCAGGAGATCGAGTTCTTCGCCGCGCCGCAGTACGCGCAGACCATCACCGAGGTCGAGCTGACGTTCGTGACCAGCCGGCAGGGCGTCGACGTGATCCTGGAATGCGACAAGCGCGGCGGCTTCCTCAGCGCCGGCCACGACGTCTTCGGCAGGTACCAGGTGTCGCACGCCGACGCGGACCGGGTCGACTGGACCGAGGTGGTCGACCGCTGGCTGCGGGAGACCACCTCCCGCTACGGCGGCCTGCGCGCCCAGGGCTTCGGGGTCCCGCACGGGCGCGGCCGGGGCCACGGCATGGGCGGGATGGTCGCCGGGGCCGCGCTGGGCGTCGCCGGCGGGATGGTCGCCGGCGAGATGATCGAGGACGCCTTCGAGGGCGACTTCGCCGAGGGCTTCGGCGGCTTCGAGGAGTGAGCCGCGGGCACGGCGGGCCCACCCACGACCGTGGCCTCCGGGAGATCCTCCCGGAGGCCACCGGCCGCTCGTGGCGGGTCAGCGCCCGCGCGTCTTCCGCTCCTCGCCGGAACGGCGCGCGCTACCGGCCTTGGCCAGACCTCGACTGACCAGGTACGCGCCGGTCAGGATGGTCAGATACCACCACGCCTGGTTCGGGTTGTTGATGTTCAGCCCGTCGGTGGCCGGACCCCGCCAGAAGGCGGAGATCACCAGCAATGCAGACGCGGCGGCGAAGATCCAGAACTCCGTCGTCAGGAACGAGTGCTTGGTCTCCGTGCCTGGCGACGGCATCTGCTCCCGGTGCCCGTCACCCGCCATCGGCATCGGGCGGGTGGGCGCCTCCTGCATCGCCGCGCGGTTCTGCATGTCGGCGGCCGGCCGGTTCGTCGGCCTGGTGGATGCAGCCTGCGTGCTCATCTGGTCCTCCTCAGGATGCGATGAGTCGTACCTGCAATCCCTCGCCCCGCTACCGCGTCTCGGCCACGGCACGGTTTCGTGTTTCTGGCGGGGGCACCCCCCGACTACCCGACCGCCGGGGGCAGTAACACCCGGTCACCGGCCGGATTGCCGCGGACCCGCCGGTGACGCCGCCGCGGGCGCCACCGGCGGGGCACCTCAGCGCAGGCCGTTGCGGATCGCTACGCCGACGAGCAGCTCGGGGTCGTCGGTGATGACGCCGTCGACGCCGAGGTCGATGACCCGCTGCATCACCGCCGCGTCGTTGACGGTGTACGGGATCACCTTCAGCCCGTACCGGCGCTGCAGGGTGCGCACGTCCGGTCCGTGGAAGTACGCCGGGTTCTCCCGCAGGTACCAGTCCGCGACGGCGAGCGTGCCCTGCCCCGGATCGTGCACCTGCCAGTTCGCCGACACCGTCCCCGCGTCCGCCGCACGGGTCAGCCTGCCCAGGTCCCGGTGTTTCCACCAGTCCAGCCCCGCGGTCCACGGGCTGCGCACCGTCGGGTCGCCGTACACCGCCCGCAGCGAGCACTCGTCGGCGAGGCTCGCGCACTCCGCCGGGCCGTACTGCCACACCAGCGCCACCGTGCCGATCCGCCGGTCGAGCTTGCGGGCGTAGGTGATGGTCCGCCAGTCGAAGGACTGGATGGTGGCCCGGCCGGTGAGGCCGGCCCGCTGGATCGCGGTGACCAGCTTGCGGGTGAAGCTGCGGTACGGCTCGGTGTCGTCCGCCAGCGGACTGATCTTCGTCTCGATGTTGAATCGGATGTCGTCCCGGCCGCTGGCCCGGACCAGCGCGAAGACCTCGTCCAGGGTGGGGATCCGGGCCCCCGGGGCGGGCACCTGCGCGGGCAGCTCCGGCAATGTCTTCGTGCCGCAGTCCAGCGTCTTCAGCTGCGCGAGGGTCAGGTCGTGTACCCGCCTGCCCACGTACGGGAACTCCGGGTCGCCGGGGCGGGCCGGAGCGGTGTCCTGGCAGTGCGAGCCGTTGACGGTGCGATCGTGCAGCACCACCAGGTGACCGTCGGAGCTGACCCCGGTGTCCAGCTCCAGGGTGGAGATCGCCCGGTTGGTCAGCGCGTGCGCGAACGCGGGCAGGGTGTTCTCCGGCCGGGTGGCCCGGCCGCCCCGGTGCGCCTGGACGTCGAACGGCGCGGCGTGCCCCGTCGGCAGCGGCATGCCGCGCTGCGCGAGCAGGTCGCGCAGCCGGTCCGGGTAGTCGGTGATGATGCCGTCCACCCCGTCGTCGATCAGCTTTGCCATGGTCGGCACGTCGTTCACCGTCCAGGGGATCACCCTGATCCCGTTGCGGTGCGCGTGGGCCATCAGCTCCCGGGTGACGTACGGGCGGTAGGCCGGGTCGGTGACCGTGCCGTTCTGCGGAAAGCCGTGCACTGGTGAGAACGCGTCAGCGCCGAAGCTGCGGATCGCCCGGATCGGGTCGCCGCCGAAGTCGTCGATGTCCAGCCCGCCCAGCCACGGCGACGCGCCGGGCTGCCCGGTCTGCAGGAAGTCGTGGTTGGTCAGCGCGACCAGCGGCAGCCGCGGTTCGACCTGGCGCATCCGCATCAGCGCGCCCCAGTCGAAGCTCTGGATGGTCACCTGCCTGAGCAGCCCAGCGGCCCGGATCTCCGCCGCGGTCACCTGGACGAACTGCTCCCGCGGGGCGGTCTCGGCCGGCGCGCCGGCCTCCACCTTGGTCTCCACGTTGAGCGTCACGTCATCGGCCCGGTAGCGCTTCACCAGGGCGAACACCTCGCGCAGCAGCGGCATCCGGGCGCCCGGCACGGCGAGCTGGCCGGGCCGGTCCGGCAGCGTCCGCGACCCGCAGTCGAGGGTGCGCACCTGGGCCAGGCTGAGCGTGTTGACGTACCTGCCGACGTACGGGAACTCCGGGTCGCCCGGCGTCACCGGGGCGGTGTCCACGCACTTGGTGCCACTGACCCGCCGGTCGTGGGTGACCACGGCCTGCCCGTCCTCGGTGATCTGCACGTCCAGTTCCAGGGTGTTCACCCCGAGCTGGAGGGCGTTGCCGAACGACGCGAGGGTGCTCTCCACCCGTAACCCCAGGCCGCCGCGGTGGGCCTGGACGTCGAAACTCCGGTCCGGTCGCGGCTTCGCCTCGGCGGGCGCCGCGAGCCCGGACGTCACGGTCGCCGCGACCAGTGCCGCGACGGCGGTACGGCGTATGGTGCGCACGCTGTCCTCTCTCCCTCCGGCGGGGATCTCCCGCCGATCCGTCGCCCAGCATGGGGAGCCGGGACGGCGGGCGGGCGAGCGCCGGGAGACGGCCCGGTGAACCGGCGGTGCGGGTTTGGCCGGCCGGTCGTCGGGCACGCAGAAAGACCGACACCATCTGCGAGGTGATCAACGTGCGTGAGGACGACAGGCGACAGGACGCCGCCCGGCGGGCCGAGGACCGGATAGCCGGTGGCGTGTACGGCGAGGGCGCCCTCGACGAGGTCACCGTGCCTCCGACCGACGTTCAGCGGGTCATCGAGGAGGAGGATCCCGGTGACCCGGCGCGGGTGCGGGTCGACCCGAACGTGCTGCGCGACGGCGGCCCGACCAGGGGCCAGGGTGCGGTGACCACCACCGGCGGCACCGCCGGGCCGGCGAGTGTGCGCCGGCTGGCCCGTCAGCCCGAGCGGCACCGCGGCAAGGTCGCGCCGACGACGACGGGTGACGCCACCACGGGCGGCCTGAGCACCCCGGCCGGCGGGTCCACCAGCGACCAGTCCACCATCGCCACCGGCCCCGGCAACTCCACCACCGAATAACCCCACCC
>NZ_POUB01000149.1 GCF_003236335.1 Micromonospora deserti
GTGCTGACCAGGGGGCGGGGCGCCGGGCGGGTGGCGCCGCCGGCGGGCCGGCCGCCGAGGCCGCTGTCGGCGCTGGCCGGTGCGTCCGCCGGGGCGTCCCCGGCGCTGCCCGACCGCGCCTCGGCGCCGGTGGCGGCGACCGGCGTCGGCTCGCTGCCGCCCGGTGTTAGCGCCACGGCCGCCGCGCCCACCAGGCCGGCGATGACCACCCCGGCGGTCACCATCCGTCGTCGGATACGCACGCCGCAACCTCCCCGTGTGTCTTGGCGGTGCCCGATCGGGCGGCGGCCGGTCCGGCCGGCGCCGGCCCGGCGGGCCGATCGACGAGGGGAGTCTAGTGGGTGTACTGATCATCGTGAGGCCCCGTCACCTCCCGCGGGTGCACCCGGGCCGCCGGTGAAGGCGGCGCCGGGCAGCTGATCGTGCGGCGGGGCACGATCCCAGGCCGGTCATCGCCGCCGAGGCGGCGATGACCGGCCCCGAGCCGGTGGGTTCAGAGCAGCGAGTCGCGCCACTGCCGGTGCAGGGCGGCGTACCGGCCGGCGGCGGCGGCGAGCCGGGCGGGCGGGCCGTCCTCGACGATCCGGCCGCCCTCGAGGACCAGCACCCGGTCGGCGATCTCCACAGTCGACAGCCGGTGGGCGATCACCAGCGCGGTGCGGTCCCGCAGGATGGTGCCGAGCGCGTGCTGCACCAGCCGTTCGGTCGGCACGTCGAGCGACGAGGTCGCCTCGTCCAGGATGAGCACCGCCGGGTCGGCGAGGAACGCCCGGGCGAACGCGACGAGCTGCCGTTGCCCCGCCGACAGCCGGCCGCCGCGGCGGTGCACCTCGGTGGCGTAGCCGTCGGGCAGGGCGGTGATGAAGTCGTGCGCGCCGATCGCCTGGGCGGCGGCCTCGACGGCGGCGTCGTCGGCGGCCGGGCGGCCGAACCGGATGTTCTCCGCGACGGTGCCGCCGAACAGGTGCGTCTCCTGGGTCACCAGCACCACCGCCCGGCGCAGCTCCGCGTCGGCGACCTCGCGCAGGTCCACCCCGTCGAGGGTGACCGTGCCGGCCAGTGGGTCGTGGAACCGGGCGAGCAGCTTCGCGATCGTGGACTTGCCCGCGCCGGTCGGGCCGATCAGCGCTACCGTCTGCCCGGCCGGGACGGCGAGGTCCAGGTCGCGCAGGATCGGCGCGTCCGGGCGGTATCCGAACGTCACCGACCGGTACGCCACCGCACCGCGACCGGGGCCCCCGGGCAGCGGCACCGGATGGGCCGGCTCGGCCACCGCGGGACGTTCGTCGAGCACCCCGGCGAGTTTCTCCAACGCCGCCGTGGCCGACTGCAACGAGTTGTAGAACTGGCTCAGCTCCTGCATCGGCTCGAAGAACCGCCGCAGGTAGAGCAGGAACGCGGCGAGCACCCCAATCTCGGTCGCCCCGCCGAGCACCCGCCAGCCCCCGTAGCAGAGCACCACCGCCACGGTGACGTTGCCGATCACCTTGATCCCCGGTGAGTACGTTGCGATCAGCCGGAACGCGCGCAGGCTGGCCCGCCGGTAGTCGTCGTTGAGCGTGGCGAAGATGCGCTCGTTGCGCGACTCCCGGCGGAACGCCTGCACCGCGCGGATGCCCCGGATGGACTCGACGAAGTGGACGATGACCAGCGCCACCGCCTCCCGGGTGCGCCGCCACGCCGCGGCGGACGCCCGGGCGAACCAGCGGGACAGCCAGAACAGGAACGGGAAGGCGAGCAGGGTCACCGCGGCCAGCGGCAGGTCCAGCCAGAGCAGGATGGCGGCCACCGACAGGATCGACAGCACGGCCAGTACCAGGCTGTCGATGCCGCCGCCGGCCAGTTCGGCGATCGAGTCCAGGTCGCTGGTGAGCCGGGAGACCATCCGGCCCGAGGTGTAGCGCTCGTGGAACGCCACCGACAGGCGCAGGAAGTGGCCGTACACCCGCTGGCGGAGGTCGAGCAGGACGGCCTGGCCGATCCGCGCGGAGAGGGTGAGGAAGCCGCGCCGGGCCACGTACTCCACGACGGTGGCGGCGGCGAACGCGGCGGCGACCGCCACCAGCGGGCCGGGGTCGCCGGCCCGCAGTGGCGCGATCCCGGCATCGATGCCGAGCATCACCAGGTACGGCCCGGCCATCGCCGCGGCGTTCTGGCCGAGCAGCAGCGCGACGGCCAGCCCGAGGCGGCGCCGGTGCGGGCGCAGCAGGTCGCGCAGCAGCACCCGGCTGCGGGCCCGGAGCCGGGCCACCGCCTCGGGCGAGGTGTCCTCGGCCCGGCTGCGGTCGGCGTCCGGGTCGGTGGCGATCCCCCGCCAGCGGGTCACGTCCGCGCCGCCGGGCCGCGCGGGCCCGCCGGCGGTCACGACCGCACCAGGCCCCGGCCACCGGGCGTGGGCCCGCCGGCGGTCGCGCCGGGCGGCGGCCCGGCGGAGAGCACCGCGCGGTACGCCGGCACGGTGGCGAGCAGCTCGGAGTGGCGCCCGACCGCGGTGACCCGCCCGCCCTCCAGCAACGCCACCCGGTCGGCGAGGGCGATCGTGGAGGGCCGGTGCACCACCAGCAGCGCGGTGGTGGTGCGTAGCACCCGTTTCAACGCCGCCTCCACCAGCGCCTCGGTGTGCACGTCGAGGGCGGAGAGCGGGTCGTCCAGCACGAGCAGCGCCGGCCGGCCCAGCACCGCCCGGGCCAGTGCCAACCGTTGGCGCTGTCCACCCGAGAGTGACAGCCCCTGCTCACCCACCCGGGTGGCCAGCCCCCACGGCAGCTCGTACGCGAAATCGGCCTGGGCCAGCGCCAGCGCGGCCCGGACCTCGTCCTCCCCGGCGTCCGGCCGGCCCAGGGTCAGGTTCTCCCACACCGACATGGAGAACAGCGTCGGCTCCTCGAAGGCCACCCCGACCAGCCGGCGCAGCGAGGCCAACCGCAGCTGGCGCAGATCGTGCCCGTCCAGGGTGATCCGCCCGCCGCTGACCTCGTGCAGGCGGGGCACCAGGGACAGCAGGGTGCTCTTGCCGCAGCCGGTCGCCCCGACCAGCGCCAGCGTCTCGCCCGGCTCGACGGTCAGGTCGATCTCCCGCAGCACCGGCGTGGTGCTGCCCGGGTAGCGGAACGACACCCGTTCGAAGCGCAGCCGGCCGCGGACGTCGGCGCGGGGCAGGGTGATCGCGCCTGGGGCGTCCACGATGGCCGGTGGGGTGTCCAGCACCTCCCGGACCCGGTCGGCGGCGGTCGCCGCCTCCTGCCCGTTGGCGATGATCCAGCCCAGCGACTGCACCGGCCAGATCAGCATCAGTTGGAGGCTGACGAAGGCGACCAGCTCACCGATGGTCAGCCCGCCGCCGGCGACGGCCGCCGCACCGGCGACCAGCACGACGCCCAGGGTCAGGTTCGGCACCAGGTCGAGCCGGGCCGAGGTGCGGGCCAGCAGCCGGCCCTTGCCGACCCCGGTGTCGTGCAGCGCCCGGGCGCGGCCGGCGAAGCGGGCGGCCAGCTCCGGCCCCCGCCCGTACGCCTTCATCGTGCGCAGGCCCTGCGCGGTCTCCTCGACCAGCGTGGCCACGTCGCCCTGCTGGTCCTGCATCCGGCGGGAGGCGGCGTGGTAGTGCCGAGCGAACCGGCGGCTGATCAGGAACAGCGGTACCGCGCTGGCCGCCACCAGCAACCCCAGCGCCGGGTGCAGCCGGATCAGCAGCAGCACCACGACCAGATAGGTGACCAGGTTGAGCACCAGGAAGAACAGGCCGAAGGAGAGGAACCGGCGGATCACCGACAGGTCGCTGATGATCCGGGAGAGCAGCTGGCCGGACTGCCACCGGTCGTGGAAGCTGGCCGGCAACCGCTGGAGGTGGGCGTAGACGTCGGCGCGAATCGCCGCCTCGATCCCCATCGAGGAGGACGACTGCACCCACCGCCGGATGAAGATCAGCAGGGCCTCGACCAGGCCGAGCAGCAGGGCCAGGCCGGCCAGCCGGAACAGCCCGGCCGGGTCCTGCCGGGCCACCGGGCCGTCGACCACCCGCTGCACCACCAGGGGTACGGCGATGCTCGCCGCCGTGGCGCCCAGCCCGGCGAGCAGCAGCCAACCGAACTCCGCCGCGTACGGGCGCAGGTAAGGGCGTAGCCGCCAGAGGCTGTGCAGCGGATGTCGGCCGCCATCGACCCCGGGGGCCGGGTCGCCGTCGCTCTCCGCAGGCACTACCCGACGGTAGCGGCAAATGGGAGCGTTGCCGCTGTCAGCTTGTCGTCAACCGCCGCTCATGACCGAGAAGCCACTTCTTCACGTCCAGGCCCCAGCGGTAGCCGCCGAGCGTCCCGTCGGTGCGCAGCACCCGGTGGCAGGGGATGAAGAGGGCGGCGGCGTTGCGGGCGCAGGCAGCCGCGGCGGCGCGTACCGCGAGGGGGCGGCCGGCGAGCCCGGCGAACCCGGTGTAGGTCACCGGCTCGCCCGGCTTCACCTCACGCAGCACCTCCCAGGCGTGCGCCAGGAACGCGCCGCCGGTGCGCTGCTCGACCGGCACCGCGTCGATCGCGGTGAGGTCACCGTCCAGGTAGGACCGGACGGCGGCGGTGACCGGGCCGAGGTCGGCCCGGTGCCGCAGCGGCGCCCGCAGGCTCGGGTGCACCAGGGGGAGCAGGGTTGCCGGGTCGGCGGTGAAGCCGGCCGCCCGGACCGCGCCGTGCGGGCCGGCGACGATGCCAAGCGGTCCGGCGGGGGTGTCGATGACGGTGCTGTCGTTCGTGCTCATGCTGCTCTCCAAAGTCGGATCACCGCGTACGAGCGCCAGGGGCGCCAGCGGTCGGCGTACGTATCGAGGGTCTTCGGGTCGTCGGGCAGGCCGAGGGCGGCGCCGCCGCGGCGTACCGCCAGGTCGGTGGGGAGGAGCACGTCCGGGTCGCCGAGCGCGCGCATCGCGACGTAGCCGGCCGTCCACGCCCCGATCCCGGGCAGCGCCCGCAGCCGCCGTACGGTCTCCTGCCGGTCCCCACCGGGCGCCAGGTCCACCGACCCGTCGGCGACGGCCCGCGCCAGCGCCCGGATGGTCTCCCGCCGCCCCGCCGGCATCCCGAATCCCGCATCGGTAACCCGGAGGACCTCCTCCGCACTAGGAAACCCCCGCAACCACCCCACCGTTCCCGGTTGATCATGAGGTTGACCGGCGTTGTGGAGATCCACTTCGCCGTCAACCTCATGATCAACGGGGCGTGGGGCGAGGGTCACCGGTTCAGCAGGGCGACCTCGCCGGTGGCCAGGTCGTAGAGGGCGCCCACCACGTCCACCCGGCCGGCGGCGACCGGCTCGGCCAGCAGGTCGTCGGCGCGCAACGCGGCCACCGTACGGAGCACGTGCCGCCGGACCGCCATCGGGTGCACCTGCGGATCGTCGACGCCCACCTCGGTGACCGCCGGGGCGATCTGGTCGACCAGGTGGGCCAGCGAACCGCCCGGCCGCCGGCCGGCGCGCAGCGCGGCCACCGCGGAGGCGACCGCGCCGCAACGCTCGTGCCCGAGCACCATGACCAGGGGTACGCCCAGCTCGCCGACCACGTACTCGATGGAACCGAGGACCGCCCGATCCAGCACGTGCCCGCCCGTGCGGATCACGCAGATGGAGCCGAACGTCTGGTCGAAGATCGCCTCCAGCGGCACCCGCGAGTCGATGCAACCGAGCAGCACGGCGTACGGCTGCTGGTCGCCGGAGGCGGTCGCGGCGGCGGCGGTGACGTCGTGACCGTGCACCGGCTGGCCGCTGACGAACCGACGGTTGCCGGCGAGCAGCTCAGCCAGGGCGGCGCGGGGCGTACCACCGGCGGGCCGCCCTCCCGGGCCAGGCCCGCCGGGGCCGCGGGTGGCCGGGGTGGTGCCCAGAGGCCGCCCGGCCGGTCCGGCCGGCGTTGCCCGTGGCGCCCCCATGCCCCCAGCTTGGCCGGCCGGGCGGGCCCACGGGCCGGGTTGGGAATCTTCTCACCGACCCGCTTGGCGTGGTGTCATGACGGGTAGCCGGTGTTACCGCCGGGTATCCCCGGTGTTACAGATCAGTCCGGCCCGGGGAGGTGGCGATGCCGGAGCAGGTCGAGGTACGGCTACCCGACGACGTACGCCTGCACGTCGAGGTGACCGGGCCGGCCGACGCCGGGGTCACCGTGGTGCTGCTGCACGGCTGGACGCTCGACGGGCGCAGCTGGCACCGGCAGCTCGCCGCGCTGCGCGACGCCGTCGCCGAGCCGGTGCGGGTGGTCAGCTACGACGCTCGCGGGCACGGCCAGTCCAGCTGCATGGCGCTGCCCACCGCCACCCTGGCCCAGCTCGGCGACGACCTCGCCGTGGTGCTGGACGCGGTGGCCCCGACCGGCCGGATCGTGCTGGTCGGCCACTCGATGGGCGGCATGACGATCATGGAGTACGCCCACCGGCACCCCGGACACTTCGCCGCCCGGACCGCCGGGCTGGTCTTCGTCTCCACCACCGCCGAGGGGCACACGCACACCGCGTACGGCCTCTCCCCCCGCATCGCCCGGCTGATCCGGCTCGCCGAGACCACCGGGGCGGGCGTGCTGGCCCGCTGCGGATCCTGGCGGCCGCCCCACGCCCTGCTGCGCGCGCTCCGCCCCAGCATCCGCTGGATGCTCTTCGGCGACCGCTGCGACCCGGCGGACATCCGCCTGGTCACCTCTGCCGTGGCCCGCGCTTCGCTGCGCTCGATCGGCGGGTTCCGCGCCTCGATCGGGGCCCAGCACCGGCTGGACACCCTGGCGAAACTCACGCACCTGCCGGCGGCCGCGCTGGTCGGCGACCGGGACCGGCTCACCCCGCCGCCGTGCGCCGAGTCGATCGCGGCCGCGCTGCCGGCAACCGACCTGACCGTCTGCCCGGGGGCCGGGCACATGCTCATGATGGAGCGGCCCGAGGCGGTCAACGCCGCCCTGGTCGGGGTGCTCCGGCAGGTGCTCACCAGCGCCCGGGGGAGGCTCACCCCGGCCGGGTGAGCGGCCGCCCGGGGCGGGTTCGCGCGGGGTCACGACGGCCACGGATCGCGCGGGGCCACGCCGCCGGTCGCGGCGCTGCCGTACCCTCACCCGGTCAGCCTGGCGCGGCCCCGCGCCGTGTCGCGGCCATCCGCCGCCGTCGGAGGAGCTTGAGCGTTGACCGACCAGACCACCCTGGCCCAGGAGATGGCCGTCGAGCAGCGGCATCTCGACCGGGTGTACGCCCGCCTGGCCGAGCTGCGCCGCTCGGCGGTGCGGGCGGAACGGGAGGGCTACCGGCTCGCCCGGGTCGGCAACTTCGGCGCGCTGGTCGAGCGGGACGCCATGGTGTTCCACGCGGCGCAGCGGCGGCACGTCCTCGACGCCGAGCACGAGGGGCTGGTGTTCGGCCGGCTCGACCTGCGGGACGGGCAGGTGCTGCACGTCGGGCGGCTCGGCATCCGGGACGAGAACGCCGTCGCCCTGGTGGTGGACTGGCGGGCCCCGGCCGCCGCGGCGTTCTACCGGGCCACCCCCGCCCAACCGATGGGTGTGGTGCGGCGGCGCATGATCCAGTCGACCGGTGAGCGGGTCACCCGGATCGAGGACGACCTGCTCGATCCGGGCGCCGCCCCCGCCGACATGCGGGTCGTCGGCGACGGCGCGCTGCTCGCCACGCTGTCCCGGGCAACCGGCCGGGGCATGCGGGACATCGTCGCCACCATCCAGCAGGAGCAGGACGAGGCGATCCGCTCCCCCGGCTCGGGCGTCACGATCGTCTCCGGCGGGCCGGGCACCGGCAAGACGGCGGTGGCCCTGCACCGGGCGGCGTTCCTGCTCTACTCCGACCGCAACCGGTACGCCGGCGGCGGGATCCTGGTGGTCGGCCCGTCCACGGTCTTCGTGGAGTACATCGCGTCGGTGCTGCCGTCGCTGGGCGAGGAGAGCGCCACCCTGCACTCGCTGGGCACCCTCTTCCCGGGCATGCGCGCCACCCGCACCGACCCGCCCGAGGTGGCGGCGGTGAAGGGTTCGCTGCGGATGCGGCGGGTGTTGGAGCGGGCGGCCCGGGACGCGGTGCCAGACGGCCCCGCCGAGCTGCGCCTGCTCTACCGGGGCACGCTGCTGCTGTTGGACCGCCGCGAACTGGACGCGATCCGGGAGCGGGCGCTGCCCCGGGGCGCTCGCCGCAACGAGGTGCGCCGGGCCGGCTTCGACGGCGTCTTCGCCGCGCTCTGGGCGCAGGCCCGCCGGCTGGGCATCGGCCGGCTGCCGGAGCAGCGCGCCTTCGAGGACGAGATCGCCGAGCGGCCGGAGTTCCGCGAGTTCCTCAAGGCCTGGTGGCCCCGGCTGCACCCGCGGCACGTACTGGGCTGGCTGGCCCGCCCGGAGCGGCTGCGCCGCTACGCCGGGGGGATCCTCACCGGTCGGGAGATCCGGCTGCTGGCCGGCGCGTACCGGAGCCTGGCCACCGAGGGGCTCACCATCGCCGACATCGCGCTGCTGGACGAGCTGGACGCGCTGCTCGGCAAGCCGATGAGGCCGGCCCGCCCGAAGCGGGACCCGTTCCAGCTGGCCGGCGGGGTCCGGGAGCTGAGCACCTTCGCCGACCGGCAGCGCGCCGCCCGCGAGGCGGCCCGGCAGCGCCCGGAGGACTACCGGGAGTACGCCCACGTGGTGGTCGACGAGTCGCAGGACGTCTCGCCCATGCAGTGGCGGATGATCGGCCGGCGCGGCCGGCTGGCCTCGTGGACGGTGGTGGGCGACCCGGCGCAGACCGCGTGGACGGGTGATCCGGAGGAGCTGACCCGGGCGCGGGACCAGGCGCTGGGCCGGCGCAAGCGGCAGCACTTCACGCTCACCACCAACTACCGCAACTCGGCGGAGATCTTCGCGGTCGCGGCCGCCGAGATCCGCCGGCTCGATCCGGACCTCCCGCTGCCCACCGCGGTGCGCTCCACCGGCGTCGACCCGGTCGAGCTGGTGGTCCCGCCAGCGGAGCTAAAGGCGGCGACCGTGGCGGCGGCCGGCGCGCTGCTCGGCGAGGTCGAGGGCACGGTCGGCGTGATCACGCCGGTGCCGCGCCGGGACGAGGTGGCCGGCTGGCTGGGCGGGCTCGGCGCCCCCCGCCTACAGGTGGTGACCAGCCTGGAGGCGAAGGGCATGGAGTACGACGGGGTGGTGCTGGTCGCCCCGAGCGAGGTCCGGGCCGATCCGGGATCGGGGGCACGCACCCTCTACGTCGCGCTGTCCCGGGCCACCCAGCGGCTGACCACCGTCGATCCCGTCGGCTGAGCCCGGGCGGGGTGGGTCACCGTCCGGGGAGGCGTCAGCGGTCACTTGCATACATAGCGATGTGAGCATAGATTGGACCGGGTTCGGACGGGCGACGGAGGGTGGGCGCGTGGGCGCAGGTCATGACCACCACCACGGGTCGGTCGCCAACGTGGCGCACCGTCACCTGGGCCGGCTGTGGGCCGCGTTCGGCCTGCTCGGCACGCTGATGGTGGTGGAGGCGGCGACCGCCTTCGGCACCGGCTCACTGGCCCTGCTCAGCGACGCCGGGCACATGTTCACCGACGTGCTCGGCATCGGCATGGCCCTCGCGGCGATCACCGCCACCCGGCGGACCTCCCGGGACCCGCAGCGCACCTTCGGCCTCTATCGCCTGGAGGTGCTCGCCGCCCTGGCCAACGCCGTGCTGCTCTCCGGCGTCGCGGTCTACGTGGTGGTCGAGGCGGTACGCCGGTTCGGCGACCCGCCGGAGGTGGTCGCCGGGCCGATGCTGGCGGTGGCCGTGCTCGGCCTGCTCGCCAACCTGGCCGCGTTCGGCCTGCTGCGCGCCGGCGCGCAGGAGAACATCAACCTGCACGGGGCGTACCTGGAGGTGCTGGGCGACCTGCTCGGCTCACTGGGCGTGATCGGGGCGGCCGCGCTGATCGCCGTCACCGACTGGTGGTGGGCCGACCCGCTGGTGGCGGTCGCCATCGGCCTGTTCATCCTGCCCCGCACCTGGCGGCTGGGCCGGGCGGCGCTGCGCATCCTGGTACAGGCCGCACCGGAGCACCTCGAGGTCACCGCCGTGCACGACCGGCTGGCCGCCGTGCCCGGCGTGGCCGAGGTGCACGACCTGCACATCTGGACGCTGACCTCCGGGATGGAGATCGTATCGGCGCACCTGACGACGGCGCCCGGGGCGGACGTCGGCAGGGTGCTGACCGCGGCCCGCGCCGCGCTGCACGAGGACTTCAAGATCGAGCACGCCACGTTGCAGATCGAGCCGGGAGCGTCCCCCGGGGTCTGCGGGCCGGTTGAGTGGTAATGAGGACAACCTTAAATCTGTGTGAGTATTGTGTGCTTATGCCGGATTTTTCGGTGACCAGGCAGGCACCGTCAGTCACATTCGCTGCACCTGCCCCACCGGCACCGGTAGTCTCTGCACCGGCCTCCGCCAAGCGGCACGCACCGGTGCCGGCGGTGGCCGCCGCCTAATCGCCCGCCAGGGCGAACCGGGGAACCATGTTCCTGGGGTGCATCCGCGTCAGCGGTAGGGATCTTCCGTCCCGAACCCGTCAGCTAACCCGGTCGGCGGCTGACGGAAGGACATGTGTATGCCAGTGGTGGCACCTGTACGACGACGAACCGCCGCCCGCGTGGCGGCCCTGATCGCGACACTCGCCGTTGGCCTGGCGGGCGCGCCGGTCACCGCCGCTCCGGCCGGGGCGGCTCCCCCGACGGCCCAGCTCGCCGCGGCCCCCGGCCAGGACGAGGAGGGTGGCACGCCGGCCCTGCGCGCCCAGCTGGAAGCGGCCAGCAAGGGTTACCTGGACGCCAAGCGGGCCCTGGACACCTCGGTCAAGCGCCAGCAGCAGCTCGCCGCGCAGCTGCGCACCACCGAGAACGAGCTGGCCGTCCGCAACGGCAAGGTCGGCGAGATCGCCGAGGTGGCGTACCGCTCCGGCCGCCTCGGTGCCGTGTCCGCGCTGCTCAACAGCGACTCGCCGGACGGCTTCCTGGACCGGGCCGCCGCGCTGGAGGCGGTGGCGACCAACGAGGACCGGGTGCTGCGGGAGCTGCAGGACACCCGCGACGCGGCCAACCGCACCAAGCTCGCGCTGGAGGGCGAGATCCGCGAGCAGCGCAAGCAGGTCACGCTGATGACCAAGCGCAAGGAGCAGGCCGAGCGGGCGCTGACCGTGGCCGGCCGCACGCGGTCCGCGGGCGACCGCGCGCCCACTCGCGGCACCTCCACCGCGACGGCCAAGCCGGCCCCGCGCAACTCCGACGGCTCCTGGCCACGCGAGTCATGCAGCGTCAACGATCCGACCCCGGCCAACGGCTGCATCACCCCGCGCACCCTGCACGCGCTGAACCAGGCCAAGGCGGCCGGTTTCACCCGGTACGTCTCCTGCTACCGGCCGGGCGGCTCCGGCGAGCACCCGAAGGGACGGGCCTGCGACTTCGCGGCCCAGAAGAACGGGTTCGGCGGGGACGCCACCGGCGGCGACAGGACGTACGGCAACAACCTGGCGGCGTACTTCGTGCGCAACGCCGACCGGCTCGCCGTGCTCTACGTGATCTGGTACCGGCAGATCTGGCTGCCCAGCAGCGGATGGAAGTCGTACAGCGGCGCCAACGGGGACCCGTCCAGCGACCACACCAACCACGTGCACCTGTCGGTCTACTGACGGCCCGGCCCCGGTGACCCCCGCCGCCGCGGCCGGTCACCGGGGCCGACCACGCCCGCCGTACACCCTTCGGCGTACGACGGATGTCGCCGACCGGCCCACGACGGGCGACCGGCCGCCGGGCAGCATCACCGGCATGAGCGCGGCTGACCCACCCGCGCTCGCGGCGGCGCGGGTGACGCCCCGGCGTGCGGCATCCCGGGGTGTCATGGTGACCCGATGCCCCGGGCGGCCGGACCGGGGCCGAGACGGCGGTCAGCGGGCCGGCGGGTCGCGGTCGAGGGCGGCGCCGAGGCGGGCGGCCAGCGCCAGGTGCGTGGCGCGGGCCTCGCGGAACGCGTAGCCGAAGACCGGTGCCGGCGCGACCAGGGTGATCTCGACATCGATCCGCACCACGTCGTCGGGCTCGGGCCGCAACCGCGTGCGGTTGCGCACGGTCGTCGCGGGCCATCGCCAGGCCACCGTCACGATCTCGTCCGGCCCGTCGAGCAGGACGTCGGCACGGTAGGTGAGCGGAAGCCGCAGCGGCCCGGCGGCCAGCCGGTTCGTGATCGCGTAGCTGGCCCGCGCGCCGGGGCGGGGCCGCAACGGCCGGACCCGGATGATCAACGGGTGCAGCGCCCGCTGCCGGGCCGGGTCGGCGAGCAGCGCCGCGGCCTGTGCCACCGGGCAGCGCGCCTGGACGGTGTAGCTGAACGAGTCCCGCCTGAGCACGCCGTCTCCCCACGGTCGCTGGTCGACCGATCGTCGCGTACGCGGGCCGGGCTGGCAACGCCCGGCGCCGCGATGACCGCGGTGGGGCAGAACGGGCATCTGTCCGTGCCCAGCCGCTGCCGGAGCTGCCGGCGTACGGGATCGGCGGGCCCTGCGCCGCACCGACCGCTCCCGCGCGGCGGGTGGCCTCAGGCGCCGGGGAGGACCTCCGGGGCGGGTGTGCCGGCGTAGTAGGGCTCGGGAGCGCCGAAGAGGCCGAGCAGGCCGGTGACCCAGAGCTGCCGGTGCACGAACCGGCTCGGCTCGGTGACCACGAGCTTGACGCCGCTGACCTCGGCGGTCTGGAAGCCGGCGACCATGGCGCTGATGCCGACGGAGTCGATGAAGCTGACCAGCCGCATGTTGAGTTCGATCCGGGCGGGGCGTCCCTTGGTCAGGACCTCGGCGATCGCCTCGCGCACCTCGTACGCGGTATCGACGTCGATCTCGCCACGCGGCGAGATCTCGATGACACCACCGGGCAGAACCGACTTCACGATCGACAGGCTCACGCGAGCACCTCCACTCGCCCGTCCGACGGGCGCCTCATCAGTACGCGGGCCGCGACCGAGAGTATTCCTCCGACAGCCTCGGTCGCCACCCCTCGGGATGAGCAATTCGCGGATCAGGGCACACCAAATCGCCCTTATCCGGACTTTTCATATCCTGTTGGTCCAACGATCAGCTTTCACTGACGCCTCGCCGCCCAGGGTAACGGTCCCCCGTCGTACCCGCCGACACCCCGCCCGCCGGCGTGCCCCAACTGCGGATTCCGCCTCCTGCCACCGGCCCGCCCGGTGGCGACCGCGCCGCCGGGGTTGCCCGTGCCGCCTAGCATCGGCGCCGGAGCAGGGCGACCGCGACGGAGAGGACGATCATGATCAGGAGACTTGCCGCGCTGGCCGGGGTCAGCGCGTTGCTCGCTCTCGTACTGGCCTGCGGCTTCGGCGGTGGCGGCGATGACGACGACGATGACGACGACTTCGCCCGCGGCGTGGTCTCGCTGGTCAGCCTCCGCTGACCAGCTGGGGGACGGCACCGGCGGCCGGCCGGGACCGGGGCGACGGGCGGTCCGGGTGGGCACCGGACGGGTTCGCCCGCACCGGCGGCGGGTACGCGGTCCGGGTTTGCGCGGGCGGCCCACCGGGCACAGGGCGGGACAGGCGGACCGTGACGCGCCGACAGACGCCGAAGTCCGAAGTGGCCGCCGGCTTCGGCACCCCGAGGAGGTAACCCACGATGTTCGAAACCACCCTGCTGGACCGCCGCGGCAAGCCCGAGCGGATCGCGGATCAGGCGTGGCAGCACCTGGTCTCGGCGGTCGGTTCCGCGGGGGACAGCGTCCGCGACACCGCCCGGTCGGCCCGCCGCAGCGGTTCCGGCCGCGCCGGGGAGGCCGGTGACCTGGTCGGCTCCACGGCCGGAGAGGCCCGCCGCCGGGCGGCCCTGGCCGTCGACGCCCTCGCCGGTCGCCGCCAGTCGCTGCCGTGGCCGCTGCTGATCGGCGCCGCCCTGGTCGGCGCCGCCATCGGCTGGGCCGCCGGCACCGCCGCCCGGGCCGCTGGCAGCCGGGCCGACCGCGCGGCCGACGACATCGAGTTCGTCGACGTGGACCGGCCGAACTCCCCCGTCGGCCAGGAGGGCTGACCGGCTCGGCAGCACCAGCGACCCGGCCGCCGACCAGGGCGGCGGCGTCCAGCCGCACCCCGAGGGTCGCGGCCACCTTCCGCTGGTCGAGCGGGCCCCGCATCGTGCGGTGCGGACCGGCACGACGTGCGGGTGGGGGCGGGCCCGCGTCTCGCGCAGGGAGCAGGACGTGTGGTCGCCGACCGGTCCCGGCCCTGCGGTGAGGACGGGTCAGAAGGCGGTGATGTCGGCCGGCGCCCGCTCCGCCCGGCTCAGCGCCCGCAGCACCGCCGGCTGCCCGTGCCGGCGTACGGCCAGCCGGGCCAGCAGGGACAGCACCGGATCGAGCGCCTCGGCGGGCAGGTCCGGGGTGGGTACGCCCACACTGACGGCCAGGTCGTCGGAGTGCACCGCGATCTCCATCAGCCGAGTGGTGAGGTAGTCGTCCAGGCGAAGCGACCAGGGGCCCCGGGCCAGGTGCACCACCCGCTTCGCCGGCTGCACGGGCAACGTCGCGGTCAGCTCCCGCAGCGCGCCGGCGGCCCGCTCGACCAGCACCCCGGGTCCCTCGGCCGCGATGCCCTCGCCGGCCCGGCGGATCGTGACGTTGACCTCGTCGTCGACGGTCGCACCGACCCAGCTCCCCCGCGCGTAGTGGTCGAGCAGCCCCACCGGGTCACCGGCTGGAACGGGCTCGGCCAGCACGGCCGGGACGCTGAGCAGCTGCGAGGCGAGGTGGCCGGCCAGCCCGCCCACACCGAACTCGGCCAGCGCGCTCGGCTCGTTCCAGCGGGCCGCCACGGCGGGGTCGGCGAGCAGGTCCACCGCCGACCGCGCGGCGGCGAGGTAGGCCATCCTGATGGGACTCACGGATCGTCCTCCTTCGACGCGGAACCCCCGAGCCTAGAGGCCCGGCCCGGCGGGCTGTCGACCCCCAGACCCGCCCAGGGCCCGG
>NZ_POUB01000014.1 GCF_003236335.1 Micromonospora deserti
GCCCACCAGCTCGTCGTCGACTCCATTCGCCGGCGGGCGCGCCGGGTCCTTCTTCGCCACCGCGGCAGTATCCACGGCGGTCGTCATGTCGGTCATCGGTGCCTACTCCATGATCAGGAGACACACCGTTCGTTGTACAGACCCCGAATCACCGCAGCTCACGGCTCTACGCAATTGCGCACGAGGTCGTTAGTGGGAGCCTGCTGCCGACGGCAGCAGGCTCCCACTAAATAGACGCCGGCAATTTCGTGTCCGCCGGGCACTGTGGGTAGCGCTCAGATGCGGGTCCATCGCTGGTTCGCGGCACCGGAGCAGGTCCACAGGATGATGGGTGAGTTGTTGGCGGTGGCGGCCTGGTTGACGTCGATGCACTTGCCGGACTGGACTCCGCGGATGGTGCCGTCGGCCTGCATCGTCCACTGCTGGTTGGTGCCCGAGTTGCATGGCCAGAGGATCACCTTGGTGCCGTTCGCGGTTCCCCTCCCCTCGGCGTCGAGGCACTTGCCGACGATGCGCAGCTGGCCGGAGTCAGCGGTCACGACCTGGGTGAGGCCACCGTTGCAGTCCCAGATGACCGCCTGGGAGCCGTCGTTCGGGGCGCCGCCGAGGATGTCCAGGCAGCGGTTGGATCCGACACCACGCAGGCTGAAGGTGTCGGTCGGGGTCGTGGAGCCGGTCCGCACCCGGTACATGGCCACCCCGTGCGCCGGGACGGTGGCGCTGATCGCGCCGGAGGTGTTGCTGGCCGCGTGCGTCCAGACCTCGAACAGGTTGTAGCCGCTTGCCGCAGGCATACCGACCTCGGCGGCGGTGGTGGAGATCGTCGCGGTGCTGCCTGACCGGTTCAGCAGGGCGACTGCAACCGAACCGTCGCTGAGCGTCTTGGCCCACACCTCGGTCTCGCCGAAGTCACGGACCCGCTGGGCCTGCCGACCCAGCGAGTCCTGGTTGATGGCCAGCACATCGGGGTCCGTCAGCACGGTGCGTACGTCGGCGGACATGGTGGTGATGTCGTTACCGGCGATCAGCGGGGAGGCCATGATGGCCCACATGCTGAAATGCGCCCGGTTCTCGGTCGGGGTGAACGTGCCGCGTACGCCCACTTCGAGCATGTCGGGGTCGTTCCAGTGCCCCGGGCCGTTCCAGGCGTGGAGCGGGGCCTGCACGTCGAGGATTTCCGTGACGCCCATGAAGCAGTCGCCGGTGCAGCCGCTGCGCCACTTGTCGGTGATGTCCTCGGTGGTTCGCCACATGTCCGCCACCGGGCTCCAGTCATAGGAGGGCCCGGTGTTGGAGTGGGCACTGTTGGAGTTGATCGAGTAGACGATCGGCCGTCCCGTGGCACGAAGCGCGTCGCGCATCAGCGAGAAGCTGGCGATCTGGTCGTTGAGGGTGCCCCAGGGCGAGCACCAGTCGTACTTGAGGAAGTCGACACCCCAGGACGCGAACGTGTTCGCGTCCTGCTGCTCGTGGCCGAGTGCGCCGGTGGCGCCGCCGATGGCGTTGAAGTACTGGGCGCAGGTCTCCTCACGCGGCGCCTGATAGATGCCGAACTTCAGTCCCTTGCTGTGGATGTAGTCACCCAGCGCCTTCATCCCCGACGGGAAGCGGGTCGGGTCGGAGCGGAGGTTGCCGGAGGCGTCGCGGGTCGTCGCCTGCCAGCAGTCGTCGACGACGACGTACTCGTAGCCGGCCTCCCGCATGCCGGAGTTGACCATGGCGTCTGCGGCCGCGCGGATCTTGGTTTCGTTGATGTCGCATCCGAAGGTGTTCCAGCTGTTCCAACCCAGCGGCGGCCGGAGGGCGGGGCTGCCGGGCGCCGCCGCGGCGGGCGATGCGCAGGCGAGCGTGGCCGCACCTGCCAGGGCGGTGGCAAGAGCGGCGAAGGTGGCCGTCAGGGGCCGCAGAACTGCTTTCACAAATACCTGCCTTTTCGGGGGTGAGGACGGATCAGCTTGAATGGTTAGTTACGGGTCCACTGCTGGTTGGTCTGGCCGATGCAGGCCCAGATGATGACCCTGGTGCCGTTGGTGGTGCCGGCCTTCTCGGCGTCGAGGCACTTGGTGCTTTAGGTCGGCCGGTGCGGCGGGAGTGGCGGGGTTGGTGACGACAACCGCGCCGAGCGCCGCGGTCAGCGCCAGCGCCTGTACGGCGAAGGCGCTACGCGGTGTCGTGGCTGATGGGCCATCGGGCGGGAAGAATCAACAGAATCTAACATTGTTGACCATACGGGTCGCCTTTCTGCCGCGGAGCCGTGCCCATCGGCGCCGCGGATGCTGGTGGAGGTTGACGAGCGCAGTCATGTCCCAGATGGCCGGTCCCCCCGTTGACAGGCGTAAACATGTCAGCCATGTTGCCGCCGTGTCGCCGAACAGTGTTGACGGTCACCGCGGCGTCGTCAAGAGGCGATCCCCGCCACTCGCGCTTATCCGCACCTGTTCGAACACGTCCGCACAGCTAGTGCCGGGTTGCGCGGCGGAACCAGCAATCTCCACCCCAGAGGGCTACGACACCGCCGCCGCGCCGACGAGCGCGGCCGTCGCGATCTGGCCGAGCCGGGACCGGCCAAGTGTCCACGAGGGACCGGCGATGAGTGCGAGCTCGGCCAGCTGGGCCAGCTCTAACTGGGATCGTTCCCGCTACTTATTGCTGCTTTCGTGGGTCTGGTCGGCGAGGCGTCGGCAGGGTCGAATGATCACCACTGCGGCCAGGTTCGCCCGATTGATGCCGATGCAAGATGCCCTGCTTTGATCCGCAGATCGTGTCTGGTTCACGAAAGTTCGGGAATCGTCGGGCCCAACCGCAATCCACCCCGTGGTCCACAGTAGACGAGATCTTCAACGCGATCCTCTGCGTCAACCGTACCGGCATCGCCTGGCGCTACCTGCCCCACGACTTCCCGCCCTGGCAGACCGTCTACGGCTACTTCACCGCCTGGACAGGCGACGACATCTTCACCCAGCTCAACTACGACCTCACCGGCCTGGCCCGCGCCAAGGCCGGACGCGCCCCGCAGCCGTCGGCCTGCGTCATCGACACCCAGAGCGTGAAGACCTCCACCAACGCACCACTGGCCAGCCAGGGCATCGACGCGGGCAAGAAGATCGTCGGACGCAAACGCGGCATCGTCACCGACACCTCGGCCTGCTTCTCGCCGTCATCGTCACCGCCGCCAGCGCCAGCGACAACACCATCGGCATCAACCTCCTCAACCAGGCCAAGACCACCCACCCCGCCCTGGCCAAGACCTGGGTCGACGCCGGCTTCAAAACAAGGTCATCGAACACGGCGCCATCCTCGGGCATCGACGTCGAAGTCGTCACCAAAGACCCGCACATCAAAGGGTTCTCCGTGGTCAAACGCCGATGGGTCATCGAACGCACCCTCGGCTGGATCATGCTGCACCGGCGCCTGGCCCGTGACTACGAAGCCCTACCCGACAACTCCGCCAGCATGATCCACATCGCGATGATCGACAACCTCACCAAACGTCACCAACGAAACCACCCCAACCTGGCGAGACGACTGAAGATCGCATCACTTGCAAAATTCGTGAATCAGACGCCCTCTAACAGCAGGCCTGGTCGCCCCTGCCACTGTGACGAGCGTGATCTCCGAGGTCAGGTGCCGAATGGTCGCCCGTCTCGACCCCGGTCAAGATTGAGCAATTCTGATGCATAGCCCCGGACAAGAAGCGGCTGGACGGGTTCGTCGGCAGCGACGGCAGGCACTCATTGGGCGTGACCGACCTGCTGAAGGATCACGCGCAGCTTCTGCACCGAGGGTGCCAGCCGGTACCCCGGCAGGACACCCGGCCCGCACGAGGCGGTGCCGACTCCGCTGGAGGCCGCGTCCAACGAGATCCAGGTCTCGGTCGCCCTAGGCAACTCGTGGTCGTGCCTGGTGGCGGCGACCACGGTCCGGGACCAGGGGCGGACGGTCAGCGGCAGACCATTCCCTCGTACGCGCAGGGCCAGCCCGCCCAGGTCCACCGTCGCGTCATCCACCCGGCGCGCACCGTGCTCCTGAGGACGGACCGTCCGCACGGCGTAGTCGTCGCGGTCGGCGACGAACGAGCCGTAGCGGGCGCCCTGACCGGTGTCCGGGTACTGGGGACCGGGTCCCCAGCCGGTCCAGCGCACCTGCGTCGTCGGCTCGGTCAGGCGTAGGTCGATCCCTGCCCGGCCCCAATCGCACGGCCACGGACCATAGGGCGCGAGGCTGAGGTCGAGCGCCAGGGAGATGCCGTCACTCGTCCAGCGCCAGGTCACGTCGACACCGGCGTCGAGCACGGGGGGGCCCGTCCTCGTCCGCACGACGAACGCAGGCCCCTCCTCGGACACCTCGATCAGGCGGCTGCGCAGATCGTCCAGCCGGGCCGCGGCCCAACGATCGGCGACGGGCGGCAGCTCCGGCTCGTCCCAGCCCACGCCGCGATCGTTCTCGGTCGGCGCCCGCCACAGGCTCACCGCAACGTCGTGCAGCGCGAGGGCGCCGAGCCGTACGGGCATGCCGGTGCGCTCGTCGAAGGAGGCGGGCCCGAGGTGGACGATGCCGTCGCCAGCCCGTCGCGGCGGAACACGGCGGGCCTCGAGCGCGGCGACCGGGCGTTCCGGTATGCGCTGGGTCCAGGCGACCTCGTGGCCCGCGGGGCACCCGTCGCCGGACGTGCGCCTGCGGAGCAGCACGGTCACCGTGGTCGCCATGGCCGACGGCGGCAGCTGCAGCGGGACGACGGCGCCGGTGCCCGCGGGCACGTCGGGCAGCATGATCGGAGTGCCCGCCCCGCGCTCGTCGCCGTCGATCGTCCAGACCGCCTCCAGGTGCGACAGGTCCAGGCTGTGGTAGCGGTTGGTCACCGTGAGCGTCGACAGGTCCGGCGCCAGCTCCAAGCCCACGGGAGAGAACACGCGCGCCAGATCTGCCAGGGCGGGTCCTGAAGTCCGGTCGGCGTGTACCAGCCCGTCCACCACGAAGCTGCCGTCGTGCACCCGCTCGCCGAAGTCGCCCCCGTAGAGCTGCACGGGCCGCCCGTCGTCGTTGGTCCCACCGTCGAGGGCGTGCTCCACCCATTCCCAGACGAATCCGCCAGCCACACGCGGATACCTGTGGAACAGGTCCTGGTACTCGCTGAGGCCGCCCGGACCGTTACCCATGGCGTGCGCGTACTCGCACAGCAGGAACGGCAGTCGACGCCGGTGCTGCTCGTCGGGGTCGGCGAAGGTCTCGGCCGGTGGCTCGGTGGCAATCGCTTCCACCTGGTGGACGGACGCGTACATCCGCGAGTACAGGTCGACGTGGCGGGAGCGCCGATCGCCCTCGTAGTGCACCAGGCGGTCGGGGTCGCGGTCCCGGGTCCAGAGGGCGATCGCATCGAGGTTCGAGCCGGTGCCGGACTCGTTGCCCAGCGACCACACCAGGATGCTGGGGTGGTTCTTGTCCCGTTCCACTGTTCGCCGCATCCGGTCCTGGTAGGCCGGCAGCCATTGAGAGTCGTCGCTCGGGTTGCCCCGCCAGTCCATCAGCTCGAAGCCGTGGGTCTCCAGGTCGTTCTCGAGGACGACGTAGAGTCCGAGTTCGTCGGCCAGGTCGAGGAAGTCGGCTTGCGGTGGGTAGTGCGACGTCCGCACGGCGTTGATGTTGTGCTGCTTCATGAGCAGCAGCTCGGCACGGGCCGCTGCCAGGTCCACGACGCGGCCCCGGCGGGGGTCGTGCTCGTGCCGGTTCACTCCCTTCAGCAGCAGCGGGGTGCCGTTCAGCAGGAGCGTGGCGTCCTCGATGCTGACGGTGCGGAAGCCGATGCGGAGGTCCACCGTCTCGGTGGGTGTGCGTACCTGCGCGTCGTACAGCACGGGCGTCTCGGCGGTCCACGGCGCGACCGACGGCACCTGGTGGTCCACGCCGGCGGCGACCTCGTGCAGATCGAGCGCCGGCACGCTGATCGTCGCCGGCGCCTCCGCGCCGTCCTCGAGATCAACGTCCACGCGTAGCGTGCCCGAGCCGTCGCGGTGGTCGTAACCCGCGTGTACGAAGACGTCTCGCACCCCGCCGCGCGGACGGGCCAGGAGCGTGACGCTGCGAAAGATGCCGGGCATCCACCACATGTCCTGGTCCTCGAGGTAGCTGTGCGCGGACCACTGCGCCAGGCGAACCGACAGCACGTTCGTTCCCGGTCGGAGCACACCGGTGCACGGCAACTCTGTGGTGAGGCGGCTGCCGCGCAGCGTGCCCAGTTCCACGCCGTTCAGCCACACCGTCGCCGCGCCGTCGACGCCCTCGAATCGCAGCACCGAGGGGTGGGCGAGCACCTCGGGCGAGGCGACCAGTTCCAGCCGGTGGTCGGCGACGGGGTTGTCGTCCGGTGGGAATGGCGGATCCAGGGGAAACGGGTAGGCGACGTTCGCGTAGATGGGGGAGCCGTGTCCCTGCAGGGGAAGGTGCCCGGGCACTGTCAGCGGGGACCAGCCCGCGGGATCCAGCCGGGCCCCGACCTGCTGCCAGCCGTCGTTGGAGACGTGGCGCGGTGACGGGCGCAGCCGCACCTGCCACACGCCGTCGAGAACCTGCCGAGGAGCGTCGGACTTCAGGTGCGCGCGAGGCGGTAGCGCCCCGCGGCCGGGCAGCGGGGACGCGAGGTCGGCGATCAGCGGGATCGACGAGGGGGTCGTCCGGGTGGTCACGGTCAGCAGCCTCCTTGCGTCCTCAGGGCGGGTTTCGCTGTGCGCGGCCCTGACGCAGGCGACCGTAGCGGACGTGGAGTCCTGCCGGCGAGTGCGACATCATGGGCTCCGACCTGAACTATCAGCTCCAACCTGAACTCCGGCGCAAGGACTGACGGGTGGACCACGAGTACTTCTCTCGCCTGGTGCGTGGCGCGCGGGCCGAGGCCATGGCGCTCATTGACGGCCTCGCCGGCGGGATCCCCGCCGGGCTGCCGCATCGGGAGACGATGCGAGCGGTGAAGGCCCTGATCCTGGCGGACGCCACGGCGGCCCCCGGGACGCCGGCCTCGGCCGGCGGGCGGCCGGCGGTCGATGCGCTGCTGGCGCACCTGGCTGGCCTGCAGGGCCCGACCGGCCTGTTCGACGGCGACAACCTCGTCTCCCCTCCGGACAGCGCCTTCACCATCAACGACGTCTGCCTCGTGCTGGAGGTGCTCGACCGGGTCGGGGCCGACACCCGCTGGACGGGCGCCGTGGAGCGGCTGCGGACGATCGCGGCGCGCTCCGTCGACGCGCTCGTCACCGGCGGGGTGCACACCCCCAACCACCGTTGGGAACTGGCCAGCGCGCTGGCCGGGCTGCACCACGTGACCGGCGACGACCGCCTCGTTCCCCGCATCGACGAGTGGCTGGCCGAGGGCATCGACGTGGACGCCGACGGGTTCTACTCCGAGCGGAGCGCCATCTACTCGGCCGTCGTCACCAACCCGTCGCTCGTGACGCTGGCCCGGCTGCTGGCCCGGCCCGAACTGCTCGACCCGGTACGGGCGAACCTGCGCACCCTGCCGAGTCTGGTCGACGACGACGGGGAGGTGGTGACCGTGCATTCGCGACGCCAGGACCAGCGCGAGACGTTCCACGTGCACGCCTACCTCAGCCAGTTGCGTCGGTTCGCGGTCACCGACGGCGACGGGCAGTTGGCGCGACTGGCAATGCTGGGTGCGGCGAGCGGGCCGCCGGAGCCTTCCCGGCACCTGGCGGAGGCGCTGGTGGACCCGGTGCTGACCGAGCTGCTGCCAGCGCCCGTACCGGCCCGCGAGGGAGGGACCTTCTGGCCCACGGTTGGACTGTTGCGGCGACGTGCCGGCGTGACCACGACCACCGTGTTCGGCGGTGCGGACACCCGCGCGACCGGACGGGTGGCCTCCGGTCTGGCCAACAGCGCCACGGTGCTGCAGGTCCGCCACGGTGCGGCCCGACTGTGCGCGCTGCGCATCTCCCCGCAGTTCTTCGCCACCGGCGCTTTCCGGCCCACGGTCATGGACGTCGCCGACGATCGGGTGCGGCTCACCGAGGAGCGGGTCAGTGGCTACTACCAGCCGCTGCCGTCCGACCACAGGCGGTCGGACGGCGCGTACCCGCTGACCGACGAGGGCCGGTTCTTCGCTCGGATGGACTTCCCCGCACGGATGCTCTCGCCGCTTCGTCTCACCACGTGCCTGCAGGTCACGCTGACGGACGACGGTGCCGTGCTCGAACTCCGGTTTACCGGCCCGCGCACCCGCGTCGCCGTCGAGCTGGTCTTCGGCGGGGGGACGCTGACCGGTGCCGTGCCGCACCCGTCGCTGGCCGGAACGCAGTGGCTGCGCGGACCCTCGGTGCTGCTGCGCACGGGTTCCCAAGCGATCGAGGTGCAGGTTGACGGGCACGACGAGGAGCTGGCGCCGTCGTTCGACGACGGGGAGTTCTTCGCCTACGTGCACGGCGAGGACCGGGTGCCTGGACAACGCGTCCTGCTCGCTGCCTGGAGCGACCGCCCCGTGCGCCTTCTTGTGCGCGCGCAGGACGGGGCATGAGAGCGCCGCCACGACGCACATGTAAGTCAGTTCGAACCACATGACGAAAGCCCAGTCCCCAAGGAGCCCGCCATGGCCCGTGCGCACCTCACCCTCGATCCGGCCTTCACGATCGGGCCGGTCCGCCGGCGGCTGTTCGGCGGGTTCGTCGAACACCTCGGCCGTCACGTGTACGACGGCATCTACGAGCCCGGGCACCCGAGCGCCGGCCCCGACGGCTTCCGGCGGGACGTCATCGAGCTGGTCAAGGAACTCGGCGTGACGACGGTTCGGTACCCGGGCGGCAACTTCGTGTCCGGCTACAACTGGGAGGACGGCGTGGGCCCGGTCGCCGGGCGCCCCCGCCGGCTCGACCTCGCGTGGCACTCCACCGAGACGAACGAAATCGGTCTGCACGAGTTCCAGGGGTGGCTCGACCAGGTGGGCAGCGAGCTCATGCTGGCGGTGAACCTCGGCACCCGCGGGCCGAAGGAGGCCATCGAGCTCCTCGAGTACGCGAACGTCCCGTCCGGTACCGCGCGTACCGAGCAGCGCCGGGCCAACGGCAGGGCGGAGCCGTTCGGAATCAGGATGTGGTGCCTCGGCAACGAGATGGACGGCCCCTGGCAGCTCGGGCACCGCAACGCCGAGGACTACGGCAAGCTCGCGTCGATGACGGCGAAGGCGATGCGGCAGCTGGACCCGGGCCTGGAGCTGGTGGTGTGCGGGTCGTCGGGGCGGGACATGCCGACGTTCGGCGAGTGGGAGCGCGTCGTCCTGGAGCACACGTACGAGGATGTCGACTACATCTCGTGCCACGCGTACTACCAGGAGCGGGAAGGTGATCTCGCGAGTTTCCTCGCGTCGGGCGTCGACATGGACGCGTTCATCGAGGCGGTCGTGGCGACCGCCGACCATGTGCGGGCGCTCAAGCGCTCGGACAAGCGCATCGACATCTCGTTCGACGAGTGGAACATCTGGTACCTGCCCAACTGGGAGGAGCAGGCCCGCACCTTCACGATCGACGACTGGCCGGTGGCGCCGCGCCTGCTCGAGGACGTGTACTCGGTCGCGGACGCCGTGACCCTCGGCGGCCTGCTCATCTCGCTCCTCAACCACGCGGACCGGGTCGCGTCGGCGAGCCTCGCGCAGCTCGTCAACGTCATCGCGCCGATCATGACCGAGCCCGGCGGGCCGGCCTGGCGGCAGACGACGTTCTTCCCGTTCTCGTTGACCTCCCGTACGGCGCAGGGGTCCGCGCTCAAGGTCGCGCTCGACGCCGACGCGACGACCACCGCGAAGTTCGGTGACGTGCCCGTCGTGGCCGCAGCCGCGACTTTCGACGGTTCGTCGGTGTCGGTGTTCCTGCAGAACCGACACACGACCGAGGCGACCTCAGTGACGATCGACATGAGCGCGTTCGGGCCGCTCAGCACGGTCTCGGCCCGGGGGATCTGGGACGAGGACGTCTACGCCGTGAACGACCTGCGCGACACCGAGCGAGTGGGTCTACGGACGAATGACACCGCGACGCTCTCCGACGGCGTGCTCACGATCGGGCTGCCCCCGGTGTCGTGGACCGCGGTGACGATCGCGTGACACCGACCTGTCGCACCCGGCCGAGCTGAGGTGCCACCCGCTCTTGTTACTCCCACATGACGTCGATCGTATGTCAGGACAATAGTGCAACCGCTGAGAGCTGTATGTCCTGCCATTGACCGGTAAGCGCTTGCCCGTTAACGTCCGTCGCCACCGGGGGCTGATCATCAGGGAGATGAATATGAACATTTCTACATCGGCCGGTCGAGGACTACGGCGCTGGCGGTGGCTGTCGCTGGGCGTTGCCATGGCTGTCGCCCTCACGGCCTGCGGCTCGGACTCGGACAGCGGCGGTTCGGGCGCGAAAAAGATCACCTTCTGGCTGTCGACCTCGGCGCAGCTACAGGGCTACAACGACCTCGCCAAGGAGTTCGAGGCCAAGGAAGGCGTCGCCGTCGAGATCGTGAACGTCCCCTACGACGGGTACCAGGAGAAGCTGCGGCAGTCCGCGCAGGCCAACTCCCTGCCCGACGTCGCCAGCGTGCCCTCGCTGGACACGATCTGGATCAACCAGCTCCAGGACCTGAGCGCCACCGCGAACAACGAGACCAACAAGATCCGCAAGGACCTGGTCACGGAGCAGGACGGCAAGGCCCTCGCCATCCCGTCGGACCTCACGGCGGCCGGCCTGTTCATCAACAAGAGCCTCTTCGACAAGGCCAAGGTCACCTACCCGACCGATCCCGCCCAGACCTGGACCTGGGACGAGTTCCTCGCGGCGGCGACGAAGGTCCGCACCGCGACGAGCGCCAAGTACGACCTGGTCTACGACAACTCCCCGGCCCGCATCCGGGCGTTCATCTACAACCATGGCGGCAAGGGCTTCCAGCTCGGCCCGGACGGCAGGTACGCCACCCCGGACGCCGCGACCGTGCAGGCGCTGACCAAGTTCAAGTCGCTCAACGACGACAAGGTCATGCCGAAGGCGGTCTGGACCTCCGGCGCCGACCCGAACGCCCTGTTCAAGAGCGGCCAGGTCGTCGCCTACTTCTCCGGCGTGTGGCAGGTCGCCGACTTCGCCGAGGGCATCACCAGCTTCGAGTGGGCCAGCGCGCCGACCCCGGCCCAGCCGGTGCACGCGACCGACATCAACCTCGGCGGCAAGATGGTCGCGTTCAACAACGGCGACGCCGCGGAGCCGGCCAGGAAGTGGGTCGACTTCATCTTCCAGCGGGACAACTACGCCAAGCTGGCGGCGGCCAACGGCTACCTGCCCGTCGAGTCCGGCCTCACCGTGACCTACCCGTTCAAGCAGCAGGCCGCGCAGGACGCGTTCGCGCTCTACAACAAGGAGATCGAGCTCGCCGACCCGATTTCCTCCTCGGGCCAGGCGGCCGGCACCACGCTCATCCTTGACGGCAAGGCGATCCAGAAGGACCCGACCAAGGATGAGATGGCGAAGTTCATCAACGGCGAGCAGGACGTGCAGAAGACCGTCGACAACATCGTGAACGGCCTCAACGAACAACTGGGCTGACGCCTGATCGCGGGACCCGCCGGCATCGTTCGGTGCCGGCGTCACCGCACGTCGGAAGAGCTGGTCGGACTTCGCGCGAGCGCTCAGTCAAAGGAGAGCACCATGGTGGACAGCATCCACCCGCCGGCCGAGGCGCCGAGCATCGACGTGCGGCGAGGGCCGGAGCCGGTGAGGCCGCGACAGCGGCGATGGCGGCTGCGACGCCGGAACAGGTACATCGCGGCACCCCTGGTGCTCATCTCGATCAATCTTCTCCTGTTCGTCACGTTCTTCGTCTGGCCGGCCGTCACCGGGCTCGTCTACTCGTTCACCAGCTACACCGGCGTCGGCCCGGCGCCCTACGTGGGGCTGGACAACTACCAGCGGCTGCTGGAGGACGAGGCGTTCTACGCCGCGCTGATCCGTACGCTGATCTTCACGGCGGCCGTGGTGCCGCTGACGATCCTCCTGTCGCTGGGCACCGCCGTCCTGCTCGTCACCCCGTACACCAAGGGCAAGTCGCTGGCGCGGGTGGTCTTCTTCCTGCCCTGGCTGATCTCGCCGATCATCGCCGGTGTCATCTGGCGCTGGATGTTCGGCGAGAACTTCGGACTCGTCAACTACCTCATCGTCTCGCTGGGCGGCGAGGAGGTGCCGTGGCAGTCCAACGCGAACCTGTCGCTGTTCGTCGTCATCATCGCCGCGGCGTGGGTCAACACGGCGTTCAACATGCTGCTGTTCGTCGCGGCGCTGAAGAACGTGCCGACCGTTTACTACGAGGCCGCGTCCTTGGACGGCGCGGGCTCGTGGGCCAAGTTCCGCAACATCACGCTGCCCGCGATCGCGCCCACCACCTTCATCGTGGTGCTGCTGAGCGTCCTGCACTCCATGAAGGAGTACGCGCTGATCCGGGCCCTCAACGAGGGTGGCCCCGGCACCGCGAACAACCTGCTCGTCCAGTACATCTACAAGACGGGCTTCGAGCGGGCCCAGATCGGTTACGCGAGCGCGGCGTCGTTCGTGCTCATGCTGATTCTCATGATCGTCGCGGTCGTGCAGCTCAGCATGAACCGGCGGAAGGAGTCCTGACATGGCGGTCACCACACCCCGGCCGCCGGCCCTGCGCCCCAAGCGGCCCAGCGCGCCCGGCGAACTGTCCAAGAAGGTCTGGGCGACCGCCGTCATGTGGCTCCTGGTCGTCGTGTACGGCTTCCCCGTCCTGTGGTTCCTACTGAGCTCGTTCAAGCCCGCCGGCGATCTGTTCTCGTACCCGCTGACGCTCTTTCCGAAGAACCCGACGATCAAGGGTTTCACCCAGGCCTGGACGAGCTTCGACGTCGCCCAGTACTTCCTCAACACGCTGATCGTCGCGGTCTCGGCCACGGTCCTCACCATCGTGGCCAGCGCCGCCTGCGGGTACGCCCTGGCGAAGTACAACAGCTGGTGGCTGAGGGCATTCACGATCTGCGTCCTGGCGACCACGATGCTGCCGGCGGAGGTCATCCTCTCGCCGCTGTTCCTCGTCGTGCGCGACCTGGGCCTGTACAACAACCTCGCCGCCGTCGTGGTGCCGGCCGTGATCACCGCGACCGGCACGTTCATGTTCCGGCAGTTCTTCCTCACCGTGCCGAACGACCTGCTGGAGGCGGCCCGCATCGACGGGTCGGGCGAACTGTCGACGTTCGTCAGGATCATGCTGCCGCTGTCCCGACCCATCATGCTGACGCTGGCGATCTTCTCGTTCCAGTGGCGCTGGAACGACTACATCTGGCCGCTCATCGTCCTCAACGACCCCAACAAGTTCACCCTCCAGATCGGCGTCGCGACCATCGTAGGTGCGGAGAACGTCAACTGGTCGGTCCTGCTGGGCGCCTCGGTCCTGTCGATGATCCCGCTCGTCGCCATCTACCTGATCTTCCAGAGGTACGTGATGAACGCCGACATCAACGCCGGGTTGAAGGACTGATGCCCCGCAGCGGTCGGCTTCGGTCTCGCGGCGGCGCCGCCCGGTCAGCGGTTGAAGACGGTGACCTCGATCGCATAGTGATCGGCCCGGTACAGGTGGTCGGCGTACTCGACCGCGCGCCCCTCGGCGTCGAACGCGGTCCGCTGCATGCTGATCAGGGGCGCGTTGTGCCCGGTGTCCAGCAGCCGGGCCTGGGCCGCGCTCGCCGACCGCGCGGTGATCCTCTGCCGGGCTACCGCCGGGCGACCATTGCGCTCCCCGAGCAGTCGGTAGAGGCCCTGTTCGGCCAGCTCGGCGGCGGTGATGTCGTCGAACCGGGCGGGCAGCCAGTTGCGCAGGATGGCCAGCGGTACGGCATCGGCCAGCCGCAGCCGCTCGCAGTACAACAGCCGGTCACCGGCCGGTACGCCGAGTTCCCTGGCGGCATGCCGATCGACGCAGGCGGGGTCGAAGCGCAGCACCTGGGTCTGCGGCTGCCGCCCGGCGGCGGTCAAGTCCTCGTGCAGGCTGGTCAGGGCCACCCGTCGGCGCACCAGAGTGTCGTTGACCCGGGTGCCGACCCCCCGCTTGCGGGTGAGCATCCCGTTGACGACCAGTTCCTCGATGGCCCGGCGCATGGTCGGCCGGGACACATCCAGCGACGCGGCCAGTTCGATCTCGTTGGGCAGTAGTTCGCCGGGCACCAGGTCGCCGGCTTCCACGGCCTCCGCGAGGCGGCGGGAGATCTGGAAGTACAGCGGGACGGGACTGTGCCTGTTGATGGGGATGCGGGGGATGGGCATGATGGCCGTCACCTTCCCGACCGGGCTGACAATCGCAGCACTTTGTCACCTACTTGGGAAGAATGTCAAGACAATCCATTGACTTGGCTCGTCGCCAGGACTGAAGCTGCTCGCACGCGCCGTGGCGCTCGGCCGATACCGCTGCCACAACCCGGCGCAACCTGCGTGACCTGTGAAAGAACCTCCTGGGGAGTCCGATGGAACGCTTTGACGTCATCTCGATGGGCCGGGTAGGGGTGGACCTCCAGGTGGGCGTCAGCCTGCCGAACGTATCGACGTTCGGCAAGTTCGCGACAGTGAGTACCTTGCAGGCCAGCGCCAGCGCGATCTCCGAGCTGGCCGCGCACCAGCTCATCGCCATGGTTGAGCCCTTCCTGTCCAGGTGGGGCGTGGACGGCCGCGTGGTCAACGACCTGAGCCCCGCAGCGGTGGCCCGGTCGGTCGCGATCGCCAGCGGCCTCGGCGGCACCAGCGCGTACACCTGGCTGAAACTGCCGGTCGTGGAGGACATGGCAGCGGTGATGGCGGCGACCACGCTGCCGGCCCTGCTGCTCGGTGGCGACCCGATGGATGACGCCCCCGGCGGCCACCCCTCTGGAATGCGGACCCTCAAGGAGACGACCGTATGACGAACTTCGCCGACCAGATCGGCGGTGCGCCCATCTCGTGGGGCGTGTGCGAGGCCCCGGACTGGGGCGTCGAACTGCCCGCCGAGCGGGTGCTCGCCGAGATGGCCCAACTCGGCTTCCGGGCCACCGAACTCGGGCCGACCGGTTACCTCGGCACCTCACCCGCCGACGTGCGGGCGGCACTGCGAGCTAACGGCCTGCGCTTGATCGGTGGATTCCTGCCCGTTCCGATGCACGTCGCGAGCGACGCCGACCTTCAGGAGGCAGCCGCGGCGATGGACACCCTGGCAGCGGCGGGCTCCGCGGTCGTCGTGCTCGCCGCGCGGTCGACCGACGGCAGCTACGACCGTAAGGTCCGCCTCACCGACCCGGAATGGGACGCGCTGTTCGCCACGCTCAACCGGCTGCAGGCGATGGCCCGCGAACGCGGTCTGACCCCGACGCTGCACCCGCACGTGGGTACGGCGGTGGAGGACCGCGCCTCGGTACTACGGCTGGTCGAGCGCAGCGACATCCTGCTGTGCCTGGACACCGGGCACCTGCTGATCGGCGGCATGCAGCCCGCCGAGCTGATCGGGCTGGCCGCCGACCGGATCGCCCATGTCCACCTCAAGGACGTGAACGCGGGGGTAGCCGCAGCCGTGGCGACGGGTGGGACGACCTATCTCGCGGCCGTGCGATCCGGTCTCTACACGCCACTGGGGGACGGGGACCTCGACATCGCGGCCATCGTCGGCGACCTGGAGGCAGCCGGGTACGGCGGGTGGTACGTGCTGGAGCAGGACGCCGCCCTGCCCGAGGCGCCGGAGCCAGGCGCCGGCCCGGTGCACGACGTACGGCGCAGCCTGGACTTCCTGGCCACGGTGAGCAGCGAGTTGCCCCGGGTGGCGCGGTGAGCCGGGCTGGCCGGGCCGGGCTCGCGCCGGCCGGAGCGGCGTCGTGATGGTGCATGTCAACGGCACCCGGCCGGTCACGGTCGGGTTGATCGGCGCCGGTGTCATGGGTGCCGACCACGCCCGCCTGCTCAGCGGGTCGGTTGCCGGCGCAAGGGTCGGCGGGGTCTGCGACGTCGACGAGGCACGGGCCCGCTGGGTCGTGGCGGCGACCGGTGCCCGAGCGCTGTCCGATCCGTTCAGGCTGATCGCGGACGAGGACATCGACGCCGTGCTGGTCGCCTCGTCGGACGCCACCCATGAGGAGTACGTGCTGGCCGCCATTGCCGCCGGGAAGCCGGTGCTCTGCGAGAAGCCGCTCGCCCCGTCGGTGGAGGGCTGCCAGCGGATCGTCGACGCCGAGACGGCGTACGGAAGCCGGCTGGTGACCGTGGGCTTCATGCGGCGCTACGACCCCGGGTATCTCGAGCTGAAGCGAGCTCTGGACGACGCTGTGGTCGGCGCGCCACTGGTGCTCCACTGCGTGCACCGCAACCCGGCCAACACGCCCGGCCAGCCGAGCGCCGCGGTGATCACCAACTCGGCGGTGCACGAGCTGGACGTCAGCCGGTGGTTGCTGGGGGACGAGATCGTCGAGGCGACCGTGCACACACCTCGGCCGGCTGCGGCGGCAGCCGGTACCGCCGATCCCCAGCCGTTGGGCCGGGTCGCCGACCGGTCCCCGGTCGACGTGCACCAGGAACCACGGGTCGCGGCGGTCGCCGCCGTGACCGTCTCGCCCAGCAGCTGTACCCCCTCACATGTGTGCGATCCCCGATTCCGCTGGAGTGACCACTGATGCCCGATCCCGCCGTCGCACCCCACCAACTGAGCCGCCGAAGCCTGCTCCGCAACACCGCAGCCCTCTCCGCCGGACTGCTCGGCGGGCCGGCGGTCCTGTCCTGGCTCGCCCATTCCGCGGTGGCCGCCGCCGCGAAGGCGTTCGTCGACGACTACCAGACCAACACCACCGCAAACCTCACCGCCGACACCAACGCCGCCGTGCGCATCCTCTCCGGCGTCCAGCGACTGTGGCAGACCGGCCCAACCTGGGACACCGGCGTGCCGCTGGCACCCGAGGTGCTGCGGGCCAACTTGCGGTACTGCGCGGCCGTGACCGCCGCACGCACCGAGGCGCAGGCCGCCCGGGCGTTCATCTCCGACCGCCAGCACCAGAGCTACGCCGTGATCGCCGGTCTCGGTGCGCTCGCCGACGTGTACAAGGCCGGGGCGCTCGCGGTCACCAGCATCACCGAGGCGCCGACCGGCACCCCGGCGACCACCATCAACGACGCGATACCGCCGGGCGCGCCGGCCGGCTCCGCGATCGGCGCCGGCTCGCCCACCTCGGCACTGGGCGCGGTCGTCACGCTGGTGAACACCGTGCGCGGTCCGTTCGCCTCGAGCAATCCCAGCAAGTTCGCCGTGCAGTACCCGCGTCCCTGGCGGATGACCGAGGAGAGCGAGGTCATCGAGACCGGCGAGGTCGACGACCTCGGCTACCCGGTCTACCGCACCGACGTCACGGTCCCGGCGCAGCTGCTGCGCCAGCGCAGCAACACCCCGGCCAGCGACGGCGGCTTCCCCAGCGGGCACACCAACGCCCTGCACCTGGCCGCCCTCGCGTTCGCCTACGCCGTACCCGAACGCTTCCAGGAGCTTGTCACCTGCGCGTTCGACCTGTCCGACGACCGGATCATTGCCGGGATGCACTCGCCCCTGGACGTCGTGGGCGGCCGTGTCCTGGCCACCGCGCTGGCCGCCGCGACCCTCAACGACCCGGCCAACGCCGAACTCAAGGCGGCCGCGCGGGAACAGGCCGCCGCGTACCTGCAGGCGCGGACCGGCACCACCGCCGACACCCTCTTCGAGTACGCGCACAGCGCCGACAGCACCGTCGACCCGTACGCCGACCGGACGGCGAACGAGCGGCTGGTGACCCCGAAGCTGACCTACGTCCTGCCCCGGGAGGGCCGCGACGAGCCGTTGACGGTTCCCAAGGGCGCCGAGGTGCTGCTCGAGACCCGCCAGCCCTACCTGACCGCCGCGCAGCGGCGGGCGGTGCTGCGAACCACCGCGCTGCCGGCCGGATACGCCCTGCTGGACGGGCCCGAGCAGTGGGGCCGGATCAACCTGTTCGCCGCTGCCGACGGCTACGGCGCGTTCGAGGACGATGTCGAGGTCACCCTCGACGCGGCCGGCGGCGGCTTCCACGCGGCCGACACCTGGCGCAACGACATCGACGGCCCGGGTGGGCTCACCCTGCGCGGCACCGGAACCCTCGGCCTGACCGGCGTGAACCGGTTCCGCGGCGGCGTCCGGGTGCTCGGCGGCACGCTGGCCGCCGGCTCGCCGCGCGCCCTCGGCGTCGGCGACGTCGAGGTCCGCGCGGCCACGCTGCGGCTGGCCCAGGCCACCGTGCTGCACGGCGACTACCGCCAGCGCGGTGGGGTCCTCGCCACCCCGGCGCGCCAGGGTGCGCAGGCCGCGCTGACCGTCGCCGGAACGGCCGAGATCGGCCGGGGCAGCAGCCTGGAGCTGACCGTCGAGGCCGGTTCGCACCTCGTTCCGGTCCTGCGTGCCCGCCGGGTGGTAAGTCGCTTCGACACCATCACGGTGCGCACCCCCGGATACCGCGCCGAGCCGGTCTACACCCCGAACGCCGTTCTCGTCCGCGTGCGGCGCGGCTGACCGCAGCGGCCTTCGGACGTGGCGATGACACCCGGACGCGCCGACCAGCCCAGCGTCGTGCTGGTCGGCGCGCACGGCTACGGCCGCGGTCACCTGGACCGCCTGGCGCGCCTGCACGCGGCCGGGCGGCTGCGCCTGGTGGGGGTGGCCGACCCGCAGCCGCTCGACGCCGGGCAACGCTCGCTGGCCGGTGCCGCCGTCCACCACCGCGACGCCGCCGCGCTCATCGCCGCTGTCGAGCCGGACCTGGTCGTCCTGGCCACCCCGGTGCACACCCACGTGGACCTGGCGCTGCTGGCGCTGCGCGCCGGCGCGCACGTCCTGCTGGAAAAGCCGCCGACGCCCACCCTGGACGGCCTCACCCGGTTGCTCGCGGCCGAGCGCGACACCGGCCGGGAGTGCCAGGTCGGTTTCCAGGCGTTCGGCTCCGGTGCCGTCGGCGAGCTGACCCGGCAGATTCGCACCGGCGTACTCGGCCGCGTGCACCGCATCGGGGTGACCGGGCTCTGGTGGCGGGACGACGGGTACTGGTCACGGTCGGCGTGGGCGGGACGGCGGTGGTTGCACGGCCGTCCGGTCAACGACGGTGCCCTGACCAACCCGTTCGCGCACGCGGTCGCCCTGGCCCTGCGCCTCGACGGCTCCGGCGGCGACCAGCCGATCGGTCAGATCGAACTGGACACCTACCGGACCCGCGCGGTGGAGGCCCACGACACCGCCAGCGCCCGGGTGCGCACCGCCCGCGGCACCCCAGTCACCATCGCCGTCACGCTCTGCGCCGAGCAACCTGTCGAGCCGGTCATCGAGGTGTTCGGCAGCGCCGGCACCGCGGTGCTGCACTACACCGAGGACCGGTTGCGTACCCCCGCCGGCGAGAGCGTGCACCCCCGGACCGATCTGCTGGAGAACCTGCTCGACCATCTCGCCGACCCGGGCGTTCCGCTCCTGGTCCCGCTGCCGCACACGCTGGCCTTCACCCAGGTCGCCGAGGCGGTCCACCGCAGCCCGGCACCGGTGGAGGTCGCGCAGCGGTCGCTGGCCGACCTGCCCGCGCTGACCCGCCAGGCCGCCAGGACCGGCCGGCTGTACCGGGAACTCGGCGCGGGGTGGGCCCGCGCCGCGGGATTCCGGTGGACCCCGCCGCCGCACCCACCGACCGGGTGACCGGCGATGGGCGACCACGAAGGACAGCACATGCGAATCAGCCAGATCGAGGCCACCGACCTGTTCCTCGGGCCGCAAGACGCGCCACGGCAGGTGGTCCGGGTCACCCTTACCGCCGGCAGCCCGAGCCCACCGGTCCGGGTACGCGTCGAGGGGCCCACCGTCCGCACCCCGGAGCCGGCCGTCACACCGCCGCTCGCCCCCGGGGAACCGGTGACGGTCGAGGTCGGCGTGCAGGTCGCCGCACCGGCCTCGGAGGGCTCACGGCACCGGATCACGGCAGTGGCGGAGACCACGACCGAGCGGGTCACCGCCGACGGCGAGCTCCGCGCCGCCGCCACCGGCTGGACCGTATGGATGGTTTCGCATTTCCACTACGACCCGGTCTGGTGGAACACCCAGCGTGGATTCACCGAGCTCTGGCAGCGGCTGCCCGACGTGCCCGGCGCAGACCGGCTGCGACCGCCGTTCGTCCGAACCGCCTTCGACCTGGTCCGTGCCCACCTCGACGCCGCCCGCCACGACGACGATTACCGGTTCGTCCTCGCCGAGATCGACTATCTCCAGCCCTACTGGAACGTCTTCGTCGACGACCGCGCGGACCTGCGCCGGATGCTGCGCGAGGGCCGGATCGAACTGGTCGGCGGCATGTACAACGAGCCCAACACCAACCTGACGCACCCCGAGTCGACCATCCGCAACGCCGTCTACGGCCTCGGCTACCAGCGCGATGTCCTCGGGGGCGACCCGCGTACCGCGTGGATGCTCGACGTGTTCGGCCACGACCCGTCCTTCCCCGGCCTGATGGCCGATGCCGGCCTCACGTCGAGCGCGTGGGCGCGCGGCCCGTTCCACCAGGTCGGCGCCAAGCGGCACACCGGCGATATCACCCGGATGCAGTTCCCCAGCGAGTTCGAATGGGTATCGCCCAGCGGCCGCGGCCTGCTCACCGCCTACCTGGCCAACCACTACGTGGCCGGCTGGGACATGGAACGCAAGGAGACCCTCGACGAGGCGATGGCCGAGGCATACGCGCAGTACCGCGAACTGCGCAAGGTCGCTGCCACCCGCAACGTGCTGCTCCCGGTCGGCCATGACCACAACATCCCGTCCCGGTGGTGCACCGAGATCCACCGCGCCTGGCCACGGCGCTACCAGTGGCCCCGTTTCCAGATGGGTCTGCCTCGCGACTTCTTCGCCGCCGTCCGCGCCGAGCTGGCCGGTGGCCCCCGCCCCGGCGTCCGGATCTCGTCGCAGACCCGTGACATGAACCCGGTCTACACCGGCAAGGACGTCTCATACATCGACACCAAGCAGGCGCAACGCTCCATCGAGACGCTGCTGCTGGACGCCGAACGCCTCGCCACCCTGGCCATGCTGCTCGGCGACCGCTACCCGAGCGAGGGACTGGACAAGGCCTGGCGGCTGCTCGCCTACGGCGCCCACCACGACGCCATCACGGGCACCGAGTCCGACCAGGTCTACCTCGATCTGCTGGCCGGCTGGCGGGAGGCACACGAGCTGGTCGACGCCGCCTGGCGCGGTGCCGCCGTCGCGCTCGCGGACCACGCGGACACCGCCGGTGACGGCCGCGCGCTGCTGGTGGTCAACTCGCTGTCCTGGGCCCGGGACGGGATCACCCGGGTTCGGCTGCGCTATCCCGCGCCCGGCCCACCCGGCGTCGTCGTGCTCGACGACGACGGCGCGGCGCTGCCCGCGGTGGCCGAGGGGGTGACCTGCCACGACGACGGCAGCATCGCGGAGATCGATCTGTCGGTCCCGGCCCGCGACGTTCCGGCGCTCGGCTACCGGGTGCTACGGGTGGCCGACGCCGGGACCTCACGGCCGGTCACCGGATGGACCGCCACGAGCGGGTTCCGTTCGATCAGCAACGCCGCCTTCCAGGTCGACGCCGACCCGCGCCGAGGCGGCGCCCTCAGCCGCATCCTCGACCGCCGCACCGGTCGGGAGCTGCTGCGCCCGGACGGGCTCGGCGGCGAGCTGGTCGTCCAGGACGAGTACCCCGAGCACCCCCGATACGGGGAAGGCCCCTGGCATCTGCTGCCGACCGGGCCGGGCCGCGGCTTCGGCGGCGGCACCGCTGAGGTACGGGTCGAGTACAGCGCGGCAGGCAGCCGCCTGGTCACCAGCTCCGCCCTCGACGACCTGCGGGTCACTCGTGAGGTCATCCTCTGGCACGACGCCAACCGGATCGACTTCCGCACCCACGTCGACGGGTCCATCGGCCGGGACCGTCTGCTCCGCGTCCGCTTCGACCTCGTCCTGCCGGGCGCCCTGCCCGTCGCGGAGGTGGGGTTCGCGGCCGTCGGCCGCCCGTTCGGCTTCCCCGCGGCCGACACCGCGGAGCACCTCTGGACCCTGGACAACCCCGCACACACCTGGGCCGGCCTGTCGTCGACCGCCCGGATCCGGCTGCACGGTGTCGACGGCAGCGTTCATCAGCACGCCATCGGCGTCGCCGAACTCGTCGCCGACGACGACCCCGAGCAGAGCGGCCGGGTACGCGGACTGCTCACCGCGCTGGCCCGGCAGGGAGTCACCGCCAGCCGTACCTACCCGGGCGGACCACGCTACGGCGCCCTCGACGCCGACTCGAACCTGCCCGACGTGCGCATCGTGCTCGGCGCGCACAACCCGTTCGCCGACGCCGTCCTCACCTCGGCCGGCGACGCCTACCGCGCCGTGCTGGCCGCGACCGGGCGGGTGTTCGTCCCGGCCGCCCGGCCGCGCTCGCAGGTCTGGGTACCGGGGGCGGACCTGCGCGCCCCGCGCGACCTGCCGGTGCTCATCGTCGCCGCGGCCGACCTCGGCTACGCCGTCGACTCCCTCGCCGAGGACCTCGAAGACGCGACGATCGAGGTGCGTCAACCGGCACAACTGGCCGGTATCGACGATCCGCTCACCGACTACTCCGTGGCTCTGGTCAATCACGGTACGCCCAGCTACGTGGCCCACCACGACGGCACGCTCTACCTGACACTGATGCGTTCCTGCACCGGCTGGCCGAGTGGAGTCTGGATCGACGGACCCCGCCGTGGCACACCCGACGGGGCCGGTTTCGCCCTGCAGCACTGGAGCCACACCTTCCGGTACAGCCTTCTCGCCGGCCCCGGTGACTGGCGGCGGGCCGGCTTCGTGCGTGCTGCACAGGAACTGAACCATCGGCTGCGGGCGGTGACCGTCCCGGCGAAACCTGGCACGCTGCCCCGGACGGCAAGCCTGGGATCGGTCGAACCCGACAACGTCATCCTCTCCGCGCTCAAGCCACGCGGCAACCCGATCGCCGCCGGCGAGCCCGGCACCGTCGAGCCTGCGAACGGGATCACCCTGCGCCTCTACGAGTCGGCCGGAACACGGGTACCGGCCCGGATCCGGCTGTACGGCGGGCTGCGCGACTCGGCCGTCACCAACGTGGTCGAACGGGACCCTGCTGTGTCGGCGGAGCAGCCAGTGATCGCCACCGACGGCGACGACCTGACCATCGAGCTGAGCCCGACCGACGTGGTCACCGTGGCGGCACTACCGGCACGGCCCGGGCCGGGCCGGTTGGATGCGGCTGCGCACAGCCAGCCGCTCACGGAGGTGGTGCAGCCGGTGTTCACTCGCTACTGGTTGCACAACAAGGGGCCCGCGCCGATGGGCAATCTCCCCGTCAGTGTGCACGTGCACCCCACGACGGCCCTGCTGCCGAGTTCCGGGACGACGGCCGCGCTACGGGTCACCGTGGGCTCCGCGACCGTGGCTGCGGCCGGGTCGGTCGACCTCGACGTGCCCGCAGGCCTTGAGGTCACCCCGGCCGGCCCGCACCGCTACACCCTCGAACCCGGGCAGTACCAGCACTTCGATTTCCGCGTCACCGCGGTCGACGCCAAGCCCGGGCGGTACTTCCTGGCCGCGCAGATCCGTGACGGGCTGGACCAGAATCTCGAGGATGTCATGACCGTCACCGTGGGCACGCACCCGACTGACGCCGAGGCGCAGACCCCTCAGGCAGCGGGGGAGCAGCCAACCGACATTGACGCGGTGCTCGAACCATCCGAGGTAACGGTGGCACCCGGTGCCAGCACCAAGCTTACCCTGCGGCTGCACAACCGTGCCGCGTGTCCGGTCCGCGGCGAAGCCCAGCTACTCAGCCCGTACGGCACCTGGGGCGAACCGGACGACGATCTGTCGATAGTCCCGTGGACCCAGGGGTTCGTGCTGCCCGCGGGGAGCACCGGCACGCTCGACTTCACGGTGAGCGCACCGGCCTGCGCCCGCTCCGAGGGGCGGTGGTGGGCCCTGGCCAGGATCACCAGCTTCGGGCAGGTCGGGTACACCGAGGCCGTCTCCTTGACCGTCCCGCCAGCCACACAGCCCAGCACAGTCGACAGATCCACCCGAAGAAGTCCTTGATCGACCAGGACGGCCTCCGTGCCGAGATCCCGGCGCAAACCGCGGATTTGTCGCCGGATCCTGACGGGGCCTACCACACTGGACGGCGCTATACCTAAGAGCCTGGCAAATAAGGGTTTCAGGTGCTTTGGTGGCGGGCGAGGCGGCGGGCCATGACGATGACCATGGGTCAGGGCAAGGCGCGTGGCGGCGCAGTCGGCGAGTGTGCCGGTGTAGCCGGTGTCGGCCCACACGAGGCGGATGCCGGGGAAGCAGGCGTGTAGCGCTCAGAGTAGGGGTCGGGCGCTGGTGCGGTCCTGCGTGTTGCCGCCGGTGACCAAGGATCGCGAGGGGCAGGCCGCAGGTGTCCACGACGATGTGTCGTTTGCGGCCGTTGGTTTTCTTGCCCGCGTCGTAGCCGCGGGTGGCTCGGCCGACGGTTTCCGCGCCTCGCACCGACTGGGAGTCGATCACCGCCGCGGTCGGTTGCGGGTTGCGGTCCTCGACCTGCTCACGGACCTGTTCGCGCAGGCTGTTGTGCATTCGGTTGAGGGTTCCGTCGGCGGTCCAGGTCTTGAAGTAGTGGTAGACGAGCTTGTGGTGGGGGAAGTCGGCCGGGAGCGCGTCCCACTGGCAGCCGGTGCGGTCGAGGTGGCGGATCGCGTCGACCACGTCGACGTTCTCGACACGCCGAGCGACAGTGACTGCTGCGGCTACGCCCGCTAGGTTCAGCGGTCCAGCTCCATCACAGTGAGTTCGCCGCCGCATCGGAGGCACGGCACGTTGAACGCCGAGTCGGCGTCGCCGAGCAGGCAGGGAACGCAGAACACCTCGTCGCAGGCCGTGCACTGCACGCCGACCTTGGGCGAGATCACGTTGACGTCGAAGGTCCCCGGCTCCGTCCGGTGCACGGGCCGGTGGCACTCGCGGCAGTAGTCGATACCCCGCCGCCGCATGGTGGTCGCCGCTTGCGGGTGGCCGAGGCGCGCGGCGTGCACGATGTGCTCGTCGGCGTCCGCGAAGCGGCCGAGCTTGCCGAGGGCCATGCCGAGCGCGTTGTGCGCCTCGGAGTACTCCGGTCGCAGGTCGAGGCACGCGCGCAGCGGCTCGAGTGCCTCCTCCCACCGACCGGCGTTGGTTAGCGAGACCCCGAGGAATAGTCGGCAGCTCGACGAGCCCGGATCGGCGCCGGCTGCCTCGGCGAACCCGTCGGCTGCCTCCGACCAGCGCTTCTGGTCGAACAGCGCCAGAGCGCGCTGGTACGTCGCTCGCGACTGCTCGACGTCGGAGCGATTGTCTCTGCTCTTGCGCGAGAACGAACCCACCGGGACCTCCTTCGACGACCGACTCATCGTAGGCGTGGTGCCCGCGACGCCGGTTGATCTCCGGAAGCCCAGAGCTGAGCCAGCTCCTCTTCGGAGAATCGTCCTGAATCGTCATGAGCATTTGCGAAGCACGTCGATGGCGGTGGTCGCGGTTTCGTCGCCGCGGATCTCGGCGTAGGCGACCCGGGAGTGGTCATCGCCACCAGGGCCAGGGCAATGCCACAGATCGAAGATCAACAGTGTCCGGCGCTGAGCGGCGCCCGAAGTGACGAAGACACGACTTAGTCGTAAACGCAGCCACCGACTGGGAATTGTTTCGCTGCTGGCCTGCGCGCGGAACGAGACCGTCTCGTGAGACATACGAAGTCTGGAGAAGGACGGGTGGCGGGCGATCGCCTTCTGGGAGACCGACGGGGTGTACCTGCAGTCGCGGGCCGGCCGGAACTGACGTGTATTCCCCGGACGTCACGCGGGCGACCCGGGCGGCCGTCCCGCCCGGGGTGGTGCTCGACGGTGAGCTGATCGTCTGGGAGCGCGGCCGGACCACCTTCGCGCAGCTGCACGGGGCAGTGTCAGAGTTGGCGGGAGAAACGCCCTTGAACCCGGTTTGCGAAAGCTGTGGTGATCAAGATGGCTTCGACTGATACTGACCGTATTGGCCGTGCTACGAGTGCATTCGGGGGAATGGTGGGACAGGCGCGGAAGGTCATGGACCAGCTCACCACGGCAATGGTCGAGGAGCGGAACGTCCAGTCGGCGATGGGGTTCTATGCCGACGATGCCGTCATCGTTACCCCGGACGCGGGAGAGGTCCGGGGCCGGGAGGGGATCGCCGACTACTGGCGGCACCTCATCGACGCATTCCCGGACAGCCACTACGAGCCGATCAGCAAGCACGAGGCCGGCAATGCGGCGATCGACGAGGGCTGGCTCGAAGGCACGAACACGGCTCCGCTGTCGCTGCCGACGGGTGAGACCGTGCCGGCGACGGGCCGGCCCATCAAGGTACGCAGCTGTGACGTGGCGACCGTGGAGAACGGCAAGATCAAAGAGCACCATCTGTACTTCGACCAGATGGAGTTCCTCGGGCAGCTCGGCCTCGGCCCCGAGAGCTGAGCCACGGCTGCCGGCCAGCTCAGCTTGTTCTTTAACCTGTGCGCTGTTTCCGGGCGGTGATGCTCAGGTCGCGTTTGATTGTTTTCCCGACGTCGTGGCGGGTTGCTGGTCTGCGGTTCTGGTGAGCCGGGCGGCCGTCCGGGGCCGGGCTTGCCGGGTTTCGGTGCACCGGCGGGCAGGGCTGTTTCGGGCGGATGTTTCGAAACCCGCGGCGGACGCGGGCGAGAGTGAGTCGGCCTGGTGCGGTCGGTTTCTCCCAGGGTCGGCGAAGGTCGCGGGCCAAGGGTCGGGCCAGGCGCAGTTGGGTGTGGGCGGCGATGATCAGCCAGGTCCACCGGTCAGCGGCCTCGGGGGTACGGATCTTCGGACGGGTCCAGCCCAGGGTCTGTTTGAACAGCCGGAAGGTGTGTTCAAGATCGAAACGGCGCAGGAACGACTGCCAGCAGCGGTCGACGTCGGCGGCGGTGGCGCCGGTGGCCGAGGAGCACAGCCACAACCGGTTCGGGGGTCGCGGTCGCCATCGTGGTCGAGCCAGCAGGTGCGGCGGGTCAACCTGGGTGCAGCCGGTCCCAACTGGCGGCCCGGGCTGTGCCGTAGCGGGTGGTCTCGGTGGTCGTGGTGTGTTGCGGCGTCGGCCAGGTGTCCGGCTTGTCGAGGCACCTTACATATCCCCGTAAGAGACGGGTCCACCGACGGCGCCGGGCAATCTCTGCCGTCACGTGCCCACCTGCAGATGAAGGGCTGTTGCCCGAGATCCGATGCCCCACGTCCGGGCGGTACTCGTCCTGGCATAGTTCACCGCCGATCGGGCGCTACGGACCGTGACCGGCTACCGGGTGCTGCGACGCTCGGTCGTGCTTGATGCCGATGAGCGGATGCCGGGCGGTGTTCGTAGCCTTGGAGATCGGCCGGCGAGCCCGTCGTCGGGCGATATTGGATCTCGTGGCCGAGGGTGAGCGGGCAGAATGTGCGGCGTGCTCGCAACCACCCGGGAACTGCTGACGTCGTTGGATTCGCTGCCCTATCGGCAGCGGCTACGCCATGTGGCCGGGTGGGCCCGCGTGTCCGCCGATCGCGTGGAGGTGTGTGCCGACCTGCGGCGCCTGGGTGCGTACGAACGTCACTTGGCCCTCGTCGCGTCGATGGTGGTGGGCGACACCCACGGTGTTGAGATCGCGTTGCGGGATCCGCAGCCGTCGATCAAGGCCGCCGCGCTCGGCGCGGCCGCGCGTGCTGGCCTGCTCGGCGAGGTGGATCTGGACCTGTCGGCGATGGAGCGGCGGCTCATCTATCGCCTGCTGCGCCGGATGAAGGCGCCGACGACCGCGGATGCCCTGATCGCGGGGGTCCGTGCTGAATACGGCGACGACGAGGCGGCGGCCGTGCTGCCTGCGTGCAGCGCGCCGGTGGTGCGGTCACTGCTGCCCGAGTTGGAGCACGCAGCCGACAACGCTGCGCTTATGCGTCGGCACCCCGGCCTGGTTCTGGAGCGGGCGGAGGCGCGACTGGCCGCAGCCACGCCCGAAGTCCGAGACCGGATCTGGGACGAGGTGGGTCATGCGGTGCTCGACGGCAACCCCGCCACGGTCCTCGACCTCTTGGAGCGGTACGCGCCGCCGGCTCGCCTGCCCGGCGGCCTGACTGCGTACGGTCTCCTCGCCGCGCATGACCCCGACCGCGTCGCCGCCCTGCTCACCGCGCCGGACCGTGCCGTCTGGATCGGGCGTGCCGCGTTGCCGCCGACGCTGCTGCGTCGCCTGGCTGTGCTACCCACTGACCGGCTCGTCCCGCTGGCCCGCCGGGTCCGGGACAACGCCACGACGTTCGCGGCGCTGCTCAATGAGGTCCCGCCGGCGCGGCGCGGCGCGCTGTACGACGGCGCGCTGGCCGAGGTGAACACTGCCACGCGAGTACCGCCGACGGAGGTCATGGAGGCGCTGCCGGCGGCGGTCCGGATCCGGGAGGCGACCCGCGTGCTGGGGCTGCCGAACATCCGTGAGCGGGAAGACTTGGTGCGCCATTGGAGTTCATTCCTGGCCTGGCCGGATGCGTCGGCCGCGCTGGCGGACGCGTTGCGCTCGGGCGACGCCGGCGAGCGGGCTCAGGCTTACGTACTGCTGGTGGACGCCGCCCGCCGTTCGCGCAACCCGCAGGTCGTCGCCGAGCTGGTGGACCGGCTCGGCCGGCTCCGCAACGAGCAGGACCCGGTCCGCTCTGCCGCGCTGACCGCGCTCGCCTCGGTCGCCCGACTGCTGACCGCCGCCGCGGCGGCCGGGCTGACCCGGCTGACCACTGACGCCGTCGAGGCGCGGGACGGGTCGGCCGTGACGACGTCCGCGCTGAGCGCTCTCGCCGCGGACACCCTGCAACACCACGTCGACGTGCCCGAGCTGCGCGAGTGGGCGCTACTGACCATCGACCTGGTCGGCTCCACCGCGCAGGCGCCCGTGCTGCGCCGGTTCGACGTGGTGCTGCGCCGCGGGCAGGAGGCCATGGTCGCCGACCGGTTGTCCAGCTGGGTCAAAGCCGCCATGGAGCGTGGCCGCTACGGGCCGCTGTTCGCGCTCACCGGAGCGCTCGGCAAGCGCGCCTGGCGGGTGCCCGCGCTGCAGGAGCTGCTGCACCGGGCGACCGGCCGGCACAGCCCGGAGTCGGTGGCCGTCCGAGCCGTCGAGCTGTGGCTAGACAACCCGCGAGGACGTAGCGACCGCCTCGAGCAGGTCCTCACCGCCGACCCGACCACGGTGACGATCCCGGTCGTGTGGCAGGCGATCTGCACCTCCCGTACCGACCTGCTCGACCGGGTGCTCGACCATCCGCCGCGGGGCCGGTTCGTCTCCGATCACCAACGCTGGGTGCCGGGCTGGCCGGTGCACCCCGAGCGGTGGCTGCCCCGCCAGCACGCTGCGTACATCAGACTGCAGGAGCGCGTCGTGGCCGACACCGCGGCCGGCGTACGGCAGCAGGCCGCGGCAATCAGGGCCGCCGCCCCGATCCCCGCGCTTGGGCAGGTGCTGGTGTTGCGCTACGTCGACTCGCCCACCGTGGTGCTCGCCGAGGCGGCGCTCGGCGCCCTGGTGTGGACCGACCGGCCCGCCGAGTCGCTGCCCCTGCTGCTCGGCCGTTCCGGCGACGACCGGGCCCGGGTGGCGCTCTACGCGGCCGCGCGCGCCGTGCGGTTCGTGGCGCCGTCACGGCTGCCCGCCGCGCTGCATCCGGTGCTGCTCGACCCCGGCACCAAGGTGACCAGCCGGAAGGAGGCCGCGCGCCTGCTGGTCCGATACGGCCCGCCGGAGGTGATGAGGGCGCTGCTCGACACGTATACGAACCCGCAGACGCACCGCGACGTCGGCGCCGCCATCGTCTCCGCCGCCCGTCAACGGCTCGACACCGAGGCAAGCTGGACGATCCTCAAGACGGCGCTGCGCGGAAGCAGGGAGGAATGCCGCGCCGTGCTGGCGGCCTCCGTGAGCGATGTCGCCGATCGGTACCGGACACACTATGCGGCACTCATCACCGAGGCGTGCTACTCCGCGGACCGGGAAGTCCGCAGAGCCGCGTTCCAGCAGCTACCGTACTGGTCCCACTGGGCCGGCGACATCAGCGAGCTGGTCCTGGAACGGCTCACCGACCTCGACGAGCACCCCGCCACGATCGAGATCGCCCAGCTGCTGCGCGCGTTGCGTGGTGCCGGCCTCGACGTCGCCTTCGACCGCCTCGCGCAGCGCGACGCCGCGGACTCCCAGCCGGCCGGGCCCGGCGCCGACTGGCCGGCCCGCCGGCGCATCGAAGCCCTGGCGCAAGGAGCGGTGATCTGGGCGCGCAGCACACCGCTGGATACCAATCGGTCGGCGGTGGTCACAGCGGCCCAACAGCTCGCCGCACAACCCGTTTTCACCGGGCCGGCGACGGCGATGCTGGTCGGTCTGGGGCGCCTCGACAACCTCGACGAGATCGCGGATCTGTGCGCCGGGCGACCCGCGCTGGCCGTCCGCATGGCCGCACGGGTAGCTGCCCGCCTGCGGGAACTTCCGAGTTCCATCGACGCCACCGTCCTCCAGCCGACCATCCTGCGGCTAGCCGACCGAGGCGACCTCAGCGGTGGACTGTTCGCCATCGAGCTCACCCGGCCCGGCGCAACCTTCGGATGGTCCACACCCTGGCGGGACCTCCTACTCCACCTACGCCACCACCCCGATCCCGACGTGCGCGAGGAGGCGTACATTATCGACATGACGTGAACCTGCTCTGCACGCGGCTCCGAGTGAGCCAAGATCAAGTGTACTGATCGAAGGACGCACCCATAGGCGCGCGGGCCGTCAAATGGACAGCTGGAGTATCTTCTCCAGCCCGGCCCGCAGCTTACGCCGCGCCGCCGGCTTCACCGCAAGCCGGAACCGCAGCCAACCATCGACGTCGGGGATCTCCAACTCGGTGGCAGCATCCTGGGTGAACTGCAGGGCCAGCTCGTCGTCGGGCAGCGCCCACCCGCGGAGGCCAGCCTCCACCACGCTGTGGGCGGGCTCGAAGCACACGGTGTGGGGCTCATCCTCATGGGGGTCGTGCTGGATGACGATCCCGCGCCCGGTGCCATCAGCGTGCTCGGCCATCCAGACCGAGAAGGTGCCGTCGACCGGCCCCGAACCAGCCAGACGGAGCGTGTCCGGCGGGCCGCCCGCGCACCACGGCCAGTCGATCGGTTCCGGCTCCGGCGGTACGGGTACCGCCCAGATCGCGTCGTCGAGCACGAACCTGCCCTGCCAAGCGCCCTCACTGTCCATCCACGCCTGCGCGATCCGCCGGCGTGGCCCTCGGTGCATCTGGTAGACCAGCCCGTCGATATCCACGTCACCGCAGTACGTTGCACACTGCCCATGCCCGGAACGCGTGTCCAACGGCGTGACGGTGTAGCCGTCACGGCCCGCGAGGAACGACCTGTGCTCGACCGCTTCGCGGCGGCCCGGCTCGCCCTCCACTGGCGCGCCCGACCGTGCGCTGAACAGCAGGGTAGACGGGTCCGGCAGACGACTCAGCTCCGTCAGTTCCTCGTAAGTCGCCACGCCCCGAATGGTAAACGTCGATCCCCGACGGCCCGCTCCAGAGCACAGGTCGGTACGGCAGCGGACTGCTCGCGTCGACGTTCACTCTTCTAGCCGCTGGTCACGGGTCGAAGCGCGGACAGGAGCGGGTTTATGGTGGCCGGATGCTTGACCTGGGCAGGCTAGACCTAGAGGAGATCGCCACTGCGCTCGAGGACCAGACCGACTACGAGCACCGATGGCTGATCAACCCGCAGACCGGCGAGATCGTGTTCTGGACGACGGACGGCGGCATCGACGGACACACGCCCATCGACCTTGACGACCTCGACCTGGTCGGTATTGATCCCTTGCCTTCCTACGTCTGGTACCAGGACATGGCCGACTTCGCCGAGAGGATCAGTGACGCGGCGGCCGGCCGCAGACTCGCGCGAGCGATCCAGGGCAAGGGGGCCTTCCGGCGGTTCAAGAACAAGTTGCATGAGGAGTATCCGCACCTACTGCCAGCCTGGTACGCCTTCCGCGACGTGCGCGCAAAGCGGCGGGCTATTGAATGGCTGGTCGACAACTCGCTGGTCGACGACGAAACGGGCGAGCGCTTCGTGGCCGAGCACCGAGATCCCGACCTTCCCTGAACTGGCGACTGCTCCTGTTGGGTGCGCTTGAGGACCTCACCCTGTACGCCGTCGTGGCGCTGAGGCGTTCACAGCCGGACCGGGTCGACGCGGTGTTCGACCTGGCTCGGCGGGTGGACGGCTGGGACCGTATCCACGCGGTCAACCGCCTGGCCGATACTGGCGACCCGCAGATCAAGGCGTGGTTGCTGCGCGAGGGATTCCGCAACACGATCCTCGACGAGTATCTGGCCCACACGGCGGCCACCACCGGAGACCTCGCCGGCACCCTGGCCCAGGACACCATCGACGAGGCACTCCTGGAGGCTTACTGCAGCAGCCGGCGCAGCGTGGAACCTACTCGCTCAGCTGGCTGCCGAACGGGACCGACGGTGGGTGGCCCGAGAGCCCATCGCCCGCGTACAGGGCCACCTCCGCGCGCATCTCGCAGCACCCGTCAACCTGCCCGCGCTCGCCGCCCTGGCCGGGTACAGCACCTCGCACTTCTCGGCCCGGTTCCGCACCCTGACCGGCTTCTCCGTGACCGAATACGTGAAGCGGTTGCGGATGCCCGGGCGCGCCAACTGCTCATCACGAGCGACCACAGCGTGGCCGAGATCGCCGCTGCAGTGGGCTATCCCGATCCGTTTTACTTCTCCCGTCACTTCACCGCCGTCAAACGGTACGAACCCGCGCGAGTTCCGCCGTCGTGACAGGGAGGAGAACGCTCCTCGCCCGCCGGCCTCAGTGCACCATTCGGCCTCGATCGCCACCACCGCATCCCTTGTATGAACGCAATCTCGACGACACGCCGGTGCACGACGGCCGCAACCCTGCGGATTCGATGTCCTGTGGCGCGCGCAGCGTACCGGCAGTCACAAGTCCGCACTGGGCCGCGACATCTCAGGCGATGCCGCGGCCCCTTGTCGGATTGTCTGGTAGATGTCAGCTAAAGGGGCTCATGCCGCGGCTCGCATGAACTGCTGGTTCTGCCCGCTGTTGCAGGTGTACTGGATTAGGCGGGTGCCGTCGGCGGTGGAGCTGCTCGGGATGTCAAGACACTTGCCGGAATGGCGTGCGACCAGGCGCACATAGCCACTGCCGGCGTCCTGGACCTGCCATTGCTGGTTTTGTCCGTTACCGCAGGTCCACTGGAGGATCCTGGCGCTGTTGGCGGTCGAGGCGGCGTCCACGTCGAGGCATTTTCCGGAATGCTGGGCGGCGATTCGGTAGTAGCCGTTGCCGAGGCTCTGGAATTCCCAGCGCTGGTTGCTGCCGCCGTTGCAGCTGTACTGGGCGATCTCCGCCCCGTTGGCTGTGGAGGCGCTGACCACGTCGACGCATTTGCTTGAGTGCCGCGCTGTGAGGGTGACCGTCGCGGGATCGCCTCCGCCGTCGCCCCAGCCGTGCTTGAGGCGGTCGGCGCCGGTGGAGTTGCGGATGCTCAAGGTCAGGTTGGTGCCGCTTCCTTGGAGCTGGAACATGGAGTACCTGTCGTAGCCGTACTCGCTGATCTTCCCGCCGATCGCCGGCCAGTAGACCGAGCCCATCCGCAGGTCGCGCATGGAGTCGGTGACCGCGCGGAAATACCGGACGAAGTTGTTGGTGCTGCCGGCGTCGTGGTAGTTCAGTCCGAAGTCCATCTGAGCACCGAACTCGGTCGTGACCGCGCGTGAGGCGCAGTTGCCCAGGCGCTCCCGGAAACTGGAGACCCAGCCGGCATAATCCTTCTCACCATAGAAGAAAGTGTAGTGGTGATAGGACAGAAGCGTCCCGTTGAAGCGGCTGTCGGCGCAGATCGGCCTGACATCCTGGCTGTAGCCGGTGCCGCCGATGAGGATGCGGCCCTTCGGAATCGACGGGCGAGCGTTGATCCACGAGGCGGCGAGGTTCATCCACTCGGAGGAACTGTAGCCGTGGGGTTCGTTCATTGGCTCGAAGTGGACCAGGCTGTTGGAGCCGTACTGTGAGGTCACGGTGTTCCACATCGAGTTGAAGGCCGACGTGTTGGTGATCCGGCCGCCTGAGGCCGCCCCGTCCTCCCAGTAGGCGAGGATGACTTTGAAGCCTCTGGCGGTGGCTGCGTCGATCGTGCCGCGATAGGCGCTCCACCACGATGAGCCGACGGTATGGGTGTTGATCGGCAAACGCACGGTGTTGACGCCGAGTTGGCTTGTGAACCCGTTGTAGATCGCGTCTGCCTTTGCCCGGACGGTCGCGTAGCTGTCCGATTGGCTCAGCCCGTCGAGGACGAGCAAACCTCGGACAAAATTGTCGCCCGGTACCGCCCAGTTCACGCCCCTGAACTGGCTGGTGTCCGCGCTGGCCGACGATGCGCCAGCAAGTGCGACGACCGGCACCAGGACAAGCGTGCTGACAAGGCTGACCACAAGGCGGACAACGGAACGGGTGTGAGGTGGTGAGGGACTGGTGGCACAGGTTGCTGGCATTGGATTGACCGATCTCGTGAGCGTTGTGCTGATGGGGAACACCGAAGGCCGCCGTGCGACGAAGTGCGCTCCACGTCGAGCGACCGAGGCAGGCACAGGCCGTCAAGTTCGCTGCTAATGCCCTGTCCGGCTCCCGCAGAACCGGAGTGTCACATATTGTCACTCGCGCGCATCGTAGTGTCAAACGAGCCATATCGATGCGATGGGAGTTGGTCGGGTTGGAGTCGTTCGCCCAGCAGGGCGCTTACAACGACCCGACGTGCTAAAGGTCGGCAACGGCGGTATGACCGCGACGGAGTTTCCGGTCACCAGCACGCTGACAACCTGCGGGCCGAGTACTTCGCCGACTACAACCTGCTCGCGGCCGGTTCGGTACTTGTCGCCTGCCCACGTTGCTCGTCTTCTTCATCCTCCTGCGCCAGTTAATCTCCGGCCTGACCCTCGGCTCGACGAAGGGCTGATCACGGCGATCCCGCCGACTGGAACTGTCAACACATCTCATCCAGCCGCGCGCCAACCCTGATCCGCAGCCGGCCGAGCTCCTGACGGATCAAAGCGGTCTTAATGGATATTGCCTCCGCCACGACCGGGCGGGCCACCTCAAGGGCGGCTTCCAGTTCACCGCGGCACGCGTAGGTGTCCGCCACCCGCAAGGTCAGCAGGATCCGGCTGGGATGCATCGAAGCCGGGATGCTGGCCAGCGATGCCTGCGCGGACCTGGTCGCCCGGGACGCGATCGCACCGTCACCGGTCACATCGGTCAGATCACGTAGACCGCCGGACACGTGTGAGGCGATGAACGCGTTGCCTTCCGCTCCGAACAGCCACGGAGCTTCCAGAAGGTCGTGATCCCCCAACCGCCCGGCCGCCCGCTGCGCCTGGCTGATATGTGCCTCGAACTCGCGTTGGTCGCCAACATGGGCGTAACAGCGTGCGGCGTCTAGCTCCGCGAGCACGGTCGTCCACCTGCGCGCCGGCTCCACTGCCGCAATAGCCTCAGCGTAGGCCAGCGCAGTCAGCCCATCGCCCTCCAGACGCGCGACGATACTCATCCGGCTCAACGCCTCGCAGACGGTCGCGACGTTGCCAGACGACTGTCCCCACTCGACAGCGCGCTGAAGCAAGATCATGCCGATCCCGTACTGACCCTGCTCCACCCGCAGCCATCCGGCCAGATCCGCGTAGCGGGCCGCCACCTGCATCAGGCCGACGGCCATGCGCCCGCGCGCCCGGGGCATCAGACCGATGACAACGCCCAGCGTATGCTCCACCGGGATGACATCGGTGGTGCTCCGGCGCCGGTCGGCATCGATGAAGCCGCGCAACAGGGTGATTAGACCGTGCACCGCGTCGACGCCGATCGTCGTATGGACGGCGCCGGCGAGGAGTTCCGCCAGGGTGGCGATCGGAGAATCAGCTTCACACAGGTTATTGTCATGCAGCGGGCAGGTCACCCCGAGCGTCGGCAAACGGCCACGCCGAAGCAGTGTCGACAACTCCCGCAGGTATGCCGCCTCCGCCATTCGGCGTAACGGTGCGAAAGCGGCTCCAGATAGGACAGTTCCCGGACGGTTGTCAGTCAGCACGCTAGTAGCGGCGGCGATCAGGCTACCGCCGGCATCGAGCAGGCCATCGGCTCGACTGGCAAATTCGATGCGCGGCAGGCGGTGGCCACTTTCGATTTTCGAAATGTAGGTGTGATCGTAGCCGAGGCGCACGGCAAGCTGTAGCTGAGTAAGGCCGGCACGCGCACGCCAGCGCCTCAACTCCCGGCCCCACCTGCCCCTAGTGCTCGCTGGCTCGCTAGCTTGCACCATGCTCCACCTCTAACCGCACGAGCAGCGGTACCGCCGAGCTGCGTGGCAGAGTGAGCTTGGAATATCGACCGAGGCCGACAGGGACTTGGGTGTTCTCTGGAGCGTGTGCTTTCTCCGCCCGGAGGGCATCGTTACGTCGGTGGGCGAGGCTCGCAGGTGGTATTCGCTTCACGGGGGTCCTCCATTGATGTGCGACGGATTGATGCCTGTCGCCAGGGAGGGGCCTTTGTTGCCCGGCTTACGGCTCCGGGACCAGCACGATGGCCGCCGGCCCCGGATCCCTTTGATGTGACTCCTCGCTATCGTGCAAGCGCCTGGTTGACGGACGCTTACTCCGATCCGGCTACTTGCGCTCGAAGATCCAAACCGTGCTGCCGTCGGTCGAGCCGGTGTTCCACTTCACTTCACCGGCCGAGGTGGCATACATGTAGGAGCGATCGGAGCGGTCGTTGTTGAGGCGGAAGCCTCCGGAGGCTGGCTCAACTCGCCATCGCGAGTCGCCTAAGATCTCCCCGTTGTTCCAGATGACGCGGTTATTCGTGGCGTCGCTGTCCAGATAGTAGCGTCCGGTCACCGCGTTAAGGAACGTCCAGGTGCCGTTGGACTGCTGGGTGGCGATCCAGTCCTGGTCGTTCCACTGGTGGGGGTCGGTGGCGATCACTACGCCGTTCGTCTCTGAATCTAGGTACCGGCCGGTAGCCGCATTCTTGATCTTGTAAGTGGCGCCGTTGACGAGGTCGCCGTCGCCTCCGCTGTCCTTCTTGTAGGCGCGGAAGTAGTCGACGACGAACTCTTTCGGCCTAGCGTCGTTGGGATCCACGGATCCGGTCCATCCCGCGCTCTCATAGATACCCAGGAGGAACACCGCCGGATACTTCAGAGACTGGTTGATGGTCCTCGTCAGCACATTGTCGACATACAGCTTGAGCTGAGTCGGGGTCCACTCGACCGCATAGATGTGCATCTCCGTGGTCATGTCGAAACCGACGCTGACGCTCTGGGTGGAATCTGAGAGGTTCGGATCTGACCACCTGAACAGGTTGTAGTTGAACCGGCTGCGCCCATGGATGCCCGCGTGTTCCATGATGTCGAGTTCCCCGCGCTGCTCCCACGTGTCTTGCTTGCCTATCATCCAGAACGCGGTGTGTATTCCACTTCTGCCGTTACTCTTCGCGCGGATCTCGAAGTAGCCGTGCTGGGGCGTGTACTTCATGATGGTGGGGATCGAGTGATCGTAGCGATCATTCTTGTGTAGGTCAGTCCTTTGCCCTGTCTGGATGCTGGAGACCTTCATCGGATTGTTGGAATAGTACGTGGGCTGATCGCCGTCGATCCGCAGGACGAGAGCGTTGTTCCTGAATCCGTAGCGTGCCCTGGACCGCGATTCCGGGGTTCGCGATTCAAGGTAGTTCGTGATCCACAGGTTGTTGTCGAGACTGCCGTTGAATTCGTCGTTCCTGTCGAGGATCCAACCGGGCTTGTCGAGCGGATTCGGCGGAACGTCGGCCGCTTGGGCGGGTTGAGTGGTTTGGATGGCGACGAGAGTCGTGGCCAAGAGCACGCATACTGCACCCAGCCTGGTAAGTCGTTGGATTTTTTGCCAGGCGTTGTTCATCGTTGCACCTCCGGGAACTTCTGTCGTGTTTGGAAGCGCTCGTACGGTGGCAGAGCCGTCCATGGGAGTGATCGGCACGACGCGTCTCGTCGACAAGTCCACCCGGTGCCGTCGGGCCGGGGCTAGGAGCGCGGGACCGCCAAGAGGCCGCCGCTCTTGGCGTGTGAGCATCCGTACGCACCTGGAAAACGTATTCCAACACGACCCATATCGATAGTCAAGCCTCGATCAGTGGCGAGTGGGCTCCTGTGTGCCGCCCGGTGGCACAATGCTGGTTATGGAGGCGGGGCGGCGCGGTAAGCAGAAGGCCGCGCCGACGTTGCACGATGTCGCACGTCAGGCGGGTGTATCTGTCGCGACCGCATCGCGGGCGCTGAACGGCAGCAGCACTCGCACGGTAAGGCCGGAATACATCTCACGCGTCGTGGCCGCAGCCGAGCGTCTGGGCTACCAGCCGCACCTGTCCGCGCAGGCCATCGCCCTGGGCTCAACCCCGACGGCGGCGCTGGTGGTCAGCGACATCGATGATCCGTATTTCTCCTCGATAGCAAGTGGGGTGATCGTGGCGGCGCAGGCTCACGCGCTTATTCCGACCGTCGCCGTCGCCGATCGTTCGCCGGCTCGCGAACTGCAGATCGTGCGGACGCTGCGTGGGCAACGGCCACGTGTCATCATCGTCGCCGGCAGCCGGATCGACGGGGCGGGCACCGATACCACCCTTGATGATGAGTTGCAGGCGTACCAGGCGGTGGGTGGCCGGGTCGTCATGGTCAGCCAGGAGAGCCTGAGGTTTCCCACAGTCGCCATCGACAATGCCGGCGGTGGGCGGCAACTCGCGTCGGCTTTGGTCTCGCGGGGATACAGGCGGTTCGCAGTATTGTCCGCCGCACGTAAGATCCGCACGTCACGGGACCGGTGTGACGGATTCCTGGCCGGGCTGCGCGAAGCGGGTATGCCGGAGCCGCTCGTGGTGGAGACCCGGTTCACTCGCGACGGCGGCTACGAGGCGACGCGGCGGCTGCTAGACGGCGGGCCGCCCACGGTCGATGCCATCGTCACGGTGAACGATGTGATGGCAATCGGCGCCATGACAGCGATCCGCGACGCGGGATTCACACCGGGAAGGGATGTCGGGGTCGCCGGCTTCGACGACATCAGCTGGTGCGCCGACCTGGATCCGGCCTTGACCACGGTGGCTATCCCGCTACACCAGGTCGGCGTGATGGCGATGGAACTGGCGCTTGGCGACGACCCCCAGCAGCCCGTGATACGCGTGCCGACGAGCGTGATCCTGCGGGATAGCACCCCGTCGCGGTGAACCGGGGCCGCCGCGCCGCGGTCGGGTATCGTCGTGGTCACCGGCAATGGCGGCCGAAGGATCGGTTGTCCCGGGAGGAACGACGTGCCCCACCCAGCCAGGCCCACAGTCACGCTGCATGACGTCGCGGCTGCCGCCGGTGTGTCGGTGTCGACCGCGTCCCGGGTGCTTGGAGGCAGTTCTCGCACGGTCGCCCCCGAATACATGGAGCGGGTGCTCGCTGCGGCGGCCACACTGCGCTACACGGCCGATGCCTCGGCTCGCGCTATGCGCCGGGGCAGTGATGCGATCGCGCTCGTCGCCGACGACCTCACCACGGCGTCGATCGGGCTCGTCGTCGCCGCGATGGAGCGGGAGGCCCGAACGGTCGACGCGTTCGTAACCGTCGCGTCGACAGCCGGAACGCCCGAACGGCAGTTGGAGACCGTCCGCCTGATGTGCGCCTTGAGACCGCGGGCACTGGTGCTGACCTCCAGCCGTATCAACGCCGACGTGCTGGATGGCCGGCTGCTGCGGGAATTGCTCGCCTACCAGCGTGACGGCGGCCGGGTGGTCATCTTCGGCGACACCGACATGCCGTTCGACACGATCAGCGTGGAAAACCGGGCAAGCGCGGCGGCTATCGGCACCTACCTGGCCGGGACGGGGCATCGGCGGGCCACGATCCTGGCCGGTGCCGCCGAGAGGGCCAACGTAAGCGCCCGAGCCGCCGGCTTCACCGACGGCCTCGTCCAGGGCGGTCTAGACCCGGACGACATCCAGGTCGTCAACTGCGAGGTCAGCCGACGAGGCGGCTTCGAGACCATCGGACGGCTGCTGGCCGGCGGGCCGCTGCGGGCCGACGCGTTGGTCTGCGCCAACGACGTGATCGCCATCGGCGCGATGTCCGCCCTACGTGCGGCCGGTATTCGTGTGCCGCTGGATGTTTCGGTCACCGGGTTCGACGACATCCCGCTGGCCACCGACGTCACACCCCGGCTGACCACCGTCGCCGTCCCGCTCGCCCGCATCGGGCGGGACGCCATCCGCCTCGCCCTCGGCGGCCCCGGCGAACCTCGGCGCACGACCGAACGCGGCGAGCTGGTGGTCCGCGACAGCACCCGCCCAGGGACCTGACCCGGGCAAAGCCCTGCGGGTTGACATGTGACCTCCAGTGGCACCGCGGGGATGGTGATGCCGGGCGGGCGTAGCCCAGCGCAAACGTGGGCGGGCCAGACCGGCACGCGCGCCCACCCCATACGCCCGGCCGTTCGCGCCAGCTCCCGGATGGCGTAGGTAGACAGACGGTCTGCATCGACCGCAGGCCGACCACCCTCATCCGCCCGGCTGTTTCCGCTGCCTTCCGGGCGAGGCAGGTCTCGTAATCCGCCGGAAACTCTTGACTGCCCGCAGCCGGAGGTGCAAAGTGTGGAAAACGTTTTCCCAGTCCAAGTAGGACCACCTGCCCGGGCGATGAGTCACTTGCGGAGGGACGGCGGATGAGTGCGCTCGGCGACCTGCGGCGCATAAAGGGGAGCACGCGCGGCTCACCCCAGAAACGGGACAACCGGACCGCCCTTGCGTTCCTGCTGCCATGGTTTGCCGGGCTGGGGCTGATCACGATCGGCCCGATCGTGGCGTCGCTGGTGCTCGGCTTCACCGATTACAACCTGATCCAGCCGCCAAAGTTCAACGGCGTCGACAACTTCACGCGGATGTTGTCCGACGAGCGGTTGCACCAAGCGCTCGGCGTGACGTTCACCTACGTGATGGTGTCGGTGCCACTACAGCTGGCCTGCGCGTTGGCGCTGGCGATGTTGCTGGACCGTGGCCTGCGCGGGCTGGCGTTCTACCGGTCCGCGTTCTACCTGCCGTCCCTGCTGGGGTCCAGTGTGGCTATCGCGGTGCTGTGGCGGCAGATCTTCGGCGCCGAGGGTCTGGTCAACCAACTACTCGCGCTGGTGGGGATCGAGGGCCGGGGCTGGATCTCCGATCCGAGCACGGCACTGTCCACACTGATCGTGCTCAATGTGTGGACGTTCGGCGCCCCGATGATCATTTTTCTCGCTGGGTTGCGCCAGATCCCGATCATGTACTACGAAGCCGCCGCCGTCGACGGCGCCAGCAAATGGATCATGTTCTGGCGCGTCACGCTGCCGCTGCTGTCGCCCATCATCTTCTTCAACCTGGTCCTGCAGATCATTCACGCATTCCAGTCGTTCACGCAGGCGTTCGTGGTCTCTGGCGGCAGCGGGGGACCGTCGGACTCCACGCTGTTCTACACGCTCTACCTGTACCACCGCGGCTTCAACAGCTTCGACATGGGTTATGCGTCGGCGCTGGCGTGGCTGTTACTGATGATCATCGCTGCACTCACCGCGGTCAACTTCTGGGCCGCCAAGTATTGGGTCTTCTACGATGACTGACCTCACCAACCGCCTCCGGGGATCCGCCTTAACCGACCGGCCGAGTGGGACGGCGCCGCCGCCACAGGCGTCGCGCCGGCGCAGGTGGTCCGTCGGCTGGACGCGATCCGCTGTCAAACACCTGAGCCTGTGCCTGCTAGCGCTGGTCATGCTCTACCCGGTGTTGTGGATGGTGGTCAGCTCGCTACGCCCCAACAACGAGATCTTCCGTCGGCCCGGCCTGGTTCTGGAAAGCCTGCAAACCCAGAACTACGCCGACGGCTGGGAGGCGCTCGCCTCGCCGTTCGGGCATTACCTGTTCAATTCGGCGATCGTGGTGCTGGGTTGCATCATCGGCAACCTGGTGTCCTGTTCGATGGCGGCCTACGCGTTTGCTCGCCTGGAATTCACGGGCAAGCGGATGTGGTTCGCCATCATGCTCGGCACGATCATGCTGCCGATCCACGTGATCATCGTGCCGCAGTACATCTTCTTCTCACAGCTGGACTGGATCAACACCTTCCTGCCCCTGATCGTGCCGAAGCTACTGGCTACCGACGCGTTCTTCGTCTTCCTCATGGTGCAGTTCATCCGTGGCCTGCCACGAGAACTGGATGAGGCGGCACGCATCGACGGCTGTGGTCATTGGCGGATCTTCCTGCAGATCATCTTGCCGCTGATGAAGCCGGCCCTGGCCACCACGGTGATCTTCACCTTCATCTGGACCTGGAACGACTTCTTCAGCCAGCTCATCTACCTGACCGATCCGGACCTGTACACAGTGCCGGTCGCCCTACGTTCATTTGTCGACTCGACCGTCGCCACATCCTGGGGCTCCATGTTCGCGATGAGCGTCGTGTCACTCATGCCGGTCTTCCTGGCATTCCTGCTCGGCCAGCGCTACCTGGTCAAGGGCATCGCCACCACTGGAGGCAAGTAGCACCTCCTCGCACCACTGTGAAGGAGACACGATCATGCGTATTTTCCGAACGCGTCGTGCGTCAGGTGCGGTGGCGCTGGCGTTGGCCAGCGCACTGGTCCTGCCCGCGTGTGGCAGCGGCGGCTCGAACTCCGACCTTGAGCTGTCGGACAAGCCGGTCACCCTGCGCTTCACCTGGTGGGGTTCGGACGCCCGCCATGAGCGTACCCAGCAAGTGATCGATCTTTTCCAGAAGGAACATCAGAACATCACCGTCAAAGGTGAGTTCAAAGACTGGAACGGCTACTGGGAGAGCCTGGCCACCACGGTCGCTGCGAACGACGCCCCTGATGTCATCCAGATGGACGAACTGTACCTGGCCTCCTACGCCGAACGCGGCGCGCTGTTCGACCTCGCTACGGCAAGCAAGCACCTGAAGACCGCGGACTTCGACCCCAACGCCCTGGCCACCGGTCAGGTGGACGGCAAGCAGTACGCGGTGCCGGTCGGTTTGACCGTCTATTCGATGGTGGTCAACACCGATCTCCTTGCCCAGTACGGCGCACAACTACCCGATGACAGCTCCTGGACCTGGGACGACCTCAAGACCATCGGCGACCAGATCTCCAAGGCCAGCGGCGGAAAAGTGACCGGCGTGCAGTCCTGGGGCTTCGACGCCGGCGGTGTGAACATCTGGGCTCGCCAGGCTGGCGCGTCGCTCTACGACGACACGGGCAACGTCGTAATCCCGCAGGATGTCCTGGCCGGCTATTGGTCCTACCTGGCAGATCTGGCGAAGACGGGCATCGCGCCCCAACCGTCGGTGACGATCGAGCGGGCCAGCGCCGGGCTGGACCAGTCGGGCACCGCGACCAACAGCTCGGTCTTCGGCACCTGGTGGAACACCCAGCTCACCTCGCTGACGAAGGCCAGCGGCCAGAATCTGAAGCTGCTCAAGCTTCCTGGCGAGGCCCAGGCCAAGTCACCGGGTGCCTACTACAAGCCGTCGATGTTCTGGTCGGTCTCGTCGCGTTCCAAATACCCCGCCGAAGCCGCCTTGTTCGTCGATTTCCTGGCCAATAGCGAGGCGGCGGCAAACGTGCTGCTCACCGACCGCGGCGTGCCGGCCAACAACAAGATCCGAGCCATGATCGCCTCGCAGCTGACCGAGACCGACAAGGCGGCCGTCGCCTACCTGGACAGCATCAAGGTGGGTCCAGCGCCGCGGGTCACCCCGAATGGCGCCAGCAGCATCGAGGCCATTCTCAAGCGCCACACCGAGGCGGTCCTGTTTGGACGGTCAACACCGGATGAGGCGGCGGCCGCGTTCATCAAGGAACTACAGGTTGAGATCGACCGCGCATAACGCAACCGGCGCGCCAGCCCCGAGGGGCTGGCGCGCCTGAGGGAAAGTGAAGGGACGCAGATGTCCGATCGCAGGTACCGGACCGCGATCGTCGGCACCGGAGGGATCGCCGTCGCCCATGGACGGGCGTTGAAGGACTTGTGGCACCGCGCCGACCTCGTCGCTGTTGCCGACGTCGACCCGACCCGAGCCAAGGCGTTCGCCGATCGGTGGGACGTGCCGCACGCCTACGACGGTCTGGCCGAACTTCTGGACGCGCAGCAGGTGGACCTCGTCCACCTTTGCACTCCGCCGGAGCAGCACGCCCCGCTTGCCGTGCAATGCCTGCGCGCCGGGGTCACTGTCCTGGTGGAGAAGCCTCCCACCCTTTCCCTGGCCGAATTCGACGAGATGGTCGAAGCCGAACGCCTATCCACCGGCCATGTGGCCACCGTGTTCCAGCACCGCTTCGGCTCGGCCGCGAACCGGTTGCGACGATTGGCCGCGGCCGGCGATCTCGGCCGGCCGTTGCTGGCCACCTGCGCCACTCAGTGGTATCGCGACGACGCCTACTTCTCTGCCCCGTGGCGCGGCACGTGGGAGTCCGAGGGTGGAGGACCCACCATGGGCCACGGCATCCACCAGTTCGACCTGCTGCTGTCGGTCCTCGGGCCATGGATCGAAGTCACCGCCCTGGCCGTCCGCCAGGCACGGCCCACCGATACCGAAGACGTGTCGATGGCCCTGGTCAGCTTCGACAACGGCGCGGTCGCCTCCGTGGTCAACTCGGTCATCTCGCCACGACAGACCTCCGCGCTGCGATTCGACTACGAGCACGCCACCGTCGAGGTCGAGCACCTCTACGGGTACGACGACAAGGACTGGACCTTCACCCCGGCACCGGGCCATGACACCCTCCTTGCCGAGTGGACCGCAGACGGCCAGAACGTACCCAGCGGCCATGCCGCACAGATCGAAGCGGTGTTCGACGCCCTCGATCGCGGCGAGCCGCCACCGGTCAGGCTCGCTGACGCCCGGCGCACGATGGAGTTCGTCGCGGCGCTCTACGCGTCGGCGTTCACCGGCAAGCGTGTCCGCAGTGGGCAGATCGGACCGGACAGCCCGTTCACGACGCGAATGGACGGCGCCGGCGCACCCTGGAAGGAAGCAGCTAGCCCGTGACGCACACCATGCAAGCGATACATGCCGTGGGCAGCTCGATTACCGGCACTGCGGCCGGCGTGGAGCTGTTCACCTACGTGTACCACCCGGACACGCCGGTTCTGGAGTCGCCCAAGCCGTACCTGCATCCGATCCGCACCCTTGCCGGCGACGAGGTGAGCCTGTTCCGACCGCACGACCACGTCTGGCACAAAGGGATCGCCTGGTCGCTGCCGCACGTCGGGGAGCACAACTTCTGGGGTGGCCCTACTTACGTGGATGGCAGCTACGTTCAGTTGGATAACAACGGCAGCGCCACCCATCGCGAGCTGATCGCTCTTTCCTCCCAGGGCAGCTCCCTCCGTATCGCCCACCGTCTTGACTGGACATCCCAAGCTGGCGCACCTGTCATCGACGAGCAACGGGCTCTGACCGCCGTGCTCATCGACGACACTTCCTGGGTACTCACCTTCGAGTCTGCGATGACCAACGTGTCAGGCGACACGCTTTACATCGGATCGCCCACCACCAAGGGCCGACCCAACGCAGGCTACGGCGGGCTGTTCTGGCGCGGGCCACGGTCGTTCACCGGTGGCACCGTCCAGGCGCCGCAGGGCACCGGATCGGGCGACGACCTGCGCGGCGTACGGGCCGAATGGTTCGCCTTCCGCGGTCGCCACGACGAGAGCGGCCGGCGGTCCACCATCGTCATGGTGGACGACACCGCGAACCCGCAACACCCGCCGCAGTGGTTCGTGCGCAGCCAAGAGTTCGCATGCTTGTGTCCAGCGCCGTTCTTCAGCGAGGAGCTCGCCGTGCCGGACCACGACACGGTCCGCTTCCGCTACGCGGTCGTCATCGCCACCGGGGATCACGGTGACGAGGGAACCGCCCACCTCGCCGACCTTGGTCGTTCCATCCTGAGCCGGAACTTTGCCCCTCCCCAGGGAGTGCCGTCGTGAGTCACGCCTTTCCTGGTGGCACCTCTGTCAGCCACCTTGCGGTCTACAACAGCACCTGCCCCGACGGGCTCATCGGCGGCACACCGCACCTGCACACCGCCTCCACCGAGGCATACGTCGTGGTTGAAGGCAGCGGCGCTCTCCACACCCTCGACCTGTCCGGGTTCCACGAGACACCGCTGCAACCGGGGACCGTGGTCTGGTTCACCCCCGGCACCATCCACCGTGCCGTCAACCGTGGCGGCCTCCGACTGATTGTGATCATGTCAAACGGGGGCCTGCCCGAGGCCGGAGACGCCGTGATGACCTTTCCACCAGAGATCGTCACCGACCCGGACCGCTATCGGCACGCCGCGACCCTGCCATACGGCGAGCCGGAACCGGTACTCGACAACGCCGCGCAGAAACGACGCAATCTCGCCGTCGAAGGCTTCCAGCGGCTGGTCAAGGCCACCTCATCGGGCGACCGCGGGCCGCTCGAGCGCTTTTACTGCGACGCGACCGCCTTGGTCCAACCCTTGGCCGCTCAATGGCGCCAGATATGGGAAGAAACCGTCGCCAGCCAAGCCCGCCACACCGCCGCCATCCTCGACGCACTCGCTCGCGGCGACGGGAACCACCTCAGTGCGGCCGCGCGGCTGCAAGCGCCGCCGAGCCCCACCCAGCGCTTTGGCATGTGCGGCCGCCTACGCACCTACGACGTGCGAAACCCAGTCCAAGACGTGCGCCGGAAGCTGTCTGATGATGGTTGAGCTGCGGGTGGAGCGATGGCCCCACCCGCAACTCTCCTTAGGGCTGACGGCTCCAAACCTGGTTCGAGCCGCCGTGGCAGCTCCACACGATGACAGCAGCGTTGTTAGCGGTGCTCCCGCCGTTGACGTCGAGGCACCGAGCGGATTGGACGTTGCTGATGGTGCCGTTGGCGTTCAACGTCCACTTCTGGCTGTTGCTGCCATTGCAGGAGTTGATCGTCACTTGGGTGCCCTGCTGGCTGGCACCCGCATCCATGCACTTGGTGTTGTTGTAGATCCGCAGTTCGTCGGCAGCGGTCTGCGTCCAGCGCTGGTTGGTCCCGCCGTGACAGGTGTAGATGATCAACATGGTGCCGTCGGCTTGGGAGGCGCTCGCCGCGTCGATACATTTGCTTGAGCCGGCGCCAACCAGGCTGAAGGTGGATCCTCCACCACCGCCGGAGGTGACCAGCGTCAGCCTGTACACCGACAGGATCTCGTTGACCGGTTGGAAGAATGTGGTGCCGCCACTTGTGCAGTTGCCCGATCCGCCTGATGTGACTCCCTGGGCGTGGTTACCCGATATGAACGACCCGCCCGAGTCGCCGCCTTCGGCGCAAGCGCTGGTGCGCGTCATCCCGTACACCGGGCCGGCAGCGTAGTTGACGGTCTGGTTCTTGGCCTGGATGGTGCCGCACCGCCAGCCGGTGGTCGAACCCGAGCGGCAGACTGACGCGCCGATGGACGCCTCCTGCGAGCCCGCTACCGCGACGGTTCCGCCAGCGTAGTTGTTTACCACGCCCCTCGGCGTCCAGCTGGAGTTGACTCGCACCCAGCCGTAGTCGTTGCCCGGGAACGACGAACCTTGCACCGTGCCCTGTGAGACGTTGTTATGGCCCGCCGTGGTAGATCCGGCCGAACCGCAGTGTCCAGCTGTGACGAACCCGCCGACTACGGAAAAGCCGATCGAGCACCGGATCCGGTTGTTGATGTAGTAGGCGTCCCCACCGCGTACGTCGTAGAGCGGTTCGGGAGACTCGTTGGACACGACGACGCGGATGGCCTCGGGCTCGGCGCCCGAAGCCGCCGCAAACTCCTCACCGGCGGCCAGGGTGTGGGCGATGACCACAACGCTGTTGCTGGCGCCGTCGACGTACCAGCCGGCCACCTGGCGTGTCGCTTTCGAGCTGGCACCGTCCAGAACGGCCTTGATCGCGTTGAGGCGCTGTTCACTGTGGGTCACCAGCAATGGCTTGGCGCCGGCGGAGCGCACGGCGTCTGCCTGGGCGGCATCGGTGATGCCCACGACCAGTGTCTCGGCGTTACCGATTAGCCACGCTCCGGCGAAACTCGCGCCTATCCGCTGACGCAACAGCATTTCGGTGTGAGCCGCCACATCTTCGCGTGCCAGCCGGGCGCGTACCTGTTCTGCGGACAGGCGCAGGTCACGCTGCAACGCCGCGATTATCTGTGGTGAGACGCCGGCTACCGAGCTCGCGGCTGGGCTTGCGACATCGGCTCGAGGCGCTGCGCTAGCCTCGCCGGCGGCGCTCAGACCTGCGGCGGCCAGAATCGACGCCGCTACGGCGGCCACTCTTCGCTTCATATTTCAGCATCTCCCTCCGGGTGGGTGGTGCGGGACATGAGCGAGATGGTTGCCCGGATAAGCACTCAAGAGTGGACACTTTTAAATATTTGTCAACAACGGTCAAGGATGAGTCGCCGGGTCGCCGAGCGGTCATGCGGCCAGCGCTTCCGACGCCGAGGCCGACGGTTCATTAAGCAGGACCGTCGATAGGCCGCAACTACGCTGCTCTGCTTACTCTGTTGGGCGCTTCGTGCTGGGAGCGCTCACCGCTGAACGCAGGGCGGCGCCGAAGGGCATCAGGGTAACTTCGTTGCGGCTACGCGGACTCGCGCACCACGAGCTCGGTCTGCAGGATGACCGCTGACGGCTGCTCGCCTGCAATGCTGGTCAACAGGAGGCGGACCATTTCAGTACTGATCCGTGACAGCGGCTGGCGGACCGTGGTTAGCCGGGGTACGGAGGCGGTGGCCACGGCCGAGTCGTCAAACCCGCCCACGGCCACGTCCGCGGGAACCCGCTTGCCAGCCCGATGGAGCGTGGTGATCGCTCCAGCGGCCATGAGGTCGGAGGAGACGAACACGGCATCGAGGTCTGGGGCCTGGCGCAACAGCTGTTCCATCGCGGCCTCGCCGGAGGCGCGGGTGTAGTCGCCGGCTACCACCAGCATGGGGTCGGGTTCGCCGAGCGCGTCGCGGTATCCGGCCAGCCGATCCACGCCGCCAGAGGTGTCCAGAGGGCCGGTGATGATGGCGATAGTGCGGTGGCCGCGTGACCGCAGGTAGGTGGCCATTTGCCGGGCGCCGTCGCGGTCGTCGGCGGCGACGTATGAGACGTCGCGTTCATGCCCGAGGGGTCGTCCGCAGGCGACGACGGGCAATCCGCGGGAGTGCAGTTCGTCGATGAGTGGGCTGCCTGCGTGATCGGAGACCAGTAACGCCCCGTCGACGTGTCCGGCGGTCACATAGCGTCCGATGCGCTTGCGGTCTTCTTGAGTACCGGCGATGGTCAACAGCAGGGTGATGTCGCGCTCGGCCAGTGCCTGGGTGCAGCCGCGCAGCAGGATGTTGAAGTTGGGGTCTTCGAACAGCCGGTCCTGCGGCTCGGCGAGGATGAAGGCGGCCGAGTCGGAGCGTTGGGTGACGAGGCTGCGCGCGTGCTGGTTGACCACGTATCCGGTCTTGCGGATCGCCCGCTGCACCGCTTCAAGGGCCGGAGCCGACACGTAGTGCCCACCGTTGAGCACCCGCGACACCGTGCCCCGGGACACGCCCGCCACCTGCGCCACATCATCCATGGTTGGGCGGGGTCGTCGAGGCGCGCGGCCGCGGGATTCTGTCATGCTTCCATTCTCTCCCGGGCTGCTCCACGCGTAATACGGGCACCTTGCCCGCCGGGTCGCAAGGCGGCCATGAGCTCAGGAAGCGGCTCGCAGCTCCCGCACGTCGCCGGCCGGCACCGGTAGAACGCCGTGTCGCCTACCGTCTGCATGAGGACGTCGTTCGACGACCTTTGCTGTGCTCTTGACAGCGAGGCAGGTCGACTGGTTGTGTCGGGAGTGCTTCCGTCCGGCGTTGCGTCTGGGTTTCTGGTTGTGAGCGCTGCCATCAGACATCACGCCGAATGGAGGATCGAATGCCCATGACAGGGCGACTATTCCGACGAACGTTCGCGGTGCTCGCCGCCGCGCTGGTGACCGCGGCTGTCTTACCACCCGCCCACGCCCAGGCTGCCCCGACCGTGGTAAATCCCGGTTTCGAGGCGAACGGACGGACCCAGACCCCCAGCGCCTGGGAGGAGTGGTCCGGCGCCGGGCAGACCAGCGCCTCGTACACCGAACCAGGCGGCCGCAGCGGCAGCTACCGGCTGGCTCACTGGGCGTCGTCCGCCTACCAGGTGGAGACCTACCAGTACTTCAGCAACGTGCCCAACGGCAGCTACACCTTGCGGGTGTGGGTGCGTTCCAGCGGCGGCCAGAACGCAGCCTATATCGCGCTACGTAACTGTGGCGCCAGCCCGGAGCCGCGCACGAACATCCCGCAGACCTCCGGCAGTACGTGGGTGCAGATCTCGGTGACCGCCACGGTCAGTGCCGGCCAGTGCACGATCAGCTTTGTGTCCAACGCGAATGCCGGAAACTGGATCAACTTCGACGACGTCGAGCTGGTCTCCAGCGGCGGCGGGGGTTCCGGGCTTGTCCAGATCAAGGGCGGCGACGTCTCCACGCTGGCCAAGAACGAGGCGTTCGGTGGCGTCTACTATGACGCCAACGGCAACCGGGTCGACCCGCTGGTGCTGCTGCGCGACAGCGGCATGAACTACGCCCGGCTCAAGGTCTGGGTCAACCCCCCTGACGGGTTCAACAACAAGTCCCGGGTGCTGGAGATGGCGCGGCGCATCAAGGGGCTCGGCATGGGCCTGATCATCGACTTCCACTACTCGGACTCGTGGGCCGACCCGGGCCAGCAGACCAAACCGGCCGCTTGGCGGAACCTGAGCTTCAGCCAGCTGCGGACCGCGGTGTACAACCACACCTACGACGTACTCAGCGGACTCGCCGCCCAAGGCACGCCAGCGGACATAGCCCAGATCGGCAACGAAACCACCAACGGCATGCTGTGGCCGGACGGGCACACCGACAACTGGAACAACCTGGCGCAGCTGCTTACAGCCGGGGCGAACGCAGCCAAGGCGGTATCCAGCTCGACCCGGGTGATGCTGCACCTCGACCGGGGTGGCAACAATTCGACGTACCGGTGGTGGTTCGACAACGCGACCAGCCGTGGCGTGCCGTTCGACATCATCGGGGCGTCCTACTACTGCTACTGGCACGGGTCACTGGCGGAGCTGCAGAACAATCTCAACGACGTTTCCGCCCGGTATGGCAAACCTGTGATGGTCATGGAGACCGCCTACGGGTTCACGCTGGCGCAGAACGACTCCACCGGCAACATCTTCGAGTCGACGCATCAGCAGCGGTGCGGCTACCCGGCCACTCCAGCGGGTCAGGCGCAGCAGCTGCGGGACGTGTTCCGCGTGGTAGCCAACGTCCCGAACGGGCGCGGGCTCGGCGTCTTCTATTGGGAGCCGACCTGGACCGCGGTGCGCGGATCCGGCTGGGACCCGTACGACCCGAACTCCGGCAACGCGTGGGAAAACCAGGCCCTGTTCGACTACCAGAGCCGGCCCCTGCCCGCCATCTCCGTCTACTCGGAGTTCTAGGTTCTCGGAATTTAGGTTCTCCGAGTTCTAGTCGGCAGGCCCAAGGCGACCTCGTCCTGGGCCTGCCGAACCGTGTCCCCGCCGCGCATCTCGGCCGGGGCGCTTGTCGACATTGCGGTGTGGCCAGTGGACCATGCGCCGCCCCACCAGTCTTCCCGCTCAGGGATTTGTCGCCTCGATAACCGGGATCTTGCCCCTGGCTGTGAGCGCTCCCGGAGTTCGCACCACCTGACGACCAAAGGTCTACCCGGGAAGCTAACCATTGACAGCACTCGATTTTGGTTGGAAACTGGGAGCGCTCACAGCCACGAAACCCAGCGTGACGCCGGAGGGGGCCATGCAGAGAACTATCCCGAAGGGCTGACGGCCGGCCCACGGTGGCCGGAGTCGTGTGTAGGCGTCGGTGAAGCGTTGAGGCAAGGAAGGCTCGACCTGCTTCCGCAGGTGAAGCAGGTGCTCCGAAGATCGGCGAAAGCCCGCACTGGAAAGCATGAGCGCCAGAGCGTCAGCTTGATCGGCCGGAGTGCGCCCAAGTGGCGCAGGGAAGACCGGATCACGACAGCGGATGAAGCCGAGATCGTGAAGGACTGGATGGCAGGGACACCCGAAGGTCGTTCCGGCTCAGCGGTATGGCGTCAGTTTGAGCAGTCATGCCGTTCCGGGTTCATCGCGGCCTGATTCCCTCAGCAGAGCGGAGCAGCCCTGGGCGACGAGTCGTACTGGACAACAGGTCCTGTCCGCCTCGCCGAACGCCGGCAGCAACATGCAGTCGGATCCGACCGCAGCGGCACGGTAGCCCAATGTGGACCGTCGTGACCCCTCGGAATGAAAGGTGGACAGAGCGCGCAGTTCGATATGAGCGAAAGGCAGCAGCATGAAACATAGGTCACGCAAGAACCTGAAGCGAGGAGGGTTGGTCGCCGCGACATTGCTGTTCATGGTGATGGCGACAGCCGGTCCCATCTCCGCGGCGACCACGACCAGCGAGGCCGCCTCGGCCGACACACTTGTGGGTCTCTACGACAACGTCGCGAAGTACGAGCCCGCGGACTATACCGCCAACTCCTGGAAGTCCTTCTCGTCGGCCAGGAATGCGGCGGCGACGCTGATCCAACAGGGGAAGGAGGATCCCACTGGGCGCCGTACGGCGCGCGCGAAACTTCAGAGCGCCACTGATGGGCTGGTGATGGTTCGTGGCCTGAAGAGCCTGGTCGCGGACTACCGGACTCGCTCTGCGAGCGGGTACTCCGGCGACTCCTGGGCGCCCTTCGCCAAGGCGTTGGACAGCGCGGCAAGTGTCGCTGCCGATGCGTCGGCAACAGCACCGGAAGTCGCCGCCGCGAAGACGGCGCTGGTGACCGCCGCCGACAACCTGGTCGCTGCCGATGCGGGTACCTTCCAGACCATCACGAACGACGTGTTCTGGAATGACACAAGTGGCAACCCCATCTATTCGCAGGGTGGTGGAGTCTTCCGGTTCGGCGACACCTACTACTGGTACGGCGTGCACTACACCGGCGCCGAGCTCTACCGGGCCAATCCAACGAGGAAGTACGACGGGGACGTGTCGTTCGTCTCGATCCCCGTGTACTCGTCAAAGGATCTGGTGAACTGGAAATTCGAGAACCGCGTCGCTACCCGGTCCACGAGCCTGGGCAGCGGAACCACCCTCGGCTCGGCGGCCTGGGTGGGACGCCTTGGCGTCTCGTACAACGAGAACACCGGAAAGTACGTGCTTGTCGTGCAGGCTTACCTGCCCTCGAGGGGCGGTGACGGCGTGCTGTTCCTGCAGGGCGACTCGCCTACCGACAACTTCGGCTACGGCTACTTCCAGACCCAGATCGTCAACTCGCCGACGACTGGCACGGGGGACCAGACCGTCTTTACCGACGACGACGGGAAGGACTACCTCATCTTCTCGAACCGGTCCGGGCGTGCTCGCGCATTCGTCGGCAAGCTCAGGGAGTCTGACTCGCTGCGGGTGGAGCCTGGGGTGCAGATCGGCTACAACGCTTCCGGCCGTGAAGGCAACGCCATGTTCAAGCTCGACGGCAAGTACTACCACGCGGCGTCGGACCTGCACGGCTGGAACACCTCGGTCACGCACGTCATCGAATCGACCAGCAGCAACATCCAAGGCGCTTACACGAGCGAGTACACGCTCCAGGGCACCGAGATGGACTACAGTCACGTGACCCAGACCGGATTCTTCGTGACGGTCAAGGGAACCGTGCAGAATGCGGTGATCTACGCCGGTGACCGGTGGGCCGACTTCGCGTGGAACGGCATCGGGTACAACCAGTGGATGCCGGTGACCAAGTCCGGTGCGCGGCCGCAGTTCCATTCGGTGAGCCAGTGGCAGTTCAATGCCACGACCGGAGAGTGGCGGGTCGGGCCACAGAACAACTATGTTCTCAACCCGAACTTCCAGGCCGACCGCATCATCGTCCCCCAGGTGCAGGGGTGGGCCAACTTTCGCGAGTCGGGGCCTAGCTCCATCGTGACCAACGTCAACGGCGGCGCGAACGGCTCTCGCTTCGGGCTTCAGATCGGCGCCACACAGTCTTACGCGGGTGGCGTATGGCAACAGATCACCGTGCCGGCCGGCACCTACGCGCTATCGCTGTTCGCCAGGACCAGTGGTTCGCTCAGCGCCGCCCAGGTAACGGTCGCCGACGCCAGCGGTAACTCGCGCACGTACAACGTCCCGGCGTCAAGCGGCTGGTCCCGGCGAGAACTCGCTGGCATCCCGCTATCCGCCGGTACCGCCATCGTCACCATCCGAGCGGCGAGTGGCAACGGATATCTCTTCGTCGATGACCTCGGACTCGTTAAGACGTCCGTCGACACGCAACCGACACGTTACGAGGCGGAGACCGGGCCGGCGGTTTGTCAGGGGACGATCGATTCCAATCATGCCGGCTATTCTGGCAGCGGTTTCTGCAACGGTGACAACGCAACCGGCGCCTACGCCCAGTTTGCAGTGAATATGTCGGCGGCAGGTACGGCGACGCTCGCGGTCCGGTTCGCCAACGGCGCCAGCAGCGCACGGCCGGCGAACCTGATGGTCAATGGCTCCACGGTGGCAACGGTTTCGCTCGAGTCCACCGGCGCGTGGTCAACGTGGGCCACCAAAACCCTCACGGTCTCACTGAACGCGGGCAGCAACACCATCCGGTTGGATCCGACCACGGCAGCAGGGCTACCCAATGTGGACTGTCTTGATGTTGGCGCCGTGACTTAACGACTGTCACCGCGGCGGTCAGGAGAGTTTTCGGTTCTCGGATACCCTCCTGACCGTGTTGAAGCTACGCCGTGACTTCCCTGTCCAGCGGGCGGCCAGGTGCTCAGGAAGCGGCTCGCAGCACCCGCACGTCGCCGGCTGGCAGCGGTAGAACGCCGTGGCAGGGCGCGCCGGTGAGCAGTTCCTTGCCAGAAGCGGCCACCTCAACGTCCCGGTCGGTGTGGTTGATCGCGATCAGATAGCTGGCTGAGTCGCCGACCCGCCTGACCAGCTCCACGCCGTCCGGGAGACCGTCGCGGGCGGTAAGGCCAGCCTCCCGCAGCACTAAATCGAGGTCACGGCCGTTGAGACGGGTGGAGACGTACCAGACGGTGCCCTGGCCGACGCGGTGGCGGGTGACGGCGGGTTCGCCGGCGGCCGGCCCGTCCAGATACCGCAGCACCGGCTCGGCCCCGGCCAGGACCAGGCGCTCGGCCCAGACATCGGCGGTCAGACTCCGCTCCAGGCGGACACGGTCTCCGGCACGCAGCGGCAGGAACTCCTCCACCGACAGGCCGAGCAGGTCGCGCAGCGCACCCGGGTGTCCGCCGGGGTGCACGGTGTCGATCTCGTCCACGATGCCGGAGAAGTAGGAAACCACCAGCGTCCCGCCGCCCCGGACGTATGCCGCGAGATTCGCGGCGCAGGAGGAGGACATCAGGTACAGGCTCGGGATGAGCACCATCGGGTACCCGGACAGGTCGCCCTCGGGTTGGACGAAGTCGACGGTGCGGTTCGCCCGCCAGGCGCGTTCGTAGTACGCCGATAGCCGGTCGAGGTAACTCAGGTCGACGGACGGGCGCCACTCCAGTTCGAGGGCCCACCATGTTTCCCAGTCCCACACGATGCCGATGTCCGACACCACCCGGGTGCCGACTAGCTCGTCCAGGTTGGACAGATCGGCGCCGAGCCGGACGACGTCACGCCAGATCTGGGTGCTGGTGCCGCCGTGCGGCACCATCGCGGAGTGGAACTTCTCCGACCCGAAGCGGGAGGCGCGCCACTGGAAGAACATCGCGGAGTCGGCGCCGCGGGCGATGTGTGCGAAGCTGTTGCGGCGCATCTCGCCGGGAACTTTGGCGATGTTGCGAGGCTGCCAGTTGACCGCGCCGGTGGAGTGCTCCATAAGTAGCCAGGGCCGGCCACGCGCGACTGACCGGGTGAGGTCGGCCGCCATGGCCAGTTCGATGTGGTTGTCCGGCCGCTCAGCCTGCAGGTAATGGTCGTTGGAGACCACATCGACTTCGGCGGCCCACTTCCAGTAGTCCACCCACTTGCAGTTGGGCACCATGAAGTTCGTCGTCACGGGCACGCCGGGGGCGAGCCGGTGCAGGATGTCCCGCTCGATTCGGAAGCAGTCCAGGTACTCGTCGGAGGAGAAACGTAGATAGTCCAGCTGCAAGGCGGGGTTTACGCCGGGTGGTGCGAGCCGGGGCGGGTCGATCTCAGCCCAGTCGCCGTACCGCTGGCCCCAGAAAGTGGTGCCCCATGCCTCGTTGAGCGCGGACAGCGTGGCATACCGCTGCTGCAGCCAGCGACGAAACGCCTCTGCCGAGGCGTCGCAGTAGCAGGCGTGGTTGCTCCAGCCGTATTCGTTGTGCACGTGCCACAGAGCAAGGGCCGGGTGGTCGGCGTAGCGGCGAGCCAATTGGGTAGCTATGCCGGTAGCGGCCTCCCGGTACGCCGGCGAGCTGGGGCAGAACGCGTGCCGCGCGCCGCCGCCGAGCACATTCCCCTCACGGGTGAGCGGGCGGGCTTCTGGGTGC
>NZ_POUB01000150.1 GCF_003236335.1 Micromonospora deserti
GTGGGGTGCCGAAGGGTCGGGCCGGCCGCTCCGCCTCCCACTCGTCGTCCGCCGCCTCGGCGTGGATCACCCCGCCGCGGGGGTAGGTGGCCGGCACAGTCCGGCCGGGCGCAGGCTCGTCCGCCCCGGTGGACCCCGGCGCGTCGGCCCGGTCCGGTTCTGGCGCCTCGGTGTCGGCCGGCCCGACTCCGGCAGGATCGCGGTCGGCCGGCCAACCGGGGGTCGGGATGGCGTGGGTGGGTCGGGCGGATGACGCAGAGCTCGGGCGGACCTTGCCCGAACCGGTCGGGCTCCCACCGACGCCTGCCGCGCGGTATCCCGTCCGGGCTGCATCAGTGTTCGTGCCGTCCCCGGTTCCGCCTGCGCCGGTCTCCGGCTCGCTCACGGCATCGGACGGGAGGTCCGGGTAGCTCCCGGTCACCGACCCGGCGGGATCGGTGCCGGGCGTGGTCGGCGCGGGGGTGGCCAGGCCCAGCAGCGCCACGCCCATGCAGAGCGCGGCGACCACGACCACGTCGCTGACGTACCGGGGCACGGCGCCGGCCACGTCGCTGTAGATCGAGCCGAGCCGGGTCGCGGCCAGCAGCGCGGTCACCAGGGCCAGGTACGCCCCGAGCAGCACCCACGCGCGCCCGGCCGGCCGGCGCAGCCGTACGGTCGCCACGACCAGGGTCAGGAACACCGCCCAGGCCAGCCAGCGGGCCAGCTCCGGCGGGGCGGTCACCGGGGCGCCGTCGCCCGCCGGCAGCCACCGCCACGGCCCGCCGAGCAGGCCAGGCACCACGGTCGAGCCGAGCAGCTGCCACAGGAACGAGAACACCTCGGCCAGCGAGTCCGGCCGGCGCAGCGAGGACTCGGCACGGGAGAGATAGAGCCCGAGGAAGGCCAGCGAGATGGCGGTGAGCACCGCCCAGGACGGCCAGTACCGGCGGATGGTGTCCAACACCGCGCGGACCGGCGGGCCGCCGACGAAGAGGCAGGCGGTGAGCAGGAAGACCAGCGGCACCACCAGCAGCGCCTTCTCGAAGAAGAGCAGGCCGAACAGCACGGCCAGGGCCAGGGTGACCAGGTGGCGCCGGCGGCCGGTGCGGACGAGCCGTACCTGGGCGCCGACAGCCAGCACCATCGCGAGCTGCATCGGAAGCATATTGACCCCGACCGCCCACCAGGTGGTGGCCTCCAGGGTCAGCGGGCTGAACAGGAAGACCGCCAGCGGCACGAGCAGGGCCCAGCCCGGCCGGACAAGTGTCCGGATCAGGCGGAAGAAGGCGACCGCGAGCACCGCCTGGGCGGTGGCCAGCAGCAGCACGTACGGCCAGTAGGCGAGGCCGGCCCCGCGGGTCACCAGCCAGGTGATCAGCAGCGCCGCTGGCATGAAGTGGTTGTTGTAGAGACCGAGCAGGTAGTCCGGGGTGAGGTCGGACTCCGCCGCCCGGGCAATGAGCACCCAGTCGTCGACCGCGAGGTGGCCCCGGGACGCGAGCTGAGCCCGCCATACCACGCTGACCACCAGCATCGCGATCCCCACGGCTCGTACCGGATCGGCACGCACCCAGCCGCCGAGCCAGCCGTAGTCGTCACGCGGGGCGGTCGCCTCGGACACGGTCGATGCCATGGCGGGAAGACTGCCACACCTGCGATCGGCCGTCCCATCAGGTCAACGGATGGTTCGCCGGCCCCCGGCGGGCGCCGCGTACAGTGGCCGCCACCAGCGCGGCCGGTCGTCGCGCCCGGCAGTGGTGAGGTCGATCAGATGCGCGAACGGCTGGTGCCGCACGCGGTGGCCGCCGCCGTGGCCGCGGTGGTGCTCGCGCCGCTGGCGGGGCCCGGGTACGCGCTCCGTTACGACATGGTTTTCGTGCCCCGGCAGGCGTTGAGCTGGGAGGCGATCGCCCCGGCCTCGGCGTTGCCCCGCGCCGTGCCGCAGGACGCGGTGGTCGCCCTGGCCAGCCAGCTGGTGCCGGGCTGGGCGCTGCAACGGCTGGTGCTGGTGGCGATCCTGTACCTCGCCGCGCTCGGCGCCGCCCGGCTGGTGCCGACCGAACGGGTCGGGGTGCGGGTGGTGGCCGCTCTCGGGTACGCCTGGACGCCGTACCTGGCCGAGCGGCTGCTCATCGGGCAGTGGGGGTTGCTGGTCGCGTACGCCGCGTTGCCCTGGTTGGTGGGGGCGGCGCTCGGGGTGCGGGCGGGCCGGCCGGGCGCGCTGCGCCGGCTGCTGCTCGCCGCGGCGGCCTGCGCGATCACCCCGACCGGCGGGCTGCTCGCCCTGGTCGCGGTCGCGGTGCTGCTGCCGGGCCGGTATCCGCGGGCGGCCCGGTCGACGTCGGTCGCGCTGGGGCTGACCGTGTTGCTCAACGCGCCGTGGGTGGTGGCCGGCCTGCTCAGCTCCGGCACCGGCCGCTCCGATCCGGCCGGGGTGGCCGCCTTCGCCGCCCGCGCGGAGAACTGGGCCGGGCCGCTGGTCGCGCTCGCCGGGACCGGCGGCATCTGGAACGGGCAGACCACGCCGGCCTCCCGGGGTGGGTCGCTGGTGCCGATGGCCACCGCGGTGCTGCTGGCCGTCGCCGGGTACGGCGTACCGCTGCTGCGGCGGCGCTGGCCGGCGGCGCTGGCCGGTCGGTTCGGCCTGCTCGCCGCCGGCTCCTGGCTGGCGGCGGCGGTGGGCGTGCTGCCCGGCGGCGCCGACCTGCTGGGCTGGCTGGTCGCCACCGTGCCCGGGGCCGGGCTGGTCCGGGACGGCCAGAAGCTGCTGGTGCCGTACGCGCTGGCCCTGGCGGTGACCGGGGCGCTCGGCGCGGAACGGCTGGCCGACCGGCTCGCCGCCCGCTACGACACGGCGACCGGCCGGGTGCTGCTGGCCGGCGCGGCGCTGCTGCCGGTGGTGCTCCTGCCCGACCTGGCGTACGGCGGGGCGGGCCGGCTGCGCCCGGTGGACTGGCCGGCGGACTGGGCGACGGTGGCCCGGGTGACGGCGGCGCGGCCCGGCGAGGTGGTCTCCCTGCCGTTCCAGGAGTACCAGCGCTACGCCTGGAACCACGGTCAGGTGGTGATCGACCCGGCGCCCCGATACCTGGCCGTGCCGGTGCTGATCGACGACACCCTGCGGGTGGGCGGGCTGGCGGTGGCCGGCGAGGACCCACGGGCCGCGCGGGTGCGCGAGGTGCTCGCCCGCCGCGCGCCGCTGGCCGCCACGGGGGCGCGGTGGGTGTTGGTGCAGCGGGCGGCGGGGCCGTCTCCCGACCCGGCGACGCTGGCCGGGCTGCGGGTGGTCCACGCCGGAGCGGAGCTGACCCTCTACGAGAACCCGGCCTGGTCGCCGCCGGCCGCGCCGGAGCCCGCTCCGGTGCGGCCGGTGGGGCTGGCCCATCTGCTGGCCGCAACGGTGGTCGCGGGCATCGGTTTTTCGGGCACTGCGCGGGTGGCGCGGCGCGTGGTAGCGTCCCGGCACGCGAGTCCCGCGGAAGGAGAAGGTGGATGAGGAACCTGCCCGCGTTCGTCGCCGTCGGGGTGCTCGGGGTCGTGCTCGGCCTGCTCGGGAGCGTCGGTCTGGCGAATGTGCTCAGCCCGTCCGCCCAGGAGGCCGCCGCCACCGTCCCGGCGAGCGAGCAGGGCACCGAGGCGCCGGTGTACGGCACGCGCTGAACCAAGCGATCGAAGGCGCCCGCCGCGACGGGCGCCTTTTGTCGTGCGCCATGCCCGCCCGGCGCCGCGGGCGTTCCTGGACCGCGCTGTCACCTCCACCGCCTGTCCCGAGTGCGGCGGCACCCGGCTCCGCGCGGGATCAGCCGGCCCGGCCGGTGAGCTGGGCGACCAGCTGGGCGAAGCGGGCACCGGTAGCGGCCCAGGTGAACCGGGATGCGTGCGCCAGTGCCGCCTCGCCCATCGCCTTGCGCCGCACGTCGTCGGCGAGCAGCTCGCGGACGACAGCGGTGAACTCCTCCTCGTCATCGACGAGCAGGCCGGTGTGGGTGTCCACCATCGCCTCGGCGACCCCGCCGGCGTAGCGGAACGCCACGGTCGGGGTGCTCCGGGCGGCGGCCTCGACGATGGTCAGCCCCCAGCCCTCCTTCAGCGAGGGGGTGAGCGCCACCCAGGCGGAGGAGAGCACGGCGTGCTTCTCCTCCTCGCTGATGAAGCCGGTGAACCGCACGTGGTCGGTGATGCCCAGCGACCCGCACAGCTCCCGCAGTGGCGCCTCCCACCAGCCCTGGCCGGCCACCACCAGCTCCAGGTCCGGCAGCTCGTCGACCAGCGCGGCGACGGTGCGCAGCGCGATCTCCACCCGCTTGTGCGGCACCAGCCGGCCGAGCACCAGCAGCGACGGGTGCGGGGTGCGGGGCAGCGGCGGCCCGGTCACCGGGGGCGTGCCGTTGGGCACCACGTCGATCCGGTCCGCGTCCACCCCGAGCTGGGCCAGTTCCGCCCGGCTCGCTTCCGAGACGGTCACGTACCGGCAGCGGCGGTAGAGCCGCACCGCCAGCCACGACTCGATCCACCAGCCGAACCGGGCCATCCACTTGCCGAAGACCACCGGCCACTGCTCGCGGTGCACGTGGTGCACCAGCGCGACCACCGGGCGGCCGGCGTACAGGGGCGCGAAGAACGGCACGCCGTTGCAGACGTCGACGACCAGGTCCGGCCGGCCGAGCCCGCGCCGGCCGAGCGGGCCCAGCCCGAGCCGGCCGGCGAGGCAGGTGAGCGCCGCGCGGGCGTAGACCGTGTGCCGGGAGCCGCGCCGCAGCACGTGTACGCCCTCGGGCGTGGTGCTCGAAGGGCCGGCGTTGCCGTGAGCGGCACAGATCAGAGTCACCTGATTACCGGCAGTGACGAGCTCGGCGGCGATGCGTTCGATGTAGACCTCGGAGCCCCCGCCCTCCGGGTTGGTCGTGTCGCGCCAGTTCAGGAACAGGACGTGGCGCGAGGGGGTGCCGGAGTTGTCCACGCTGCTCCTACCGACGAGTAAGTGAGCACGATCGCGCCACCCTAGGGCGGTCCGGGTCACCTCCGCAATGGGTTGGTTCGGCAGCGACGATCGGCGGGCAGCCCGTCGATCGGGGGTTTGCCGGCGGCGGAAAACCTTGGCAGGGTGTGCAGCGCGACCGCGCACGACGGCCCGCGCCAGGTGGTGCGCAGCCGTCCCGAGGCGGGCGCGACCTGCGGCCGGAGGCGCCGGTGCGGTGACGACGAGGAGGTGACCGGGCGGTGCTGCGCGACGGTTCCGCGACGGCGCGTTACCTCTCCCGCCGGTCACCGGTGGTGCTGCTGAGCGCGGCCCTGGTGCTGCTGCTGCTCGGCTGGGCGACGGTGGCCTACGTCCGGGCCGACCGGGGTGTGCCCGAGTGCCTGGACCGGGTCCGGCTGCGGGTGGCGGCCGCGCCGGTGGTCGCGCCGGCCCTGGACCAGATCGTGCGGGCCAACGTCGGCCGGCAGCCCTGCGTGTCGATCTCGGTGCAGGCGCGGGAGTCCGCCGCCGTCGCCGGGGAACTGGCCAACGCCGCGGACATCGCCGACGCCTGGCTGCCCGAGTCCACGTTCTGGCTGCGCCGGGCCCGCGCCGGCGGTGCCTTCGAGGTGCCCGGCCAGGGCACCTCGGTGGCGAGCACCCCGGTCGTGCTCGCGGTCACCGAGCCGGCCGCGCGCCGGCTGGGCTGGCCAACGAAGCCGCTGACCTGGCGGGCGTTGATCGGCCCGCAGGCCCGCGGCGTTGCCGTGGGGGTGCCGGACCCGGCCGTCGACCCGGCCGGCGTCGGGGCGCTGCTCGGCGTCCGTGCGCTGGCCGCCGGGGAGCGGGAGCCGGCCGGGGCGGTGGCGGCGGTGCTGCGCCGGCTCGCCGGACAGACGTTCAGCCCGGCCGGCGACGGGAGCGGGCTGGCGCCCGGCGCCGGGCCGCCCGACCGGGCGGACGCCGTCGCGGCCAGCGAGCAGGCGGTGCTGGGGCACAACGCGCTGGCCGGCTCCGGCAAGCTGGTCGCCGCGTACCCGGAGGTCGCGGTGCCCGTGCTGGACCTGCCGTACGTGGTGCTGCCGGCCGCGCGGGGCGCGGTCCGGGAGGCGGCGGCGGACTTCCTCGCCACGCTGCTCTCCGCGGCGTCCCGCGACATGCTGACCGGGCACGGCTTCCGCACCACCGCGGGCTTCCCGCCGGCGATGCCCAGGGACGGCCGGCTGCGGGCGGAGCAGCTGCGGCCGACGCCGCTACCCGCCGAGGAGACCGTCACCGAGCTGCTGACCAGTTGGAGCGGGGTGCAGCGCAGTGCCCGGATCCTCACCGTCCTGGACATCTCCGGCTCGATGGCGGCCCGGGTGCCCGGCACCGGAAACACCCGGCTCGACGCCACCGTCAAGGCGGCCCGGGAGGGATCCGGCCTGCTGCTGGACAACAGCGAGCTGGGCATCTGGGTGTTCTCCACCAAGGTCGACGGCGACCGGGACTACCGCGAGATCCTGCCGGTCGCGCCGCTGCACACCCAGCGGGACCTGCTGGCCGAGCGGCTGGCCGCGGTGCGGGTCAAGCCCAAGGGCGGCACCGGCCTGTACGACACGACGCTGGCCGCGTACCGGGACGCCCGGCAGCACTGGACGCCCGGCCGGATCAACCTGGTGCTGGTGATGACCGACGGGCGCAACGAGGACGACGACAGCATCGGCCGGTCGATGTTCTTCGCCGAGCTGGCCGAGCTGCAGGACCCGCGCCGGCCGTTGCCGATCATCTTCATCGGCCTCGGCAAGGACATCGACCCGGACGAACTGGGTGCCATCGCCAAGGCCACCGGCGGGCGGGTCTTCCGCACCGAGCAGCCCGGCGGCATCCGGCAGATCTTCTTCTCCGCGCTGGCCGACCTGAGCTGCCTGCCCCCGGAGTGCCGCCGATGAACCCGCGGCGCCCGCGACTGCCGGGCCAGCGCGGTGGCGGGAAAAGCGCCGGCCCGCCCCCGCCGCTGGCCCGCCGGCTCCTCCGGCCGGTACGCGAGGCGCCCGGCACCGCGCTGTCGCTGCTGCTGCTCACCATGATCGCCTTCGTCCAGCGGCCCGGCCAGGTCACCTTCGACACCAAGCTCGACCTCGCCGCGAACCCGGTGCACTTCATGGCCCGGGCGCTGCACCTGTGGAACCCGGAGGCCACCTCCGGCGAGCTGCAGAACCAGGCGTACGGCTACCTGTTCCCGATGGGTCCGTTCTTCGCCGCCGGTCAACTGCTCGGCGTGCCGCCGTGGATCACGCAGCGGGCCTGGACGGCGCTGCTGCTCGCCGTCGCGTTCTACGGCCTGCTCCGGCTGGCCCGGGCGCTGGGCATCGGCACCGAACCGACCCGGTACGCGGCCGCGCTCGGCTACGCGCTCGCGCCTCGGATGCTCACCGAGATCGGCGCGCTCTCCTCGGAGACGCTCTCCGCGGCGATGCTGCCCTGGGTGCTGCTGCCGCTGGTGCTGGCGCGCCGGATCGGCTCCCCGCGTCGGGCCGCCGCGCTGTCCGCACTGGCCGTGCTCGCCATGGGCGGGATCAACGCCGCCGTGGTGCTGCTCGCCCTGCTGCTGCCCGGGGTCTGGCTGCTCACCCGGCGCTGGGACCGCGAGCACCTGCGGCTGGTCGGCTGGTGGTGCCTCTGCGTGGTGGGGGTCTGCCTCTGGTGGATCGTGCCGCTGCTGCTGCTCGGCGAGTACAGCCTGCCGTTCCTGGACTACATCGAGTCGTCGACCACGACGACCGCCGTCGCCTCGCTCTTCCAGGCGGTGCGCGGCACCAACCAGTGGGTCGCATACATCGTGCAGGGCGACCCGTGGTGGCCGGCGGGCTGGCTGCTGATCGACAACCCGGTGCTGATGACGCTCACCGCGGTGGTGGCGCTGATCGGCCTGGCCGGGCTGGCCGGCAACCTGCTGCCCGAGCGCCGCTTCCTGGTGCTCGGCTTCCTCACCGGGCTGACCCTGCTCACCATGGGCTACGTGGGCAGCCTGGACAGCCCGCTCTCCGCGCAGGTCCGGGATCTGCTCGACGGTCCGCTGGCGCCGTTCCGCAACGTGCACAAGCTGGACCCGGTGCTGCGGCTGCCGCTGATGCTGGGCTTCGCGCACGGCGTCGACGCGTGGGTGACCCGGCTGCACACCGCCGCCGCCCGTCGCCGCCCCGGCCTGCGGCTGCGCCCGCTGGTCTTCGTACCGGTGCTGCTGCTGGTCTTGGGTGCGGCCGCGCCCGCCTGGCTGGGCCAGTTGCGGCCCGGGCCGGGCTGGTCGGACCTGCCGCCGCACTGGCGGGCGGCGGCGACCTGGCTGGCCGAGCGGGACGCGCTGGCCCGCACCCTGGTGGTGCCGGGCTCGGGGTTCGGTCAGTACGAGTGGGGCCGGTCGGTGGACGAGCCGTTGCAGGCGCTGGCCGGTGCGCCCTGGGCGGTGCGCCACCAGGTCCCGCTCGGCTCGGCGGGCAACACCCGGATGATGGACGCCGTCGAGACCGTCCTGGCCTCCGGCCGGGGCTCCACCGGCCTGGCGGACTTCCTCGCCCGGTCCGGCTTCCGGCACCTGCTGCTGCGCAACGACATCGACCGGACGCAGGTGGACGCCCCGCCGGTGGCCGTGCTGCGCCGGGCGTTGACCGCGTCGCCAGGCATCGTGCCGGTGGCGAACTTCGGCACCACCACCGCGTTCGGGCGTACGCCCGGCAGCCCGGTCGACGAGGACGCCGGCCCGCTGCCGGCGGTCGAGGTGTACGAGGTGCGGCGGCCGGTGCCGGTCGCCTCGGCGGTGCTCACCGCCGACGTGCCGACGGTCAGCGGCGGGCCGGAGACGCTGCTGCCGATGCTGGAGCAGGGCGTGGTGGAGCGGGACCGGCCGGTGGTGCTCGCCGGTGACCGGGCCGGGTTCCGGGCCGCGGCCACCGGCGACGAGCGGTGGATCGTCACCGACGGGCTGCGCCGCCGGGAACGCGACATCGGCCGGGTCCGGGACAACCTCAGCCAGACGCTGACCGCGACCGAGGCGGGCCGGCAGGGTCGGGTCGCGCTCGACCTGCTGCCGTTCTCCGGTGCGGAGCACCAGACGGTCGCCACCTACCAGGGAGTCCGCGAGGTGACCGCCTCCACGGCGGCGAGCTTCGTGGCCAACCTCGCCCCCGCCGACCCGTCCCATCTGCCGTTCGCGGCGGTCGACGGCGAGTACGCCACCGCCTGGCACTCGGCGCCGCTGGTCGGGCCGGTGGGCCAGTGGCTCCAGGTCGACCTGGACACCCCCCGCGAGGTCGACCAGGTGTCCCTGGCCTTCGTCGACGACCTCGGGGTGGGTTGGCCGGTGACCCGGTTCCGGCTCACCACCGACCGGGGGGCGGTCGACCACGAGGTGGCCCGGACGCTGGGCGCCCACTCGTACTACACGCTGCCCGGGTCCACCAGCCGGATCCGGATCACCGTGCTGGCGGTCGCCGGCAACCGGGTCGACGGCGGGGTCGGTATCCGGGAACTGTCCATCCCGGGCACCACGCCCCGCCGGGCGCTGCGTACCCCCACCGACCTGCCCGACGGCTTCCTCGGGCCGGTCGCCTGGTCGTTCAGCCGCGGACCGGCCGACCGGCCCGCATGCTTCCCGGCCGACGCGCCCGGCGACGGCTCGGGCGCGGTGCCGGCGGGCGGCGGCACCCGGCCAGCCGGGACGGTGATCCGGTGCGACCGGTTCCTGGCCCGGGTGGGCGAGGAACCGGTCGGCCTGGACCGGCTGTTCCGCAGCCCGACCGCGGGGCCGTACCGGTTGGCGCTCACCGCCGTGTCGCGCCCGGGCGGGCGGCTGACGCTGACCAAGGTGCCGGTGACTGCCACCGCGTCGTCGTACCTGGCCGGCGACCCGGCGGTGGCCGCGTACGCGGCGGTGGACGGGGATCCGGGGACGGCCTGGCTGGCCGACGCCGGTGACCTGCGCCCTACCCTGCGGCTGGGCTGGTCGGGGCAGCGCCGGATAGCCGAGCTGCGGTTGCGGGCCGCGGACCTGCCGGTCGGCTCGCTGCCGGAGCAGGTCGAGGTCCGCACTCCCGGCCGCACCCGGCTGGTGCCGGTCGGCGCGGACGGCGTGGTCCGGTTCCCGGCCGTGCGTACGGACCGGATCGAGATCGTGGTGCGGGAGGCCGCCGAGCGGGTGGCCGACCGGCGCGGCAACGGCTGGACCGCCACGCCGGGCATCGCCGAGGTGGAGATCCCCGCGCTGGCCGACCTGCTCCGCCCGGTCACCGGCGACACCCCGGTCGCCGAGCGGTGCGGGTCGGGGCCGGCCGTCGAACTGGACGGGTTCCGCTACGACACCGCGGTCGAGGCCACCCTCGCCGACGTGCTCACCGGCCGGCCGGTGCCGGTCACCCTCTGCGGCGAGGCCGGCGCGGTGGTCGAGCTGCCGGCCGGCGGGCACCGTCTGGCGACGTCGCCATCGGCCGGCTTCATCGTGCAGGACGCGTCGCTGCGCCCGGAGGGCTCCGTCGCGGCGCCCCGGCACCGGGAGGTGACCGTGCTCGACTGGGCACCGACCGACCGGCGGGTGCGGGTGGCGGCCGGCGGGGAGGCGCTGCTGGTGGTGCCGGAGAACGCCAACGCCGGCTGGACGGCCACCCTGGACGGCCGCGCCCTGACCGCCGCCCGGGTCGACGGCTGGCAGCAGGCGTGGGTGCTGCCGGCCGGGGCGGCCGGGGAGGTCCGGCTGGTCTTCGCCCCCGACCGGACGTATCGGGGCGGGCTGGCGGTCGGCGCGCTGACCGCGCTCGGGGTGCTGCTGGTGGCCGCCCTGCCGGTGCGCCGACGTCCCGTGATCGGCCCGGAGCTTGCCGCCGAGGCGCCGGGCTGGGCGATCGGCGCCCTGCTGGTGGTGCTGCTGGCCGCCCTGGGCGGGGTGCTGCCGGTGGCCATCGTGCTGGCGGCGATGCTGCTGCGGCAGTTCGCCCGCCGGGCGCTGCCGGTGGTGGTGTTCGGTGGGATCAGCGTCGCCACGGTGACCGCCGTGGCGGGGCGGTTGCAGGGCCACGGTCAGGAGTGGGCGTACGGGCCGTGGGTGCAGGGGGCGATGCTGGTCGCGGTCGGCGCGGTGGTCGCCGCGGTGGTCCCGGTCCCGGGCGCCCCGCCGGCCGCCGCACCGCCGGCGGACCACGCACCCGGGTCACCCGTGGCGGTTCCCCCGGTGCCCCGCCCGCGAAGCGGCGGCGCCGACCGGGATGATGTGACGCCGGGCACGGACGGCGAGCGGGCGGGCGGTGCCTCGGCCGCGGATCGGGACGAGGACGGGACGGTGGCGCGATGAGCGCAGCACAGGACGGCGTCGGCGCACGGGCGGCCCGGCGCCGGTTCGCCACGCTGGGCCGCTCGGTGGCCCTCTTCCGGGCCTTCCTGGTCGAGCAGACCGACCCGGACCACTTCTACGGCTTGCTCGCCGACGACTCGGTACGCCAGGTGTCCGGCTACACCCCGCTCGCCGGCCGGACCGTGCTCGACGTCGGCGGCGGCCCCGGCTACTTCGCGTCGGCCTTCCGCGCGGCCGGGGCCCGGTACGTCGGCCTCGACCCGGACGTGGGTGACTTCTCGGCCGCCGGCGATTCGGTCGCCGGGATGCTGCGGGGCAGCGGCACGGCTCTGCCGGTGCGCACGGCCAGTGTGGACGTGGCCTTCTCGTCCAACGTGTTGGAGCACGTCTCCGAGCCGACCCGGATGCTCGACGAGATGGTCCGGGTGACCCGCCCGGGCGGGTTGCTCTTCGTGTCGTACACGCCCTGGCTCTCCCCGTGGGGCGGGCACGAGACGGCGCCGTGGCACTGGCTCGGCGGGGACCGCGCCCGGCGGCGCTACGAGCGGCGCACCGGCCGGCCGCCGAAGAACCGGTACCGCGAGACGCTCTTCCCGATCTCGATCTCCCACACTCTGCGCTGGACCCGGGGCAACGACGCGGTCGAGGTGCTGGACGCGGTGCCGCGATACCACCCGTGGTGGGGTCGGTGGGTGATCCGGGTGCCCGGACTGCGGGAGGTGGTGGCCTGGAACTTCCTGCTGGTGCTGCGCCGCACGTCCGCCCCACCGCCCGGTGGGGCGGAAAAAACAGAGCTGACCGGGGGTCGCGTTGCTATGTGACCAAGTAGTAACCTCGCGGCCACATCTCTGACCGACAGCGGCGACAATCAATTAGCTCCTCCAGGGAGGAAACATGAAGCACCGCGCCATAGGTGCCGTGCTGTTCGGCGGCGGCGTTCTGCTCCTGGCACTGGCCGCCGGACTGGTGTTCGTCGTCAAGCCCGCGTTGACCAAGCTGCCCTACGACCTGGCCGCCTCGACTTCGGTCGCCGAGGCCAAGGGGGCGACCTTCCTCCAGATCACCAACGGCGAAATCAAGATCGACGAGGCTGATCTGAAGTCGACGGTCCTCGTCTCGCCGGACGCGAAGACCACCGGGACGCTCTCCGGCGACCTCGACGGCAAGGCCGTGGTGTGGAAGGTGGGTCAGACCGTCGACCGGACGGACACCAAGGAACTGGTGGGCGCGTACGGTGCCGCGCTCGCCCTGGACCGGGTCTCCGGCGCCGCGCTGCCCTGGGGCGACCAGTACCTCGACGACACCGGGACGCGCGAGGACGTAGAGTTCTCCGGCCAGATCTACAAGTTCCCGTTCAACACTGAGAAGAAGACCTACCAGATCTTCGACCGTGACCTGCGGGACGTCCGGCCGGCCGAGTTCAAGGGCACCGAGACGATCGAGGGCATCGAGGCGTACCGGTTCGAGCAGGTGATCACGGAGGAGAAGCTGAACCTGGCGGAGGACCGAGTCGGGCTGCTGCTCGGCAAGTTCGCGCTGGGTGCGACCAGCGGCGAGGTGGTCTACAGCAACAACCGGACGGTGTGGGTGGACCCGGTGACCGGCTCGTACCTCAAGGTGCGCGAGGTGCAGCGCAAGACCCTGGTGCCGAACGTCGGCTCGCCGACCACGCTGCTGGACGCCGACTTCGCGTACAACGAGGAGACCATCAAGGCTTCCGCGGACCGGGCCCGGCAGAGTCGGGAGAGCCTCACCCTGCTCGGCGTGTACGCCCCGATCGGCCTGGCGCTGCTGGGCCTGGTGCTGGTCGCGGCCGCCCTCCTGGTGGCCCGCCGCGGCGCGGCCCAGCCGGCCGCCGAGGCCCGACCCCGGGTGGACTCGGACCAGACCCGGGTGGACCAGCCGGCGGTGGGCGACGACACCGCCGAGCAGCGGACCGCACGAGACCCTGAGGGTGGCCCGTTGACCGACGAGATTCCGCCGGCCTCGACCAACTGGAAGAGTGACGAGCCGTCGGTGCCCAGCCAGCGTCCGGCCCCGGGCGAGGTGGAGCAGCGCTGACCGCGCGACAACCGTGAGCACCACCGAGGGGCGGGCCGGGACCGGTCCACCCCTCGGTGTCTGCGGGGCTACTCGCCGCGTTCGTTACTAAATCGTAATCCATCGATGGCTTGGCCACTCACCGTCACCAACGGCGCCCGCCGTATCCCCTTTGGAGGCTTTGCTGGGTGAGATGCGACGGGTCAGCCGACACCGTCGGTGACATCCCGGCCCTGGGTCGCCAATCCGGTGTTACCGCCGGGTAATCAGGGTCTTGTGACCTGCGCCTCACGGGCGCACCATCATCGACACGTTCGTTACCCACTGGTAACAGTTGGCGCGGCCCGGTGCGGGGCCGCCACCTCCGCCGGCCGTTCACCGCGCGCCGCCCACCCCGAGGAGGAATCCGTGCAGAATCGGTTCGACAATCCGGGTCGCACCCGATGGCGGCGGTTCGCCGCCCTGATGGTCCCGGCGACCGCCGTCGCCGGCACGATCGTCTTCGGTATGTCCAACGGCGCCATCGCGGCGTCGTTCGCCGTGTCGGGGGAGACCTTCAAGGTCTCCGCCTCCGAACTCAACGGCGAGGGCTTCGTCCAGTACGGCAGGATCGCCGAGGAGGCCGACGGCACGAAGCACCCGGTGGCGGTCTCGGGCATCCGCAACGCCCGGCTCCACAACCTCTGCCAGTCGGTCAAGCCGAAGGGCACCCCGGTGGTGCTCACCATCCGGGCCGGCGGCGGTGGCACCCCCGTCCGGGCGAGCGACCTGCTGATCGACATGGACTCGCTCGAGGGCGACGCCGAGTTCAAGAACATCAACATCGGGCAGGACGCCGCCACCCTGGACGCCGGCCCGAAGGGCGCGGTGGGCGAGAAGAAGAGCTTCGGGCAGCAGTCCGACACGGTGACCATCAAGAACCTGCGCCAGGTGGCCCGCTCCACGCACGCCGGGACCTTCACCCTGACCGGGCTGAAGCTGAAGGTCAGCGTCGGCGCGGACGCCAAGGAGTGCTTCTGAGCCCACCTCAGGGGCCCGCGGAGGGCACGCTCCCCGGGCCCGTCCCCGCTCCCGTCCCGTCAGCTCCCGCCAGGAGGCGTACGTGACAACCGCCGACCCGCAACACGCCCGGCCCGGCCGGTTCCGCGAGGCGTGGCGCGGATTTCGCCGCTGGCGGTGGGCCCGACCGTTCTGGGGTGGCCTGCTGACCGCACTGGCCGGCCTGGAGATCTTCGGCACCACCCAGATGTCCCTGAGCGGCCTCTCCTTCCAGATGGGGCCGACCGGCTTCCTGTCCTGGCTGATCCCCACCATCCTGGTGGCCTGCGGGCTGCTGATGTGGTTCAGCCCCCAGCAGCGGATGTTCTACGCCGTCGTCGCCTCGGTGACCGCGCTCTTCTCGCTGATCGGGGTCAACCTCGGCGGGTTCTTCCTCGGGTTGCTGCTGGGCCTGGTCGGCGGTGCCCTCGGCTTCGCCTGGGCGCCGGGCACCCGGTCCGGCAGCGCTGACGCGCCACCGCCGCGCGATCCGAGCCTGCTCGCCGTGCTGCTGGTGGCGGCCGGGCTCGCCGCGACCGTGGCGCTCGCCGTGCCGGCTCCCGCGCCGGTGCTCGCCGCGCCTCCCGCCCCGGCGCCGGTGCTCGCCGCGCTCCCGGCC
>NZ_POUB01000151.1 GCF_003236335.1 Micromonospora deserti
GGCCCGCCCCCAGCGGCTCCGGCCGTGCCTCGTCGTCCACCGGGTCTGATCCCGGTCAGGCGTTGGCAGCGGGGACGGGGGCGGCGGGGCGGTCGCGTCCGCCGGGATCGGTGGTGCGCTCGCCGGTGCGGTCGAGCAGCCGCATGACCGGGGTTGCCGCGATGCCGTGCACCACCACCGAAACGATCACCACCAGGCCGACCGTGGCCCAGACCAGATCCGCCTGCGGGAAGTCGGCCTCGGTGGTGGCGTACGCGAGGTAGAAGAGCGAGCCGACGCCGCGGATGCCGAACAGCGCGATCACCCAGTGCTCGGCCGGCCGGCCGGGCGCGCCGCGCAGCGACAGCCAGCCGAACAGCGGCCGCACCAGGACGACCAGCGCCAGCCCGACCAGGGCGGCCGGCCAGGTCAGCGGCGCGAGCAGGCCGCCGACCACTGCACCGCCGAGGAGGAGCAGCAGCAGCACCGTGAGCAGCCGCTCGATCTGCTCGGCGAAGTCGTGCAGCACGGTGTGGAACTCGTGGGTGCGTTCCGCGGCCCGGATCGCCCGAGCGGCCACGAAAACCGCCAGGAACCCGTACCCGCCCACCACCTCGACCAGCCCGTACGCCAGGAACGTCGCGGCCAGCGCGAGGAAGCCCTCGGCGTGCCGGGCCAGCCGCAGCTCACTCGGGGCGCGGAAGAAGAGCCTGCCGAGCAGCCAGCCGATCAGCCACCCGCCGAGCGCCCCGACGCCGACCTTGTAGAGCACGTCCACGGTGAGCCAGCGCCCGAGCCAGTCGGCCGGGGCCAGGCTGGTGGTGGCGATGGCGATCGCCGCGTACACGAACGGGAAGGCCAGTCCGTCGTTGAGCCCCGCCTCGCTGGTCAGGGCGAACCGGACCTCGTCCTCGGAGTCCTCCACGTCGGTGGGCTCGCCGACCTGCACGTCGGAGGCGAGCACCGGGTCGGTGGGAGCGAGAGCGGCGCCCAGCAGCAGCGCGGTGGCCGGTACCAGCCCGGCCCACCACCAGCCGAGCAGCGCCACCGCCGCGATGCACAGCGGCATCGCGATCGTCAGCAACCGCCAGGTCGACGACCAGCGGGCCCAGCTCCACGGCCGATCGATCTTCAAGCCGGCACCCATCAACGCCACGACCACGCCGATCTCGGTGAGGTGGGTCGCGATCTCCGGGTGGGCGAGCGGGTCGGGGCTCGACAGGCCGGTGGGAAGCAGGAAGATCAGCATGCCGAGGCCGAGGAAGGCGATCGGCATGGAGAGCGGACGGCGTTCGAGCACCCGGGGGAGGATCCCGGCCAGTAACGCACCCAGACCTACCACCGCGAACGCGACGTCCACCGGCTGCACCGCACCACCTCTCCGCCTCGCCCGCGGTGTGCGGGCAGGCGGTGACAGACAATGCCCCGTACGGCCCCGCCCTATTCCTGGGCGGTTCGGCGGCGACGGGTGACGGTCACCTCGGTGCGGCGATCGGGGAGTGGGCCAGGGCGTCCAGCAGCTCCGCCGGGTCGTCGTAGACGGCCACCGCCCCCGCGCCGGCCAGCTCGCCGCGGCTGGTGCCGCCGCAGGTCAGCCCGACACAGGGGATGTCGAGTCTGCCGGCGGCGGCGACGTCCCAGACCGAGTCACCGACGAAGACCACCCGGGCGGCGTCCAGGCCGGACTGCTCCAGCGCCGCGACCAGAATGTCCGGGGACGGCTTGCTCTCCTGCGCGGCCGCCGAGCTGGTGATCGTGTCGATCACGTCGTCCGCGGCCAGCGCCCGGCGAAGCGCACCGACCTCGTGTTCGGCGGCCGAGGTGGCCAGTACCACCCGCAGCCCCCGCTCGGCGCAGGCCCGCAACAGGTCGGCGGCGCGGGGGAGCGGGGACAGCCGCTCCCAGTACTCCCCGTAGAGGGTGTCGTGGGCGTCCCGCAGCTTCCGGTCGGCGCTGCGGTCGCGTTCCGGGCCGAGCAGGTGGTCGAGCAGCTTGTCCGAGCCCATCCCGATGGCCCGGTGGATCGTCGCCATCGGCACCGGCTGATCAGCCTGGCGCAGCGCCTCCCACCAGCTCACCGTGTGCAGGTAGGTGGTGTCGACCAGGGTGCCGTCCACGTCGAAGAGGACGCCGGCGGGACTGTCGGTAGGCATGGTCCTCCCTCTACCCGGTCCGCCCCGGGCTGACGCCACCGCTCACCCCGGCGGGATAAGGATCTCGAACCAGACCGTCGAGCCCCGTACCGTCGGATCCGTCCCCCAGGCGTCGGTCAGCTCCTCGATCAGCCCGAGCCCGCGGCCCCGGCTGCTCAGCGTGTCGGTCTGGGCCCGGGTGACCGTGCCCCGGGTGCCCGAGTCGGCGACCGAGACCAGCAGCCGCTCCGGGCTGAGGTCGATCTCCACCCGGGCGGCGGTGCCGGCGTGCAGCAGCGCGTTGGTGGTCAGCTCGCTGGTGCAGAGCACGGCCGCACCCATGATCGACTCTGGCACCCGCCACTGGGTGAGCTGCCCGGTCATCCAGCGTCGCACCCGGCTCGGTGCGGTCGGCTCGGCCGGCACCTCCATGCTCGCCGACCGGCTCGGCCGCAGCGCGTGCTCCACCGCGAGGACCGCGACATCGTCCTCGGTCGCGCCGCCCACGGCGGCGGTGGCCACCGAGCACAGCGCCCTCGGGTCGCCGCTGCCGGCCCCGGCGACGGCGTCGAGCAGCGTCTCCAGGCCGGCTGCGAGCCCCTGCTGGCGGCGCTCCACCACGCCGTCGCTGAACAGCAGCAGGGTGTCGCCCGGATCGAAGCGGACGCTGGTCGTGGTCGGCCGGCAGCCCAATCCCAGCGGGGCGCCGCCGGGCACGTCGAGGTACTCGGCCAGGACCCGCCCCTCTGGGGTGCCCCGGCGGATCAGTGGCGCCGGGTGCCCGGCGCTGGCCAGGGTCAGCCGGTGCCGGTCGGCGTCGATCACCCCGAAGACCACGGTGACGAACAGCTCGTGCGTGCCGGCCTCGGCGCCGAGGCTGGTGACCAGCCGGTCGAGCCCGGCGAGCACCGTGTCGGGCCCCGGGTCGCTCAGCGCCAGGGCCCGCAGCGCGGCCCGGACCTGGCCCATCCGGGCGGCGGCCTGAACGTCGTGCCCCGCCACGTCGCCGAGCACCACGCCGAGCCCGCCGTCGGGCAGCAGGAAGGCGTCGTAGAAGTCCCCGCCCGCGGCGTTGCCGTCGACGCCCGGGTCGTACCGGGCGGCGATGCGCAGCCGGGGCACGTCCGGCAGGTGCTCCGGCAGCATGCTGCGTTGCAGCAGCTGGGCGGTGCCGTGCTGGGTCTCGAACCGGCGGGCCCGTTCGGCGGCCTGGCCGATCAGCTCGGCGGAGGCCGCCAGCAGCGCCCGTTCGGCGGCCGACCAGGCGTGCGGGATCTGGTAGCCGACGGCCAGGGCGCCCCGGACCACCGCGGCGCGCAGCGGCACCGCCGTCAGCGCGCGGATCTTCTGGTCGTGCCGGTCCACCGCGGTCTCCCGCAGCGGCTGGCCGTCGTCGGTGACGTGCGGCAGGCCGCTGCGGGCCGCGACCACCAGCGGGTCCGCCCAGTCGGGCGGCGTACGCCGCCACAGCGGCGGCAGGCGCTCGTCCGCCTCGTCCGTCAGCTCGCCGCGGACGCGCCGGACCGTCCGCCAGCCGCCGCCGCCCTCGTCGACGGCGAAGGCGACCCGGTCGGCGTCGAACGAGGTGATCGCGTACCGCAGCGCCACCCGGGCCACGTCGTCGAGGGTGAGCGTCCCGGCGAGCGCGGCCGCGAAGTCGCCGAGGCTCTGCAACTGCTGGGTGACCTGGCTGGTCTCGGCCGCCACGGCGAGCACCCCGACGGTGCGCCCGGCACCGTCGCGGACCGGGGAGTAGCCCCGGGTGAAGACCGCGTGCTCGACCGCGCCGGAGCGGCGGTGCAACGGGAACGTGCTCTCCTTCTCCAGGAAGGGCTCGCCGGAGCGGTAGGTGTGCGCGATCGCGTCGCCGACGCCGGGCGTCCGCCAGATCTCCGGGAACACCTCCGCGGCGGGCCGGCCGAGCGCCTCCGGGTGCTTGTCGCCGAGCAGTTCGGCGTAGCCGTCGTTGTAGAGCAGCAGGAAGCCCTCGCCCAGGGCGAGGGCCATCGGCACCGGCGAGGCGAGGATCAGTTCTGCCGCCGCCCGGACCGCCGGATCCCAGGACCGCCACGGGCCGAGCGGGGTGCCGGCCCAGTCGTGGCCGAGGACGGCGGCAGCGGCGCCCGAGGCCGCGGGTGCGCCGGAAACCGGGGCTGGTGGCGTGGGGACCCGTCCGACCGTTCCAGGCATGAGCGCAGCCTAGCCCGACTCTCCGCGACAGCTCCCGATCATGTTGGGCGCGTCGGCGCCGACCCTGTTCGGGCAGGTCAGGGTCGGTTTGCAGTGGCATGTCGGGAAAAACGTGGGCACCGGTACGGCGTGCGACAGCGGCGACCGGGTAAGCGCGCGGCGCAGTCCATGCGACAGGAGGGACATCATGCCGGAAACCCTTGCGGTCGGGCAGGTCGACATCGGCGGCGCCGTGGCCGACATGTGGAGATCGGTGCTGCTGTTCATACCGAGGGCCATCGCGTTCATCGCGATCCTCGTGGTCGGATGGCTCATCGCCAGAGCCGTCCTCAAGATCGTGGACGCGGTACTGGAACGGGTGAACTTCGACCGGGCGGTCGAGCGGGGCGGGATCAAGCGCGCGCTGGAACGGACGAAGTACGACGCCAGCGACATCCTGGCGAAGCTGGCGTACTACGCGGTGCTGCTGTTCACCCTGCAGTTCGCCTTCGGGGTGTGGGGGCCCAACGCCATCAGTGACCTGATCAGCGGCGTGGTCGCCTGGCTGCCGCGCGCCTTCGTGGCGATCATCATCGTGGTGGTGGCCGCCGCGATCGCCAACGCTGTCCGGGATCTGGTGACCGGGGCGCTGGGCGGGCTCGCGTACGGCCGGATCCTCGCCGACCTGACAGCGGTCTTCATCCTCGCGCTGGGTGTGATCGCCGCGCTGAACCAGGTGGGCATCGCCACCACGGTGACCACCCCGGTGCTGATCGCGGTGCTCGCCACGGTGGCCGGCATCCTGATCATCGGCGTCGGTGGCGGTCTGGTGAAGCCGATGCAGAACCGCTGGGACCGCTGGCTGGACCGGATGGCCGAGGAGTCGCGGGCGGTGCAGGAGCACCGGCGGGCGCAGGCGGCCGGTCGCGGCGACGTCGAGCGGCAGATGGCCGACCGGGCCGGGGCCGAGCGCGCCCAGGCCGAGTCGCGGGAGCAGGCCTCGATGGCCGGCGGGCGCGGCACGTACCAGTCGGGCAGCGCGAGCGACGAGACCCAGCAGTTCCGCCGCTGAGCCGGCCGGAGCGGCACCGCCGGGAGGATGTCCGCGGACCGCGGGCGCCCTCCCGGCGCCGCGGCTACCTGGGCCGTCGCCCGCGGCAGCGACGTCAACTCCGGCCGCCCGCCCGAGCGGGCACATCCGCCGGGCCGCGCGCCACCCGGCGCGGCGGTCAGAGCGGCGGGAGCGGGGCGGGCCCGGGGGCGTCCAGCGAGCGGACCAGCGCGCAGACCGCGACCAGCCGGGTGAGCAGCCATTCGGGCGTCGACCAGTCCACCGGGCCGGCCGGCGCCTGCCAGCCGTTCTCCAGCGCGGCCGCGCGTATCCCCTCGGCGTAGCCGGCGAGCGCGGCGGCGCTCAGCGGCCGCCGGTCACCGTCGAGGCTCTCCCGAACCGCGGCGGCGTGCTGGTCGACCAGGGCGAGCAGCCCCGGCCGCGCGGCAGCCGCGGCCAGCCCCTCGGCGCCGACGGCGGCGGTGAGCAGGCTGAGGGTGGACCGCGCCGAGCCGGCGGCGGAACGGGCGTCGACCCGGTTGAACGGCACACGCATGGGGACCGAGGCTAACTGTTCGACCGTCGGGCCGGCCTCGGCCGCTCGGCGGGTACCGGGTCGTCGACCGGTCGGAGCGGGCCCTCCCGAGGGATGGAATCGGCCGATCGGCGCGAGCACACCGTGGAGGAGCGGATGGCGCAGCATGTGGACCGACCGGACGAACGGCACCGCCGGCCCGCCGGGGTCAGCGACGGCACGGTGGCCGCGCTGGGCAAGCTCAGCGAGGCGCTGGAGTGCGTCGAGCGGGTCCGCGGCCACCTGTACTCGCTGCACCAGTTGGTCGGGCACGCCGACCTGATGCTCGACGACGCGGTGGCGATGTTCCGCGCCGCCGGCCACGACGCGATCGCCGACCGGATCGCCACCGACCTGCTCGGCCGCAACGTCATCGCCGGCCGCTGGACGTTCCAGATCGTCGAGGACTTCGACGACGGCTACTACGCCCTCTTCCGTGAGCTGGACCGGCGGGCCCGCGAGGAGCTGGTCGGCGGTCGCCGGCACCTCTACGAGGCGGAGATGAAGGAGCGGCGGCGGACCCGGGGCCGGCCGGGCCACGAGGCGGGCCCCGGTGTTACCGGCTAGTCGCGGGAGCGGGCCTCGGCGGGGCGACGCCGCGCCGCGTCGTCCGCGATGATCACGGTCGCCACCATCAGCGCGACGCAGAGGCTGAACAGCCAGGATCCGTCGGAGACCAGCTTGGCCGAGACCGGGGCCTGGACCGCGGCGAGCAGGAAGCCGAGCCAGGCCAGGCGACGCTGACGCGTGGAGAGGATGCCGGAACCCTGATGCATCCCGAAAGTCTTGCGCGTGGCACGGCAGCTGCCGTCAGCCGAACGGCCGATTCTGGCTGAGCTGTCCGCTTTCCCGACCGCACGGACCGTAGCTCGGCCAGCCTCCGCCCGGGTCCGGCCGCCCGGCCAGATCACCGGCACGCTACCCGGGTCACCGGCGGAAGCCGCGGGGTCGCTCACATGGTGTCGGGGCCGGTCCGCCCCGTGGTGGAGGGTCGGTAGCTCCGCTCCGGGTCTGTCGGCTCCCGGCCCGCGCCGGCGGCCTGCCCGCCGCGGTCCGCCGCCTCCGGCCCGTGCCCGAACGCGGCCTCCTCGCCGGCGTCATTGCCCGTCACGTCGTCGGTCTGCCCGTCCAGGGTCGACCGCGCCACCGCCCGGTCCAGTTCCCGCAACGGGGTCCGTTCCTCGTCGCGCCACACCTTGTCGTCGTCTGTCATGACCCTCGCCGTACCCGGGCCGGCCGGGCGCAAACGGCGGCCCGGACGCGGCGATGGCCGCCGGGGACGGGCGGCCATCGGGTGTCGTGTCCGGGGGGAGGGGTCAGGGCTGCGGCCGGTCGACCTTGCCGCGCCAGGCGCCGGTCTCCTGACCGCGCCGCTCGATGAACTGCTTGAACCGTTCCAGGTCACCCTTGGCGCGTCGGTCGACGATGCCCAGCCTGTCACCGGCCCGCTCGACCACGCCGTGCGGCTCGAACTCCAGCTGCAGGCTGACCCGGGTGGTCGACGGGTCCAGCCGGTGGAAGGTCACCACGCCGGCCTGCTCGGTACCGCCGGTCGAGCGCCAGGCGACCCGCTCGTCGGGGAGCTGCTCGGTGATCTCGGCGTCGAACTCGCGCTTCACCCCCGCGATCTCCACCGTCCAGTGGGTCATCGTGTCGGAGAGTTGCCGGACCTCCCGTACCCCCTCCATGAAGTGCGGGAACTCCTCGAACTGGGTCCACTGGTCGTAGGCGGTCCGGATCGGGACGGCGACGTCCACGTGTTCGATCACGCCACTCATCAGGTCTCCTCCTTCATCCGCCGGTGTCGGCCCGGATCGTGCGACGATCCGGTCACCAGCGGGTCGTCTCGTTCTTGTTGCCGAGCGCGGCCCACACCTCGGAGACCGTCTGGTACCGGGTGCCCTCCGGCAGCCGCTCCAGCTCGGCGACGATGTCGTCCGGCGCGTCGTTGTCCCGCGCGTTGGCGATCAGCGCCGAGCGGTCGCCGGGCAGGGCCGACATGGTGATGAACCGGCCCAGCCGGCTGCGCTGTTCGACGTCCTGGGAGCTCATCCCCTTGGGTGCCCCGCTGCGCAGTTCGCCGGCCGGTGCCGTCGTCGGCTCCGGCTGGTCCTCGCCCGCCGGCTCCGGCACACGGGACTCGTCGACCCGCGAGCCGCCGGTCCCCGGCCCCTGCACGAGGCCGCTGACCTCCTGGCTCATCTGCTCGTCGAGCCTCGGTCCGTGCTTGCTGTTGACACGTTCCATGCCTTCTGCGCTACCCGGTGGCACCGGCGGTAAACCCGGCAAGCGGTCACGTACCGGCCGGCGCCCTGGGTGGCAGGACCGGCTCGTCGGCGTCCGGCACATCCGACCTGGCCCCGCCGGTACCCCAGGCCGGAAATCGACAAACCCGGCCCCGGTTTGCCGGGCGGCCGTCCGGGAACGGTCAACGGGGAACCTGTCGACATGGAGGAGGACGAGATGCCCGGGCGCGAGGTACTGCCCAGCACGCTGCGGCGCTCCCCGCCGAAGGCGCAGCGAACCTGGGAGAAGACACACGACTCGGCGGTGCAGACCTACGGCGAGGGGGAGCGGGCGCACCGCTCCGCCTTCGCGGCGGTCAAGCACGAGTTCGAGAAGGTGGGCGACCACTGGGAGCCCAAGGGCCGCAAGGGTCCGAGCGACCGCCAGGCGGCCGGCGGCGGCCCGCAGCGGCGGGCACCCACGGCCGGCGGCGTGGACGCCAACGCCCCCAAGGAGCACCTGATGAAGGTGGCCCGCAAGCTCGACGTGCCCGGCCGGTCGAAGATGACCAAGCCGGAACTGGTCAAGGCGATCGAAAAGGCGAACAACCGCCAGACCGCCAAGGCCCGGGAAACCGCCAAGGCGCGCGGCCGCTGACGCCGCCCCGGCGTACGCGGAGGGTGGCTGTCCGATCCGGACAGCCACCCTCCGCCGTGCTCACCAGTGGCCGCCGCCCGGGGCCTCGATGTGTACCGCCTTGGTGGCGGTGAACTCGTCCAGCAGCTCCGGGCCGTACCCGAAGCCGTGACCGCTGCCGCGGCGCGGGTGCGCGGCACCGCCCGGCGCCCCGCCGAACACCGCGTTGACCTTCACCGTGCCGACCGGCAGCTCCCGCCAGGCGCGGTGGGCGTGGCTCATCGACCCGGTCAGCACCGTCGCGGCCAGCCCGTACGGCGAGTCCGCGGCGCAGCGCAGCGCCTCCGAGAACGAGTCGACCACCACCACCGGGGCGACCGGCCCGAACGTCTCCTCGCGCACCAGGGGCGTGTCGTGCCGGCAGTCGGTGAGCACGGTCGCCGGGTAGAACGACCCCGGGCCGTCCGGCAGGCCCCCGCCGGTGCGGATCCGGGCGCCCTCCGCCACCGCCGCGGTCACCTGCCCGTGCACGTGGTCGCGGTGCCGCCGGTCGACCAGCGGCCCCAACTCCGTGGCCGGATCGCCGCCCGGGCCCATCCGCAGCGCCTCGGCCCGCTCGACCAGGGCGTCGACGAAGTCCTCGGCCACGTCGCGGTGCACGTAGATCCGCTCCACCGCGACGCAGATCTGCCCGGCGTTGGCGAACGCCCCGATCGCGGCCTGCCCGGCCGCCCAGACCGGGTCGACGTCGGCGTCGATGATCAGCGGGTCGCTGCCGCCGTTCTCCAGCAGCACCTTCGCCCCGCTACGCGCGGCGGCGGCGGCGATGGCCCGCCCGGTGCCGGTCGAGCCGACGTGGGCGACCACGTCCACCGTCTGCGCGGCGAGTGCCGCACCCACCTCCGGGCCCCCGGTCAGCAGCGACAGCACCCCGGCCGGCAGTGCCGAGTCGAGCGCCCTGGCCAGCAGCCAGCCGGTGGCCGGTGCCCGTTCGCTCGGCTTGTAGAGCACCACGTTGCCGGTGACCAGGGCCGCGCCGAGCAGCCCGCAGGAGACCGCCACCGGGTCGTTCCACGGGGTGATCGCGGCGACCACGCCGCGCGGCTGCGGCACCATGAAGTCGAGCGCGTGGTGGGCGCCGTGCAGCGTCCGCCCACCGCGCACCGGGGCCAGTTCGGCGTACTGCCGCAGGGTGCCGATCCCCGCCTCGACGCCGCCACGCGCGTCCGCCAGAGGCTTGCCCATCTCGGCCGTGGTGGCCCGGGCCAGCTCGTCAGCCACCGCCGCCACCGCGTCCGCCGCCTGATGCAGCACCGCCGCCCGCTCCGCCGGGGCGGTTACCGCCCACTCCGCCGCGGCGCCGCGCGCCGCCTCCACCGCCTTGCCGACCTCGTCGGCCGTCGCGACCGGCGCCGAGCTGACCGGGGAGCCGTTCGCCGGATCGTGGACGACCAGCTCACCCCCCTCACCGCCGGCGCCCCACACTCCACCGATGAGCTGCGCAACCGTGTACATGCGGCAGTGGATGCCCCGGTCCCGGCAAGCCAAACGCGTTTCGCCCGGTTGCTGCACGGGTAGCCGGCTCGGATGAGTTCGACCGGCGCGGAGAACGCGGACGCCGTCGTCGTCGGCGCCGGGCACAACGGTCTGGTCGCCGCCAACCTGCTCGCCGACGCCGGCTGGGACGTCGTGGTGCTGGAGGCGACCGGAGTGCCCGGCGGCGCGGTCCGCTCCGCCGAGGTCACCGCCCCCGGCTACCTCAGCGACCTCTACAGCTCCTTCTACCCGCTCAGCTACGCCTCGCCCGTGCTGCGCCGGCTCGGCCTGGACCGGTACGGCCTGCGCTGGCGGCACTCCCCGGACGTGCTGGCCCACCTGCTGCCCGACGGCCGGGCCGCGGTGCTGAACCGGGACCCGGCGGTCACCGCCGCCTCGCTGGAGGGGTTCGCGCCCGGCGACGGCCAGCGCTGGCGGCACGCGTACGATGCCTGGCGGCAGATCGCCGGGCCGATGATGGACACCGTCACCACACCCTTCCCACCGGTGCGCGCCGGCCTCACCCTGCTGCACCGGCTGAAGGTCGCCGGTGCGCTGCGGCTGGCCCGGCGGCTGGTGGTATCGGCCCGCAAGCTCGGCGCCGAGCTGTTCGAGGGCGAGGGCGGGCCGGTCCTGCTGGCCGGCTGCGCGCTGCACACCGACCTGTCCCCGGAGGCCGTCGGTTCCGGGGTGTACGGCTGGTTGCTGGCCATGCTCGGCCAGCAGGTCGGCTGGCCGGTGCCCGAGGGAGGCGCGCAGAAGATCACCGACGCGCTGGTGGCCAGGTTGACCGAGCGGGGCGGTCGGATCCTCTACGGGGCCCGGGTCGACCGGGTGCTGACCGCCCGCGGCCGCGCGATGGGGGTCCGCACCACCGGCGGGACGCTGTGGCGGGCCCGCCGGGCCGTGCTGGCCGACGTCCCCGCCCCCGCGCTCTACCTGGATCTGGTCGGCGCGGCGGCGCTGCCACCCCGGCTGGTAGAGGACCTGGCGCACTTCCGGTGGGACGGCTCGACGCTGAAGGTCGACTGGGCGCTGTCGGCGCCGCTGCCGTGGACCAACCCGGCGGTGGCCGGTGCCGGCACGGTGCACCTGGGCGCGGACCTGGACGGGTTGACCGGCTACGTCGCCGCGCTGGCCCGGGGCGAGATCCCCCGTGACCCGTTCCTGCTGCTGGGGCAGATGTCGGTGGCCGACCCGGGCCACTCGCCGCCGGGCACCGAGTCGCTCTGGTCGTACACCCACCTGCCGTTTCGCCGGCACTGGCGGGCGGAGGAGATCGCCGGGCACGTCGAGCGGATGGAGGCGGTGCTGGAGCAGGCCGCGCCCGGCTTCACCTCGCTCGTCGTCGGGCGGCATGTGGCGGGGCCGGCCGAGCTGGAGCAGGGTGACCCGAGCCTGGTCGGCGGCGCGATCGGCGGCGGCACTTCGGCCGCGTACCAGCAGCTGGTCCTGCGCCCGGTCCCCGGTCTGGGCCGCGCCGACACCCCGGTGGACCGGTTGTTCCTGGCCAGCGCGTCGGCCCACCCCGGCGGTGGGGTGCACGGCGCGCCCGGCGCGAACGCCGCCCGGGCCGCCCTGGCCCGTGACCGGGCCGGCACGGGGCGGGTGTATGCGGCGGCCATCGCCGCCGCGCACCGCGCCGTCTACCGCTGAGCGGCAGTGGCGACGGTGGGCGGGGCCCGAGGGCGGCGGTGGGCGGCGTCAGCGCGAGATGTGGCGGTGCTTGCTGCGCAGCCGGAACGGCATGAGCGCACTTTCGATCTTGGTGGCGGTGGTCATCTTCGACATGCCGTCGCGGCGCTCCTCGAAGCGGATCGGCACCTCCAGGATGGTGTGCCCCAGCTTGGTGGCGAGGTAGTGCATCTCCACCTGGAAGCTGTAGCCGTTGGACTGAACCCGGTCCAGCCCGATGTCGCGCAGCGCGTCCGCGCGCCAGATCTTGAAACCGGCGGTGAGGTCGCGGATGCGCACCCGCAGCAGCGTGTGCACGTAGAGGTTGGCCCAGCCGCTGAGCGCCCGGCGGTAGAGCGGCCAGTTCTCGTCCAGCTCACCGCCCGGCACGTACCGGGAGCCGATCACCACACCGGCCTGCGTGGAGAGCAGCGTGCCGAGCATGCCCGGCAGCGCCTCCGGCGGGTGGGACAGGTCGGCGTCCATCTGCGCCACGTACTCCGCGCCGCCGTCGAGCGCGCGCCCAATCCCGTCCACGTACGCCCGGCCGAGGCCCTCCTTGCCGGCCCGGTGCACGACCTCGATCCGGTCGGGGTGCTCGATGGCCAGCTTGTCCGCCACCTCGCCGGTGCCGTCGGGGGAGTTGTCGTCGGCGACGAGGATCCGCAGGCCGGGCAGCGGCAGGGCGAGGAGCCGCTCGACCAGCGCCGGGAGGTTGCCCGCCTCGTTGTAGGTGGGGACGACGACGGTCAGGCGCGCGTCCCGCCACGGCGAGGGCAACTGCACAGGTTCGATCATGTGGGACATCCTCGGTTCGCGGACAGGGCTCACTCAGAGGGTAGCCACTTGCCACATCCGGGTGGAAAAGGCACCCCTCGCCGCGGGGATCGCCGCGTATCGAGCTGGCGCGGGTTCAGCGCCGGTGGCGGGTGGCGGCGGTGACGGCGAGAGCCAGGCCGGCGAGCGCGACGCCGGAGACGGCCGGCTTGTGCGTACTGATCCAGAGGGCGGCGGAGTGTTCCCGGGCCCGGTCGGTGAAGACCCCCGCCGCGCCCCGGTCCCGGTCGTCGTCGCCCGGGCGGTCCAGATTGTCCCGCCAGGTGGTCGGGTCGACGGGGGTGTCGGTCTGCTGGCCGCCGTAGCCGTCGCGGGCCAACTTCCGGTCGAGCAGGCCGGGCAGGAGGATGTTGCCGAGCCGGGTCCGCCAGGTCGGCGCGCCCACGTTCAGCTCGCGCGGCCCGTGGTCGGCGGCCCAGACCACGGCCCGGGCGGCCAGCTCCGGGGCGAAGATCGGCGGTACCGGCTGCGGATGCCGGGGCAGCCGGGTACGCACCCAGGAGAACTGCGGCGTGTTGATCGCGGGCAGCTGCACCATCGACAGCTTCACCCCGGAACAGTCGTGCAGCAGTTCGGCGCGGAGCGATTCGGTGAAGCCCTGCATGGCGTGCTTGCTCGCGCAGTACGCCGACTGTAGCGGGATGCCCCGGTAGGCCAGCGCGGAGCCGACCTGCACGATCGTGCCCCGCCCGTGGGCCCGCATGTGCCGTAGCGCGGCGAGGGTGCCGTGCACGGTGCCCAGGTAGGTGACCTCGGTGACCCGCCGGAACTCCGGAGCGGTGATCTCCCACGTCGGAGCGAAGACCGAGACCATCGCGTTGTTGACCCAGACGTCGATCCGGCCGAACCGGTGCACCACGTCGTCGGCGGCCTGCTGCACCGCCCCGGCGTCGGCCACGTCGACCCGGTAGGTGCGGACCTCACAGGCGCCCAGTTCCCGGCAGTCGCGCTCGGCGGCGGCCAGTCCGGCCTCGCCCCGGGCAAGCAGCGCCAGCCGCGCGCCTCGGGTGGCGTACCGGCGGGCGATGGCCCGTCCCACTCCGGCGCTGGCCCCGGTCACCACCACGGTCTGCGTCATGCGCCCGCCTTCTCGCGGGTGGCGATGTCGGCCAGCCGGCGCAACGTCTCCTTGTTCCGCTGGTGCAGGACCAGGTCGTTGATCTTGTTCCGCAGCCAGCGCAGCGGCCCGCCGGTGACGTCCTCGCCGATGCGGACCCGGGTGACGCCCGGGCCGACCGGTTCGAGGGTGAAGACCACGGTCGCCTCGCCGGCCGGCCAGAGGCCGGCGCGGATCATGAGCTTGTGCGGCCGCTCGCAGCCGAGCACCTTCGAGGAGTCCTCAAGTGAGAACGGCCAGGGCCCCGCCCGGTGGTGCAGGCAGGTGCCGACCTGGGGCCAGGCGTCGTCCACGCCGCGGATGTGCACCGTGCCCACCACCCAGTCGCTGTACGTCCACCCGTCGGCGAGCACCGCCCAGATCTGTTCCGGTTCTGCCTGGATCACTTTCTCCACAATCGCCACTGGGCCCTCGTACCCCGCCGCCCCGGGAGCTAACGGAGTCGCGGGTTAGCTTCTCCGGGGTGGCGGGTAACGCCACCCCGGGCCGGCGTGTCGACGCCGCCGGCGCGGGCGACGCCGCTGCCGCGGTGACGATGATGTTTACTCCCCGGGGCGCAGGGAACCCGCCAGCTGTGCGACAGGACCAGGTGGAGCCGGATCAGCGCAGGTCAGCCCGGGTTTATGCCGGTGCTGACCGCGCCTGCTCCAGGCCCGTCCTGTTCGATGCGGTGTTGCTGGATCGGGATGGCACGTTGATTGAGGATGTGCCGTTCAACGGGGATCCGGAGAAGGTGCGGCCGGTGCCGGGGGCGCGGGTGGCGGT
>NZ_POUB01000152.1 GCF_003236335.1 Micromonospora deserti
GGGTGGCCGCCGCGGCGCCCACCCCGCCCGCACCGCCGTCGGACAGCAGCTTCCAGAAGGTCACGCTCAACGACTACCCGGGCGAGCCGATGAGCCTCGCCGTCCTGCCCGACCTGCGGGTGCTGCACACCTCCCGCACGGGCGAGGTCCGCATCCACGACCCGCGTACCGGGCTGAACACCCTGGCCGCCGACGTGCCGGTGTACGAGCACGACGAGGAGGGCCTGCAGGGGGTCGCCATCGACCCGGACTTCGCCCGCAACAAATGGGTGTACCTGTACTACTCCCCGCCGATGGACACGCCGGTCGACGACCCGGCCACCCCGGACGTCAACGAGGGTGACGCCCCGCTCGTCGGCACCGAGGCCGACTGGCGGCGGTTCCGGGGCGTGCTGCGGCTGTCCCGGTTCAAGCTCGACGGGACGAGGCTCGACCTGGCCACCGAGCAGCAGATCATCGACGTACCCACCGACCGGGGCATCTGCTGCCACGTCGGCGGGCAGATCGACTTCGACAGCAAGGGCAACCTCTACCTGTCCACCGGCGACGACACCAACCCGTTCTTCTCCGACGGGTACACCCCGATCGACGAACGGGCCGAGCGGAACCCCGCCTTCGACGCCCAGCGCACCTCGGCGAACACCAACGACCTGCGCGGCAAGCTGCTGCGCATCCGGGTACGGCCCGGTGGCGGCTACCGGGTGCCACCAGGCAACCTGTTCAAGCCGGGCACCCCGAAGACCCGCCCCGAGATCTACGCGATGGGGCTACGCAACCCGTTCCGGTTCGCCGTCGACCGCCGCACCGACGACGTCTACCTCGCCGACTACTCGCCGGACGCCGGGACGGCGGACCCGACCCGCGGCCCGGCCGGGCACGGTCGCTGGATGCTGGTGGACAAGCCGGCGAACTACGGTTGGCCGTACTGCGCCACACCCACGCTGGCCTACGTCGACCACGACTTCGCCACCGGCGCGTCCGGCGAGCGCTTCGACTGCCGGCGTCCGGTCAACGACTCGCCCCGCAACACCGGCCTGCGCCGCCTGCCGTCCGTGCAGGCGCCGCAGGTCTGGTACCCGTCGGCGGCCTCCGCGCAGTTCCCGCAGCTCGGTACCGGCGGGATCGGCCCGATGGGCGGGCCGGCGTACGACTACGACCGGCGCAGCGCCTCCCGCACGAAGTGGCCGGCCTACTACGACGGCGTCCCGCTGTTCTACGAGTGGACCCGGGATTACGTCAAGGAGTTCCGCCTCGACTCCCGCGGCGAGGTCCGCGACATCCGGCCGGTGGTGCCGTCGCTGGTGGTCGACAACCCGATGGACCTGGAGTTCGGGCCGGACGGCGCCCTCTACGTGCTGGAGTACGGCGACGGGTACTTCGCGGAGAACCCGGACGCGCAGCTGTCCCGGATCGACTTCGTCCGGGGCAACCGGACACCGATCCCGAAGATCAGCGCCGACCCGACCGCCGGGCAGGCGCCCCTGACAATCGCCTTCTCCAGCGCCGGGACGGTCGACCCCGACGGTGACCGGCTGCGCTACGCCTGGGACTTCGACGCCGACGGCTCGGTGGACTCCACCGACCCGGACCCCAGCTGGACCTACCCGGCCAACGGGTCGTACTCCCCCACGCTGCGGGTCACCGACAGCACCGGCCGTTCGGCGGCGGCGACCCTGCCGCTGCTGATCGGGCCCCGGGCGCCGATCGTGGAGTTCGTCCGCCCGGTGTCCGGGCAGCCGTTCCAGTTCGGCCAGACGGTCGCCTTCGAGGTGAAGGTCACCGACGACCTGCCGGTGGACTGCGCCCGGGTGAAGGTGACGTACGTACTGGGGCACGACCAGCACGGGCACCCGCTCTCGTCCGCCTCCGGCTGCGCGGGCACCATCGCCACCTTCGTCGACGGTGGACACGGCGGCGGCGACAACCTGAGGGCGGTCTTCGTCGCCGAGTACACCGACGCGCCGACCGAGCCGGGCGTACCGCCGCAGACCGGGACCGCGACGGTGGTGCTGGAACCGACGCCGGCCGGCTGACCGGCCGGCCCGGGCCGGCGGCGACCCGGGGGGGGGTGCCGCCGGCCCGGCCTGTCCGCGCCGGGCCGCCGCCGGGTCAGACGTTGGCGATCAGCAGCGCCGGCTGCTCGACGCAGTCGGCGATGTGCCGCAGGAAGCCGCCGGCCACCCCACCGTCGCAGACCCGGTGGTCGAAGGTGAGGCTGAGCTGCGTCACCTTCCGGACCGCGAGCTGGCCGTCGACCACCCACGGCTTGTCCACGATCCGCCCCACGCCGAGCAGCGCGGCCTCGGGGTGGTTGATGATCGGGGTGGAACCGTCGACGCCGAACACGCCGTAGTTGTTCAGCGTGAACGTCCCGCCGGTGAGGCGCGCCGGCGCCAGCGTGCCGGCCCGCGCCGCGGCGGTGGTCTCCGCCAGCGCGGCGGCCAGCTCGGCGGTGGTGCGCCGCTGGGCGTCCCGCAGCACCGGCACGACCAGCCCGCGGTCGGTCTGCGCGGCGATCCCCAGGTGCACGCCGGCGGACTGGACGATCCGCTGGCCCTCGGTGTCGACCCGGGCGTTGAGCTGCGGGTACCGGCGCAACCCGGACAGGCAGATCCGGGCCAGCAGGGCCAGGATGCTCACCGGCGCGCCCGGGGTCGCCGCGTTGATCGCGGCCCGGGTCTCCAACAGCCCGGTCGCGTCCACGTCCACCCAGATGGTCACCTCGGGAATCTCCCGCCGACTGCGGGAGAGCTTGTCGGCGATCGCCTTGCGGATACCGGTCAGCGGGAGGACCAAGTCCCCGTCACCGGCCGGGGCGAGCCCGAGGTGCGAGGCCGGCGCGTCCGGCACCGCGGCGAGCCGGGCGCCCGGCGCGGCGGCGGTCTCCACGTCGGCCCGGCGGATCACGCCGCCCGGTCCGCTGCCGCGCAGGCTGTCCAGGTCGACGCCGCGCTCCCTGGCCAGCCGCCGGACGATCGGCGAGATGACCAGGGCGGCCGGCCCGCCGCTCGGGGAGCCGCCGGCCTGGCCGGGCGGCCGGACGGCCGATGCGGTCGCCGGGCCGGTCGGGGGCGGCGTCGCGGCCCGGGTGGCCGCACCGGCCGCTCGGTCGGGGGCGACCGCCGGCCGCGGACGGCGCCGCCGCCGCCCGGCACCGCCGTGCCCGGTGCCGTACCCGATGAGGACGTTGCCGGAGCCGGCGCGCTCCTCCTCGCGGTAGGTGGCGTGCCCGGCTTGCCCGGGGGCGCCGGCGGCGGCCGCCGCGCCGTCCGCGGGCGCGATGGTGATCAGCGGTTGGCCGACCGGGCGGACCTCACCGGCCGCGCCGTGCAGGGCGACGACCCGGCCGGCGTACGGGCATGGCACGTCGACCACCGCCTTGGCGGTCTCCACCTCAACCACGGACTGGTCCACGGTGACCGTGTCGCCGACGGCTACCCGCCACTCGACGATCTCCGCCTCGGTCAACCCTTCGCCGAGGTCGGGCAGGAGGAACACCTGGGCCCCGTCGACGGCGGTCATGCCGCGCTGCCTTCCGCCAGCCAGCGCGGGTCCGGCTGGTCGTCCCACTGCAACCGGGCCACCGCGTCGAGCACCCGGTCCACCCCGGGCAGGTGGGTGTGCTCCAGCATGGGCGCCGGGTACGGGATGTCCAGCCCGCTGACCCGCAGCACCGGGGCGTGCAAAGCATGGAAGCAGCGCTCCTGCACCCGGGCGGCGATCTCCGCGCCGACCCCGGCGAAGCCCTGCGCCTCCTGGACCACCACGCACCGGCCGGTACGGCGCACCGAGGCGGCGACGGTGGCGTCGTCGAACGGCACGATGGTCCGCACGTCCACCACCTCAAGGTCCCAGCCCTCCTCGCGGGCGGCCTCGGCGGCCTCTAGCGCCACCGGTACCGCCGGCCCGTACGCGACCAGGGTGGCGTCGCGTCCGGGGCGGCGGACCACCGCGCGGCCGAACGGCTCGGTCCGCGCCGGCAGGGACGCCTCGGCACTGGAGAAGTAAAGCTTCTTCGGCTCCATGAAGACCACCGGGTCGGGGTCGGCGATCGCCTCGCGCAGCAGCGAGTACGCGTCCCCGACCGTCGCCGGGGTGATCACCTTCAGCCCCGGGGTGTGCGCGTAGTACGCCTCGGAGGAGTCGCAGTGGTGCTCGACGCCGCCGATGCCGCCGGCGTAAGGCACCCGGATCACGATGGGCACGCTGAGCGCGCCCCGGGTGCGGTTGCGCAGCTTCGCCACGTGCGAGGCGATCTGCTCGAACGCCGGGTACGCGAACGCGTCGAACTGCATCTCGACCACCGGGCGCAGCCCCGACATGGCGAGCCCGACCGCGAAGCCGACGATGCCGGCCTCCGCGAGGGGGGTGTCGAAGCAGCGGGTGTCGCCGAAGCGGGCCTGCAGGCCGTCGGTGATCCGGAAGACACCGCCGAGCTGGCCGGCGTCCTCACCGAAGACGAGCACCCGCTCGTCGTCGGCCATCGCGTCGGCGAGCGCCGCGTTGAGCGCCTTCGCCATGGTCGTGGTGGCCATCAGGCGTCACCGTCCTCGTCGCGGGCCGCGGCCAGTTCGGCGCGGACCTGTTCGCGCTGCTCGACCAGTTGCGGGGTCGGCGAGGCGTAGACGTGGTCGAAGAGGCTCAGCGGGTCGACCGCCGGTTGGGTGTTCATCCGGGCGCGCAGGTCGGCCGCGTACGCCTCGGCCTCCTCGGCCACTGCGGCGGCGGTGGGCCCGTCGAGCACCCCGCGGTCGCGCAGGTAGGTCTCCAGGCGGGTGACCGGGTCCCGGTCGCGCCAGGCGTCGACCTCGGCGCCGTCGCGGTAGCGGGTGGCGTCGTCGGCGTTGGTGTGCGGCTCCATCCGGTAGGTGTGCGCCTCGACCAGGAACGGTCCGTTGCCGGCCCGGGCGTGCGCGACGGCGCGGGTGAGCACGGCGAGCACGGCGATGGGGTCGTTGCCGTCGACCTGCTCGCTGGGCACGCCGTAGCCGACTCCCTTGTGGGCCAGCGACGGCGCGGCGGTCTGCCGGGACAGCGGGACGCTGATCGCGTACCGGTTGTTCTGCACGAAGTAGACCACCGGGGCCTTGAACACCGCGGCGAAGTTGATCCCCTCGTGGAAGTCGCCCTCGCTGGTGGCGCCGTCACCGATGAAGGCCAGCGCGACGGTGTCCCGGCCCTGGTGGGCCTCACCGTAGGCGAGCCCGGCGGCGTGCACGCACTGGGTCGCGAGGGGCGTGCACTGCGGGGCGGTACGCCGGGCGGCCGGGTCGTACCCGCAGTGCCAGTCGCCACGCAGCAGGGTCAGCACCTCGACCGGGTCGATGCCCCGGGAGACCAGCGCCATCGACTCGCGGTAGGTCGGGAAGACCCAGTCGGTGTCCCGCAGCGCGAGGACCCCACCGACCTGGCAGGCCTCCTGCCCGCGGGAGGACGGGTAGACGGCCAGCCGGCCCTGCTTGGTCAGGGCGGTGGCCTGGATGTCGAAGCGCCGGCCGATCACCATCCGCCGGTACAGCTCCGAAAGCGCCTCGGCCGGCGGCTCCGGGTAGTCGGGGTGGGCGGGCAGCGGGGTGCCGGTGGGGTCGAGCAGGCGGACCGGCTCGCCGGCCGGCAGCAGCCCGTGCGCCGGGTCGGGCGTGGTGGCCGCCGGGCGGGTGCGTGGGGATGCCCTGCGGACCGCCTGGGGTGTGGTCGTCACGGCGGGGACCTCCTGGACGTGTGGGTGGGCCTATGCTCCTGCTGTCGGATGATTGACTCAAGATCCACGGCAAACGTGGGACGGATGGCAGCCAGGAGGCACCGTGACAGGCCAGGAGTCCGAGCCGGCCGTGGACTCGACGAACGGAACGGGACGATCGGCCCGAGCCCTGGACGAGGTGGACCGGCGGATCCTCGACGAACTGGTCAGCGACGGGCGGACCTCGGTGCGCACCCTCGCCGAGCGGATCCACATCTCCCGCACCAACGCGTACGCACGGGTCGAGCGGCTGCTGCGGGACGGGGTGATCACGGGGTTCCGGGCGCAGGTGGCGCCGGAGGCGGCGGGGCTGGGCACGTCGGCGTACATCGCCCTGAAGATCGAGCAGAACACCTGGCGGGAGGTGTCCGCGGAGCTGGCCCGGGTGCGCTACATCGAGCACGCCGCGCTGCTCGGCGGCGACCACGACGTCCTCGCCCTGGTCCGGGCGCCGGACAACGCCACCCTGCGCGACGTGGTGCTCAATCGGGTGCAGAGCATCGCCGGTGTGCTCTCCACCCGCACCTGGCTGGTCTTCGAGGAGTTCGACGGCGAACGCAGCCCGTGGGCGTGAGCGGCCGGGGCGACGCGGGAGGGGCGGCGGCCGGCGGCCGCACGACATGCGGCGGTTGCGGGTGGCTCAGCGCTCGGGAGGCGCCTCCAGGCCCTCCCGGTCGGCCAGTTCGAGCAGCGGCGCCAGGGAGAACCGGCGGTCGTCCAGGCCCGCGTGCGGGTCGCCGCGCCGCGCGAACCGCTGCGGCACCGTGCTGACGTCGAAGTCCTCCGGGCGGGCGTCGTCCAGCTCCGACCAGTCCAGCGGCGCGGAGACCAGCGCCCGCGGCGTCGGCCGGATGGAGTACGCCGAGGCCATCGTGTGGTCCCGGGACATCTGGTTGTAGTCGACGAAGACCGGCCGGTCCCGCTGCTCCCGCCACCAGGTGGTGGTGACCAGGTCCGGGCGCCGCCGCTGCATCTCGCGGCCCAGCGCCAGCACCGCCCGGCGGCAGTCACCGAAGCTCCACCGCGGCTCGATGGACAGGTAGATGTGCAGGCCCCGCCCGCCGGTGGTCTTCGGGTAGCCGGTCAGGCCGAGGTCGTCGAGGAAGGCGCGGACCTCGTGGGCCACCGGCACCACCTGGTCGAAGCCGACGCCCGGCAGCGGGTCCAGGTCGATGCGGAGCTGGTCGGGGCGCTCGACGTCGGCCGCGGAGACCGGCCACGGGTGGAAGCGCAGCGTGCCGAGGTTGGCCGCCCAGATCACCACGGCCAGCTCGCTCGGCGCCACCTCGTCGGCGGTCCGCCCGCTGGGGAAGGTGATGTGGGCGGTACGCACCCACTCCGGCGCCCCGGCCGGCAGCCGCTTCTGGTAGAAGGCGTCACCGCGGTTGTCCTGCCGGGTGCCGATCCTCGCGCCCGGGAAGACGCCGCGCGGCCAGCGCTCCAACATCGTCGGCCGGTCCCGCAACGCGCGCAGGATGCCGTCGCCGACGGCGAGGAAGTAGCGCACCACGTCCAGCTTGGTCAGCCCACGCTCCGGAAAGTACGGCTTGTCCGGGCTGGAGACGCGCACCAGCCGCTCCCCCACCCGGATCTCCTCGGCCGGCGTCGCCACGCCTCACACGTTAGCGGGCACCGGGGGGCGGGGGCAGCCGCCGGCACGGACGGCGGGCGGCCCGGCCGCCGGTGGGCACGCGCCGGACGCGGTGTCACCCGGGCGGACCTCGTCGTCCGCCCGGGTGACCAGCCGGCGGCTCAGCCGTTCTCCTGCTGCAGGCGCGTCATCAGCATCTGCTTACCCTGCTCACCCGCCTTGCGGTTGTTATCCTGCATCGCGCGGAACCACTTGGCGAGTTCGGTGTCGCCCCGGGCGTCGGCGTCGGCGATGTACGTCTCCAACTGCCAGATGTGCTGCAGGGACATCTGCAACGCGTGGATCAGGTCGTAGTTCTTGTCCTTCACCGGGCTCGCCGGCTCCCTGACCATCGTGGCCACGGCGTACCTCCCCTGTCGGTCATCGGTGCAGCCAGCGCTTACCCGGCCGCACCGGTTTCACGCCCCACGCGTCGCCACCGGGGGCCGCCGCGCGGTTACCCGCGGCGGCTCACCGGGTAGGGGGTGGCGCATGGCGGAACTGGCAGCGCTCTGGATCGTCCGGCACGGCGAGAGCACCGGCAACGTGGCGGCCGGCGCGGCCGAGGCGTCCGGCGCCGAGCTGATCGAGCTGACCCACCGCGACGCCGACGTACCGCTCAGCACCACCGGGGAGGAGCAGGCCCGGGCCACCGGCCGGTGGCTGGCCGGGCTGCCGGGATCCCGCCGGCCGGAGGTGGCCGTGGTGTCGCCGTACCTGCGCGCGGTGCGGACCGCCGAGCTGGTCCTCGCGGGCACCGGCGTCCCGCTCAGCCGGGACGAGCGGCTGCGCGACCGGGAGCTGGGCATCCTCGACGGCCTCACCGGCCGCGGCGTACGCCGCCGCTACCCGCAGGAGGCGGCCCGCCGGGAGCGGCTCGGCACGTTCTACTACCGGCCGCCCGGCGGGGAGTCCTGGACGGACCTGGCGCTGCGCCTGCGTGCCCTCCTCGGCGACCTGCGCCGCGACCACGCGGGCCGGCGGGTGCTGATGTTCGGCCACGACGCCCTGGTCTTCCTGACCCGCTACCTGATCGAGGGGCTCACCGAGGCCGATCTGGTGGCGTTGACGCGACAGCAGGTGATCGCCAACTGCTCGGTCACCGGCTGGACCGCCGACGGCACCGGCCGGCTGGCACTGGATGTGTTCAACGACGTCGGCCACCTGCGCCGGCAGGGCGCCCGGCCGACCAGGGAGGACGAGGTCCACGCCGAGCCGGTCTGACACCTCCTGTCCAACCGAACGGCTGTGTGTAATGCCATACCGCGCTCCTACGCTGTTGGGTCGGGGGTGGGCATCCTGCCCGCCTCCCGCCGGCCGCTCCCCGCCAGGGGGCGTACCCCGGCCGGAAACAGCCCCTGGGAGTCTGTGTGAAGAAACTCCGTCGCAAGACACTGGCTGCCGCGTCCGCCGTGACGCTCGGTGTCGGCCTCGCCGTCACCGGCGGGCTGGCCCCGGCGGCGTCGGCCGCCGGACCGGACACCACGTACCTGGTGCTCGCCCCGCAGGGCGCCAAGACCGACAAGGCGGCCGCCCGCGTGGCTGCCGCCAAGGGCACCGTGGTGGCCGACTACCACCAGATCGGCGTGCTCGTCGTCCGCTCGACCAACCCCGACTTCGCCACGGACGTGGCAGGCGCGGGCGTCGACTCGGTGGCGTCCACCGCCGACCTGGGCACCGCCATCGAGGAGGGCGAGACCCTGGAGGTCTCCGCGGCCATGGCGGCGAACGCCACCGCCGACCCGACCAAGGAGCCCCTCTTCGGTCAGCAGTGGGACATGCCGATGATCGATGTCCCGCAGGCCCACGCGGTCAACGCCGGCAGCGCCGGCGTGGTGGTGGGTGTGCTGGACAGCGGCATCTCCTCCACCCACCCGGATCTGGCCGACCAGATCGCCAAGGACAAGAGCACGTCCTGCCTGGGTGGGGTCGTCGACACCACCGAGTCGGCCTGGAACCCGACCACCTCCGACCACGGCACGCACGTGGCCGGCACCATCGCCGCCGCGGTCAACGGCCTCGGGGTGACCGGGGTCGCTCCGGGCGTCAAGGTGGCCGCCGTCAAGGTGGTCAACGACGACGGCTACATCTTCCCGGAGGCCGCGATCTGCGGCTTCGTCTGGGCGGCCGAGCACGGCATGCGGGTGACCAACAACAGCTACTACATCGACCCGTGGGAGCTGAACTGCCGCAACGACGCACGCCAGCGTCCGGTGTGGCAGGCCGTGCAGCGGGCCATCCGGTACTCGCAGAGCAAGGGCGTGCTCAACGTCGCCTCCGCGGGTAACGCCAACTACGACCTCGCCCACAAGAACACCGACACGGGCAGCCCGAACACCGGGACCCCGGAGGTGCGGGAGGACCTCACCAGCGCCTGCCTCGTCCTGCCGGGCGAGGCGCCGGGCGTGGTGACCGTCTCGGCGGTCGGCCCGACCGGGGAGAAGAGCTACTACTCCTCGTACGGCCAGGGCGTGGTCGAGGTGACGGCGCCGGGTGGCGACACCCGGTTCCGGACCCAGGGCGCGCGCTCGACCCTCACCGATGCCATCCTGTCGACCACCTTCAACACGGCGACGCGGACCAACGGCTGGGGTTACAAGCAGGGCACCTCGATGTCCAGCCCGCACGCGGCCGGCGTCGCGGCGCTGGCCCTGTCGGCGCACCCGGGCATGACGCCCGGTCAGCTGACGTCGTTCCTGGAGCGCACCTCCGTGGCGAAGTCCTGCCCCGACGGTGTCTACAACCCGGTACCGCTCATCCCGTCGGGCCCGAACGCGTACGACGCGACCTGCTCCGGCGGGCAGCGCAACTCGTTCTACGGCGCCGGCATGGTGAACGCGTACAACGTGGTGAAGTAGCCCGGCACGACCGTGGTGGGGCCCGGCGGTGATCCGCCGGGACCCACCCGTTTCTGCGGTCCGGCGGCGGGGTGCCAGAAAGGGGTTAGCCGTCGTATGCCCCGAGGTCCGCACGCGCCCGCCGGACCTGGCTACCGGCCGGTGGCCGGGGGGCGGGTTCAGGCGGTCTTGTGGCGACGGTAGTGGCGGGCCACCCGGACGCGGTTGCCGCAGCGCTCCGCCGAGCACCAGCGGCGGCGCGGGTGGGCGGGCAGGAACAGCAGCACGCAGTCGTCGGCCTCGCACTGGCGGACCTTGCTGACGGCCGGGTCAGCCAGCAGTTCGGCGGCGGCCTCGGCGAGCCAGGCGGCCAGCCGTTCGCCGGGCGGTCCGGTGCGACGGCGGGTGACGGTGAGCGCCGTGCCGTTCCAGGCGAGCTCGGCGACGGCGGGCGCGTCCCGCTGAGCCCGGTTGAGGGCCGCCAGGTCCGCAGCGGGAGGCCGCTCGCCACGGCGGACACGGTCGAGGGCGCGGGCGACGTGCTCGCGGACGGCGCGGACGGCAGCCACCTCGGCGACGGCCAGCTCGGCGGCGGCGAGTTCTCGCGCTTCGCCGAACCGGTCGGCCTGCAGGCTCAGCCAGGCACGCAGGTCGTCGGGGGCGGCCAGCAGGTCGCCGGCCGCCGGCCGGGTGTTGACGAGGTCCAGGGCCAGCGGCTCGCCGGTCAGGGCGTCGCTCATAATGCTAATGGTACATCGACGGGTTGACGCGTTAGGTGGATGATCGCTAGAACTAATGCATTATCCCTAGTGGAAGGCATTAGGAATGATGCTCCTCCCGATCGCTCGCACCGCCCACCGTCAGCTCGACGTCGGCGACGTTCGCGTCTTCTACCGCGAGTCGCAGCCGGAACGGGACGACGCGCCGGTGCTGCTGCTGTTGCACGGCTTCCCCTCGGCCTCTCACCAGTTCCGCCGCCTCATCGACACGCTCGGCGCACGCTACCGACTGATCGCACCCGACTACCCCGGCTTCGGCCACACCGAAGCCCCCGACGACTTCACCTACTCCTTCGACCGACTCGCCGACATCACCGAGGGCTTCGTCCAAGCGCTCGGCCTGACCCGGTTCGCGATGTACGTGTTCGACTTCGGCGCGCCGGTCGGCTTCCGCGTCGCCGAGCGGCACCCCGACTGGATCGCGGGCCTGGTCGTTCAGAACGGCAACGCCTACACCGAGGGCCTGTCGGACGCCGCCCGCAGCTTCATCTCGCTGCGCCCCGAGACGCCCGGCGCCGAGGAGACCATCCGCGAACTGCTCACTCTGTCCGGCACCCGGAGCCAGTACGAGACCGGCGTGCCCGACCTGTCGCCGCTCGCCCCGGACGGCTGGACCCTCGACCAGTACTTCCTCGACCTGCCCGGGCGCAAGGAGGCCCAGGTCGCGCTGGCCTTCGACTACCACTCCAACGTCGAGCGCTACGCCCACTGGCAGGCGTGGCTGCGCAAGCACAGCCCGCCCACCCTCATCACCTGGGGTGTCGGCGACCCGTTCTTCCCCGAGCCTGGCGCCCGCGCCTATCTGCGGGACCTCCCCGACGCCGACCTCCACCTGTTCGACACCGGCCACTTCGCCCTCGAAACCCACCTGCCCCAGATCGCCCCGCTCATCGCCGACTTCCTCGACCGCCGGTGGAACTAGAAGGGTGGGCATGCCGGTGCCGGCCGCCGGAGGTGCTGCCGACCGGTCGGCCGCCAGTCCGCGTCGCGGACCGGCGCGAGCAGGGCGGGGCCGATCCTCAGTGGGGGTCGGCTGGCGGCGGTGACGGCCTTCGCCGGCGGAGACCTCGACGGGCCACGCCAGGCCGGCCGTCACTGCGAGGGCCGGCCGTCACGTCGGGGGCGCCGGCAGGATCCGCCGCAGCCTCCCCGGGGGTACGTCCCGGCGCCGCCACTCCCGCGGGTAGCCCACCGACACCTCCTCGAACCGCACCCCGTCGTGCCAGCTGGTGCGCGGGATGTGCAGGTGGCCGTAGACCACCGCGGCGGCCTCGAAGCGGCGGTGCCAGTCCGCGGTGGCCTCGGTGCCGCACCACTGGGCGAAGACCGGCCAGCGCAGCACCCGCGTCGGCGCGCGCAACAGAGGCCAGTGGTTGACCAGCACGGTCGGCATCCCGGGGGGCCGCCCGGCCAGCCGGCGCTTGGTCTCGGCGACCCGGGCCGCGCACCACGCCGACCGGCTCGGGTACGGGTCGGGGTGCAGCAGGAACTCGTCGGTGCAGACGATCCCCGTCCGGTACGCCTCGGCCAGCGCCGCCTCGGGCGTGTCAAACCCGTCCGGCCGCCAGCTGTGGTCGTAGAGCAGGAACAGCGGCGCCACCAGAGCCGGCCCGCCCAGCCCCCGCCAGACCGGATACGGATCCTCCGGGGTGAGCACGCCGAGGCGCCGGCAGACCGCGACCAGGTGCTGGTAGCGGGCGAGGCCGCGCAGCGTCACCGGGTCGGCCGGCGGGGTCCACAGCTCGTGGTTGCCCGGTGCCCAGACGACCCGGGCGAAGCGGCGGCGCAGCAGCCCGAGGGCCCATTCGACGTCGGCGACGGTGTCCGCGACGTCGCCGGCGACGATCAGCCAGTCGTCGGGCGACTCCGGGCGCAGCCCTTCGACGACCGCCCGGTTCTCCGGGTGGCCGACGTGCAGGTCGCTGATGGCGAGCAGGCTACCGCCGCCACCGTCGCCCGTCATGAGCCGATCCTAGACACGGCGGGCGTCCGGTGTGTTCCGCGAGGATGCGCTGCTGCCACGCGTCCGCACCGTTGCCCGGGTCGTCTGGTCGCCGGGCCCGGCGACCCGGACGGCGAGGCGGGCCGGGGTGCACCCGGGCCGACCCGGTAGGATCCCGACGGGCCGTGACTGGCGCGTGGGGATGGAGAACCATCGGGGAGCGGTCCCGTCATGAGGACGCATGCCGAGCGCCTGGGCCTTCCGCACGTCAGTAGGAGGTCGCATGTCGTCGCTGAACGCCGAATCCACCGCTTTCCGCAGTGCCCTCGAGGTGATCCGCGCCGTCGAGCCCCGAGTGGCCGACGCGATCGGCGCCGAACTGGCCGACCAACGGGAGTCGCTGAAGCTGATCGCCAGCGAGAACTACGCCTCCCCGGCCACCCTGCTGGCGATGGGCAACTGGTTCAGCGACAAGTACGCCGAGGGCACCGTGGGCCGGCGCTTCTACGCCGGCTGCCAGAACGTCGACACCGTCGAGGCGCTGGCCGCCGAGCACGCCCGGGAGCTGTTCGGCGCCGCGCACGCGTACGTGCAGCCACACTCTGGCATCGACGCCAACCTGGTGGCGTTCTGGGCGATCCTGGCCGACCGGGTCGAGTCGCCGGCGCTGAAGAAGGCGCAGGTGCGTCACGTCAACGACCTCACCGAGGCGGACTGGTTCGCGCTGCGCCGGGAGCTGGGCAACCAGCGGATGCTGGGCATGTCGCTGGACGCCGGTGGCCACCTCACCCACGGCTTCCGGCCGAACATCTCCGGCAAGATGTTCGACCAGCGCAGCTACGGCACCGACCCGGCGACCGGCCTGATCGACTACGACCGGGTCGCCGAGGCGGCCCGGGAGTTCACCCCGCTGATCCTGGTCGCCGGCTACTCCGCGTACCCGCGGAAGGTGAACTTCCGGATCATGCGGGAGATCGCCGACTCCGTCGGCGCCACCTTCATGGTCGACATGGCGCACTTCGCCGGGCTGGTCGCCGGCAAGGTCTTCACCGGCGACTTCGACCCAGTGGCGCACGCCCACATCGTCACCACCACCACCCACAAGTCGCTGCGCGGCCCGCGCGGCGGCATGGTGCTCTGCCAGCCGGAGCTGGCCGAGCAGGTCGACCGGGGCTGCCCGATGGTGCTCGGCGGCCCGCTGCCGCACGTGATGGCCGCCAAAGCGGTCGCCCTGGCCGAGGCCCGCCGCCCCGACTTCGCCGACTACGCCCAGCGCATCGTCGCCAACGCCCAGGCCCTCGCCGAGGGGCTGCTGCGCCGGGGCGCGACGCTGGTCACCGGCGGCACCGACAACCACCTGGTGCTCATCGACGTCTCCGGCTACGGACTGACCGGCCGGCAGGCCGAGCAGGCCCTGCTCGACTCGGGCATCGTCACCAACCGCAACTCGGTCCCGCAGGACCCGAACGGCGCCTGGTACACCTCCGGCGTCCGGATCGGCACCCCGGCGCTGACCACCCGGGGCCTCGGCCCGGCGGAGATGGACCGGACCGCCGAGCTGATCCACACCGTGCTGAGCCAGACCTCGCCGGGCGCCAACGCCGACGGCACCCCCTCGAAGGCCAAGTACCTGCTGGACCCGGCGGTTGCCGACAAGGTCAGCCGCCAGGCCAGCGAGCTGCTCACCGGCTTCCCCCTCTACCCCTCCGTCACCCTCGAC
>NZ_POUB01000153.1 GCF_003236335.1 Micromonospora deserti
GGCGGGGGCGACAGCGCGGCCACCACCCGACGCACCACGACGAGGGCGACCACGCCGGCGACCAGGATCAGCGGCGACACCCGCAGCCCGACCAGACGCAGGCCGGCGACCAGCACGACCACCACCGCCGCCACGCCGGCCAGGGTGCGCAGCAGCCGCCCGAGCCGGCCGCCCCGGGTCCGCCCGTCGCGCCGGGGCCGTTCCTCCTCGAAGCTCAGCAGGTCGTCGATGCTCGTGCTGCTCACGCCGCCACCTCACCACGTGCGGGCCCGGTACGCCCGGCCGGCGCGCTCACGACGGCACCCCGGCGTCCCCGCCGACCACGGCGGTCAGCTCGCCGCGCAGCCGGCGCAGCGCCGCCCGGGCCTGGTCGCGGGTGCGTTCGTCCACCGGGCGGGTGGCGTACCGGGCCTCGCGGTAGACGTGGGCGAACTCGGCCAGCACGTCGGCGCTGGCGATCGCCGGCACGCCGGCCGACGGGTCGCCGCGCAGCAGGCGGGTGACCAGGTCGGTGGGGGTGTCGCCGGTGAGCCGGGGCACGCCGGCGCCGGCCGCGGCCTCCTCCAGGCGCACCCAGCAGGCGATCACCGCGGTACGCGGGTCGGTGTCGGTGTCGTCCAGCTCGACCAGGCCTGCATCGAGGGCAGCCACCACCTCCCGGGCGGTGCCCTCGGCGGTGCGGCGGGCCCGCTGCACCGGCAGGGCCCGGGTGGTGCGGCGCAGCGCGCCCCGGACCAGGGTCCAGGCGAGGTAGCCGAACGCGACGAGCAGTGCCAGCCCGAGCAGCACCATCGCCGCGGTGGCGATCCACTGCGGGATCTGCGCCTGGGTGGCCTCCGCCGCGTCCCGCGGTTCGACCGGGATCGACTCGGCCGGGGCCCCGGGCGGGTACTCCGGGACGTAGGGGATGTTGTCCGCGGCGGGCGGGATCCGGCTGGCCCCGATGGAGGAGTGGGCGGCAGCGAGCGCGGCGGCGGCCAGCAACACGGCCACCGCGGCGACCGGCCACCACCTGCGCAGCACGCTGGCATCCATCGGGGGCTACCTCCGGGCCGCCGGGGCGTACGGCGCGGGCCGGCGCGTTCCGTCCGTCATCGCCACCGCCCCGCAGCCTCAGTCCACCCCGGCCAACTGCTTCGCCCGGGCGAACACGTCGTCCAGCATCCCTGGTGTCAGCCGCCCGGTGAAGGTGTTCTGCTGGCTGACGTGGTAGCAGCCGAGCAGCTCCGGGGCGGCCGTGCCGCCCCAGTGTGCCCCATGGCCGAACGCCGGTCGCGGGCTGGGCGGGCGCAGCCCGTACACCGCACGCAGCACCGGCCACCAGGCGGCCCAGGCGAAGGCACCCAGCGCGACCACGACGCGCAGGGTGGGCCGGACCAGCGCGACCTCGCGGTGCAGCCACGGCGCACAGGTGTCGCGCTCGGCGGGGGTGGGCTTGTTGTCCGGCGGCGCGCAGCGCACGGCGGCGAAGATGCGGGTGCCCGGCAGGGACAGGCCGTCGTCGCGGGCCACGCTGGTCGGCTGGTTGGCCAGCCCGGCGCGGTGCAGCGCCGCGAAGAGGACGTCGCCGGAGCGGTCGCCGGTGAAGATGCGGCCGGTCCGGTTGCCGCCGTGGGCCGCGGGGGCGAGGCCGAGGATGGCGATCCGGGCGTCCGGCGCGCCGAAGCCGGGCACCGGACGGCCCCAGTACTCCTGGTCACGGAACGCCGCCCGGCGGGTCCGGGCGACCTCCTCCCGCCAGTCGACCAACCTGGGGCAGGCGAAGCAGCCGCTGATCGCCGCGTCGAGGTCGGCCAGGTCGGTGGCCCGCGCGGCGCGGGCCACCACGTCGGCGGGGGTACGCGGCTCAGCCAAGCTTGGCCCGGAAGAGTTCGAGGGTGCGGGCCCAGGCGGTGGCGGCGGCGCGCTGGTCGAAGTTCTCCGGCCGGTCCTCGTTGAAGAACGCGTGCGAGGTGCCGGGGTAGTCGTGGGTCTGGCAGGTGCCACCGGCCGCCTCGATGGCCCGGCGGGCCGTCTGCACGCCGTCGGCGGCGGAGGTGCCGTCTTCTTCCGAGCAGTGGATGACCGCGGCCTTTCCGGCGTAGTCGGACCACTCGGGGCGCATCCCATCCCAGGGCAGCCGCGGGTAGAAGGCGGCGGTGGCGACGATCCGCTCGGAGCGGGCGGCCGCCCAGAGGGCCAGGCTGGCACCGGCGCAGAAGCCGGCGCAGCCCACCTTGCCGGTGACCTCGGGACGCCCGGCGAGGTAGTCCGCGGCGCCGGCGATGTCCGCCGCCGCCTCGTCCATCTGCGTGCTGTTCAGCATCTGCCGGGGCTCGCTCGGTTTGCTGGCCGGGCCGCCGTGCCGGAAGTCGGGGGCGAGGGCGACGAAACCCGCCTCGGCGAAGCGGTCCACCACCGCCCGGACGTGGGGTACCAGCCCCCACCAGTCCTGGATGACGATGACCGCGGGGCTGGCCGCACCGCCGGAGGGTATCGCGAGATACCCCTCGCTCGTCCCCCCTTTGCTGCGGAAGCTCACCATTTCGCCCATCGGCCCGTCCTCCTAGCGGTCAGTCATCGTTGGCTGGTCGCCCAGTACGTGCCGGTAGCCTGCCACGCCGCGACGGCGCCGGGAAGACGCCGGAGCAGTGGCATTCACCTCCCGTTCGCCGGCCGGTGATCCCGGATACGTTGACGGCGACGCGGGTGGTCCGCGCCGCCGTCGACGGTGGTGGCCTGCTGGTCAGGCCTTCTTGGTCAGGCAGAGCAGGTAGCCCGTCTTGCCCGGCTCGATGTTGTAGAAGAGGTAGCCGTCCTCCCCCTCCTTGATGTACTGCTCGCACGCCTCTCCGGACTTGGCCTGCGCCTCGGTCTGCCCGTCGACCCGGCCGACCACGTTGTACACCGCATCGGTGGAGGTGCAGTCGACGACCTTGGCGCCGTCGACCTCCTCCTCCTCGGTGCCGGTGATCTCGGGCAGCTCGGCGATGCAGTCACCGGCCTTGGCGTCGGCGGTCTCGTCCTTGTCGAAGAAGTTGCCGATCGCCGTGCCGACGCCGAACTTGAGCCCCGCGACGATCAGGAACGCGACGACCGCGCCCGCGATGCCGAGCGCCTTCTTGCCGCCGGACTTCTTCGCCGGCGGCTCGGCGGGGGACGGCGCCTGGACGGCCGGCTGAGGCTGCGCGGCATCCGCCGCGGGGGGCGGTGCGACCTGCTCTGACACGGGTTTTCCTTCCGAGGGGGGAATGTGCGGTCGACACCGTAACGATCATCGACGCGCCCCGCCGCCCCGTCGGCCTCATCCGTTCAGCTATTTCCCAGCTCGGTACAGGATCCGCCTCACGTGCGGCTCGGCGCGGGCGTGGGGGCGGTCTCCGTCGTCGGGGTCGGGCCCGCGGTCGGGGCCGCCTCCGGCGTCGCGGTCGCGCCCACGGTCGGCTCCGGGCCGGCGGTGGGCGTGCCGGACGGGATGGACAGTGGCGGCAGGCCGGGCGCGGGCGGCGAGGCCGCCGGCGGCCGGGGCGCGAACGGCGCCCGCTCCGGGCAGTACGGGTATGGCCGCAGCAGCGGGTTCCCGGCGCCGTTGAGGTCCTGTTCGGTCAGGCAGTCCGGGTAGCCGAGCCGGATCGGGTCGCCGTTCTGGTCGAACAGTCGGGCGTTCTCCACGAGCCGGCCTTCGCTGTCGTAGACGAACACGTCCTGGACGTGGTCGTACCGGTCGTCGACCGAGATCTGCTGGTAGCCGTAGTCGCCGCCCCAGCGCGCCCGCTCGTCCACGTTGACCAGCCCGACCAGCGCGAACACCACCAGCACGAGGGTGCCGGCGTGCAGCAGCCGACGCTTGGGCCGGGACAGGCCCGGGGTGTGGTGGCCGAGCCAGACGGAGGCGAGCACGCTGCCGGCGAGCAGCACCAGCCCGGCCAGCTCGCTACCGTTCAGGCTGGGCACCAGACCGAACGTGCCGCCGGTGGTGGCCACCGTGACCAGCATGGCGGCGAGGTAGCCGCGCAGCAGCCACCAGGCCGGGCGGAGCAGCCGCAGGAACTCGGTCACCCGCGGATACCCGAGGGGTGGGCCGAGCTGGACGTCCCACCGGTCCAGCCGCTCGCGGAGCTTGGCCGTGGCGGCACCGAACCGCCGGTCGAGGCCACGGCCCCGGCTGCCGGCGCCGACGCCCGCGGCGGCCCGCAGTTCGGCCGCGTACGCCTCGGGCTCGCCGAGCCGCTCGACCAGCGATCCGTCGGCCTCCGCGGCCACCTCGGCGAGGTGCTCCGGCAGGTCCTCGGTCAACTCGTCGCGTACCGCCGGCGGCAGGTCGGCCAGCGCGGCCTGGACCCGGGCGACGTAGTCGGTGATCTCCTGCTCCGTGACGGTCATGCCGCCATCCCCCGATCGTCGAGCAGTGCATTCATGGTGGTGGCGAACGAGCACCAGAGCTTGCCGGAGCGGGTGAGCTGGTCCCGGCCGGCGGTGTTGAGCGAGTAGTACTTGCGGTGCGGCCCCGACTCGCTGGGCACGACGTAGGTGGTGAGCAGGCCGGCGGCGAAGAGCCGACGTAGCGTGCCGTAGACCGAGGCGTCGCCGACCTCCTCCAGCCCGGCCTCGCGCAGCCGGCGCAGGATGTCGTACCCGTAGCCGTCCTCCTCCCGGAGCACGGCTAGCACCGCCAGGTCCAGCACGCCCTTCAGCAGCTGGGTGGTGTCCACGCACTGCACACTACTCTGTTGTGCGTAATACCGTCAACGAACCCCTCCGCGGGTCAGGCCCAGGCCCCCTCCGCCCCACCACGGCCATCGGCGCCGGGCACCCAACGGGCCGAAGTTCAGACGGTGGCGGGCGGATCGCCGTGCCGACTGCCCCGACTGTGCGGGCAGCTCGACAGCGTGCGGCGCGACCGGAACGGCCGCCACGCCCTTCCCAGCCCTCGACGCCCGGGCCACCTCATCCCGACCGTCTGGTCGCAGTTCGGCAGCAGCGCGCGGACGGCCGGTTCGACCGGACCTGAGCCCTACCGCTGGAGGCTCCAGGCGATGCCGTCGAGGATGTCGTGCTCGGAGGCCACCACGGAGGGCATCCCGGCCCGCTCCATGATCACCCGGAGCACCAGGGCGCCGGCCCCGATCACGTCGGCCCGGCCCGGGTGCATCACCGGGATCGCCAGCCGCCGCTCCCGGGTCTTCGCCAGCAGGTCGGCGGTCACCTCGGCCACCGCGTCGTACGACACCCGGGCGTGGTGGATGCGGCCCGGGTCGTACTCCGTGAGGCCCCCAGCGATGGCGACCACGGTGGTGACCGACCCGGCGAGCCCGACCAGCGTGGCGGCCTCGCGCCCCGGCACCGCCGCCAACGCCCGGTCCACGGCGACCGCGATGTCGGCCTGCGCGGCGGCGATCTCGTCCAGACCGGGCGGATCGCCGTGCAGGTGCCGCTCGGTCATCCGGACACAGCCGATGTCCATCGAGATCGCCGCCTCGACCCCGCCGGTGCGGGTGCCGACCACGAACTCGGTCGAGCCGCCGCCGATGTCCACTACCAGGTACGGCTCCCGCGCGTCGGCGGGCAGCCCGCGCACCGCCCCGGTGAAGGAGAGCCGCGCCTCCTCGTCGCCGGTCACCACCTCGGGGTCGACCCCGAGGGTCTGCCGCACCATGGCCCGGAAGTCGGCGGCGTTCTCCGCGTCGCGGCTGGCCGAGGTGGCGCACATCCGCACCCGCTCGGCGCCGAACTTCTCGACTTCGGCGGCGTACGCCGCCAACGCGACCCGGGTGCGCTCGATCGCCTCGGGGGCCAGCCGGCCGGTCTTGTCCACGCCCTGGCCGAGCCGGACGATCTCCATCCGCCGGCTGAGGTCGACCAGCGGCGCGGCCGGTCCGGCGGACGGATCGGGCAGGTCGGCGATGAGGAGGCGGATCGAGTTGGTGCCACAGTCGATGGCCGCCACGCGTGTCGTCACGCCCGCAACCCTACGGCTCGGCAGCCGGGATCTGGCACTGGCTCAGCAGGTGCAGGCCGAGCGGGGTCAACCGGTGCCGCACCGCCCCGCCGACGCGGTGGCTGCCCACCAGACCGGCGGCGCGCAGGGCCGCGGCGTGCTCGGAGGCGGAGGCGAGGCTGATGCCGGCGGCGCGGGCGAGGGCGGTGGTGGTGTGCGGGCCCGGCTCGGCGAGCCGGCGCAGCACCTCCGCCCGGGTGCGCCCGAGCAGGCGGCCGAGCGGGTCCCGGCCCGGCGCGGCGGCAGCGGGCAGCACCACCGCCGCGGGATACGTCACCAGCACCGGACGGCCCGGCTCCACCAGCACCCGGGGGCGGGTTCCGGCGAGGGCGGCGGGCACCAGGAGCAGCCCGTGCCCGGTGCCGGGCAGGTCCCTGCTCCACCACGTGTCGACCTCCAGCACCGGCGGGCGCCAGCGGATCGCCGGATGCAGGCCGCCGAGCAGGCCGTCCAGGCCGGACCGCGCGTACCGCTGCGCGGCGGTGGCGACGTGGTGCCGGTGGGCGAGCGTCAGCTCCGCCCAGTGCGGCGCGAGCACCCCCTCGAAGTAGCCGCGGGTGGCCCGGGCGAGCAGGTCGAACACCTCCGGGTCGGCCGCCGCGAAGCGGCGCCGCAGCGGCGTCGCCGGCAGGTCGGCGTACGCGCCGGCCACCTCGGACCGGATCCGCCGCGCCGGGGTGTCCCGGATCGCGTCAAGGCCGGCGGTCAGCGAGTCCAGACCGTCGAACGGGGTCAGGAAATCCGGCAGCCGGCCCCGGGGCGGCAGCAGGTGCCGCAGCGCGGCGGTGGCGGCCCGGACCGCGCCGGCCCGGGTGACCTCGGCGGCCCGGTCGGCCAGCGCCGGGGCCGCCGCCGCCGCGGCGTAGCCCCGCAGCGCCTGACTGGCCAGCAGCGTCATGCCGACGGGGTGCGGGCGCTCGGCGATACACACCCGGCTCAGGTCGGCCGGTCGCAGCCGCAGGCGAAGCATACGAGCAGCCTGCCCGCCTTCGGCGTACACGGAAAGGGTTGACCCGGCGGCGACCCCGGTCACAGGGTGGGCGCAACCGGCACGAGGGGACGCGGGATGCGGCGGGCGACGGCACTGTGGACGGCGGCGGTTCTGGCACTCGGTGCCCCGGCGTGCAACGGGGGTGAGCCGTCGCCCGCACCGTCCCCGTCGGCCTCCGCCCCGACCGAGCGGCCGGCGCCCGGCGACCACCGGCTGACCCTGCGGCACGGCGGGGCGGACCGCAGCTACCTGCTGCACGCCCCGCCCGGCTACGACCCGGCCAGGCCCACCGCGCTGGTCATCGCCCTGCACTTCTACCCGGGCGACGGCGCCGGGATGCGCGAGATGGTGGGCCTGGACGCGCGGGCCGACCGGGAGAACTTCCTGGTCGCCTACCCGGACGGCCGGGGCGGCGGGTTCAACGCGCTGATCTGCTGCGGCGACGCCGACGACGTCGGCTTCCTCGACACGCTCGCCGACCACCTCGTACGCACCTGGCGGGCGGACCCCGACCGGGTCTACCTGGTTGGCATCTCCAACGGCGGGGATATGAGCTTCCGGGCCGCCGTGGAGACCGAGGGCCGCTTCGCGGCGATCGGCGTGGTCAGCGGCGGCTACATCGGCCCGCGGACCACGGCCGCCGACTACGTGCCGAAGCGGCCGGTCTCGGTGATCACCTTCATCGGCGGGCAGGACCGCTACGCCGACACCTTCACCGCCGGCATACGGACCTGGCAGCAGCGGCTGGCCTGCCGGGGCGGGCCGGCCCGCCCGGTGCCCGGCACGCCCCGGATCACCCGCGCCGAGGCGCGCTGCGCCGACGGCAGTGACGTCACCGTCTACACCCTGCCCGACATGGGCCACTCCTGGCCGGGCGCGACGGCCGGCCAACTCGCCGCGCCGGAGGCGGGCGTGACCGCCACCGACCTGATCCTGGACTTCTTCGCCACCCATCCGCGACGGCACTGCGGGGCGGGCGGCCGGCCGCCGGGAACGGAAGGCAGCCGGGCGGCGGGGCCCCAGCACCGCCGGCCGTCAGAGGCGCAGCAGCATCCGGGTGTTGCCGAGGGTGTTCGGCTTCACCCGCTCCAGGTCCAGGAACTCGGCGACGCCCTCGTCGTACGAGCGGAGCAGCTGCTCGTAGACCGGCTGCGGCACCGGCGCGCCGTCGATCTCGGTGAAGCCGAACGAGCCGAAGAACCGGGTCTCGAAGGTGAGCACGAAGATCCGGGAGACGCCCAGCTCCCGGGCGGAGTCGATCAGCTCGCCGACGATCCGGTGGCCGAGCTTGCGGCCGCGGCAGGCCGGGTCGACCGCGACCGTCCGGATCTCGGCCAGGTCCTCCCACATCACGTGCAGCGCGCCGCAGCCGACCACGGCGTCGTCGGCGGCGCGTACCGCGACCCGGAACTCCTGCACGTCCTCGTAGAGGGTGACGGTGGCCTTGCTGAGCAGCCGCCGGTCGTCGGTGTAGGTGTCGACCAGGCGGCGGATGCCGCGCACGTCGGAGGTGCGGGCACGGCGCACCACGATCTCGTCGGTCACGGCACGCTCACTGGGCCGCCGGCACGTCCACGCACGGCCCGGCGGCCCACCACTTCTCCACCAGCGCGAGGGTCTCGTCACCGAACGGGTTGACCCCCGGCCCGGCGCCGAGCGCGTGCCCGAGGTGCACGTGCAGGCACTTCACCCGGCCGGGCATCCCGCCGGCGGAGACACCGTCGATCTCCGGCACGTGGCCGATCGCCTCCCGGCGGGCCAGGTAGTCCTCGTGCGCGGCGCGGTAGCGGGCGGCCAGCTCGGGGTCGGTGGCGAGCCGGTCGGCCATCTCCTTCATCAGCCCGGCCGACTCCAGCCGGCTGCACGCCGCGGTCGCCCGCGGGCAGGTCAGGTAGAACAGCGTCGGAAAGGGCGTGCCGTCGGTCAGCCGGGGGGTCGTCTCCACCACGTCGGGCAGGCCGCAGGGGCAGCGGTGGGCCACCGCCCGGGTGCCCCGGGGCGGGCGCCCGAGCTGCGCGGCCACCGCGGCCAGGTCGGCCTCGGTGGCCGGCTCACGCTTCGGCGGGGGAACGTCCTCCGCCGCCGGCTCCTGGGGTGGTACGACAGTCACGGTGCCCATCTCTCGTCGGGTACTCAGGTGGTGCTCACTTGTCGGGCTGATCACCGTTGGCGGCCTGCACACTCGACCAGAGGGTGTCGTACCAGGGGTCGGGCTCGGCCGGCTGCGCGGGATTGGCCGGCTTGCCGGCGTCCCGGGCGGCGCCCTCCGGGTCGGAGAGCACCACCAGCAGCGTCTCGCCGGGGCGGCCCATGAAGAACCGCTCCCGGGCCTTGGTCTCGATGTACGCCTTGTCCTGCCACTTGGCCGCCTGGGCGGAGAGGTCCTCGATCACCTTCCGCTGGGCCGCCTGGGCGGCCTCCATCCGCTCGATGTCGGCCTGCTGGTCGAGGTAGACCCGCACCGGGTAGGTGTACGCCAGGGCGAGCGCGATCAGCACCGCGAAGAGCACCGTGGCCCGCCCGGTGAAGCCCCGGGAGCGGGGTGCGGAGAGCCGCTTGACGGTGCCGCCGGCCGCCGTCCGCCGGGCCGCGGCGGGCCGGTTCGCGGCGCGTACGCCCTCGGCACCCCGGGCCGCGCCGGGCGCGCGACCGGCGGTGGCCCGCGGCTCGGCGCGCACGCCGCCCTCGCGGACCGACGCCCGGGCGCCCCGGGCCCCGCCCGGCCGGCCGGTCTGACCCGGCCGGCGGGCGGGACGCTGACCACCCGGTGTGCGGCGCTGCTGCATCGTCACACCCCTCCCGAGGCTTCGCGTCTCAGGCGGAACGGTAGCGCGGGAACGCGCCCGCCCCGGCGTACCGCGCCGCGTCGGCCAGCTCCTCCTCGATCCGCAGCAGCTGGTTGTACTTGGCGACCCGGTCGGAGCGGGCCGGCGCGCCGGTCTTGATCTGGCCGCAGCCGGTGGCCACCGCCAGGTCGGCGATGGTGGTGTCCTCGGTCTCGCCGGAGCGGTGGCTCATCATGCACGTGAAGCCGGCCCGGTGGGCCAGGTCCACCGCGTCGAGGGTCTCGGTGAGCGAGCCGATCTGGTTGACCTTCACCAGTACCGCGTTGGCGGCGTTCTCGGCGATGCCGCGGGCGATCCGCTGCGGGTTGGTGACGAACAGGTCGTCGCCGACGATCTGGATCCGGTCGCCGACGGCGGCGGTCAGCGTCTGCCAGCCCGACCAGTCGTCCTCCGACAGCGGGTCCTCGATCGACACGATCGGGTAGTCGCCGACGAGCTTGGTGTAGTAGTTGCTCATCTCCTCGGCGCTCTTCGCGGCTCCCTCGAAGGTGTAGGTGCCGTTCTCGCAGAACTCGGTGGCGGCCACGTCGAGGGCGAAGACGATGTCCGTGCCGAGCCGGTAGCCGGCCTTCTCCACCGCCTCGGCGATCAGGTCCAGCGCGGCCGCGTTGGTGGGCAGGTTCGGCGCGAAGCCGCCCTCGTCGCCGAGGCCGGTGGACAGGTCCTTCTTCTTCAGCACCGACTTCAGCGCGTGGTAGACCTCCGTGCCGGAGCGCAGCGCCTCGCGGAAGCTGGGCGCGCCGATCGGCGCGATCATGAACTCCTGGATGTCGACGTTGGAGTCCGCGTGCGCGCCGCCGTTGAGGATGTTCATCATCGGCACCGGCAGCAGGTGCGCGTTCGGGCCGCCCAGGTAGCGGAACAGGCTCAGCTCCGCGCTGCCGGCGGCCGCCTTCGCCACCGCCAGCGAGACGCCCAGGATCGCGTTCGCGCCCAGCTCGGCCTTGTTGTCGGTGCCGTCGAGGTCGAGCATCTTCTGGTCGATCAGCCGCTGCTCGCTGGCCTCGTAGCCGATCAGCTCGTCGACGATCTTGTCCTCGATGTTCGCGACCGCCTTCTCGACGCCCTTGCCCTGGTAGCGGTCGGCGTCACCGTCGCGCAGCTCGATCGCCTCGAAGGCGCCGGTGGAGGCGCCGGAGGGCACCGCCGCGCGGGCGATCGTGCCGTCGTCCAGGCCGACCTCGACCTCGACGGTGGGGTTGCCCCGCGAGTCGAGAATCTCTCGGGCGACGATTCCCTCGATGGTTGCCACTGAGTCGCTCCTCGTTTGTGTGTTCCGGTCCGGTATGGGCCGCGACGGTGCGGCTGAGGCACGTGTTGAACGCAGCGTATCGGGCCCCGCCCGGGCGCACCTCGTGGGCCGGCGCACCCGGGCCGACCGCGCATGACGGACATTCCCGGATTCTCTGGCGTCAACCGGCAACGGGTTTGCGCACGGTTGACGTGATCGGCCAGGCTGGTCGCCATGCCCGCCGCCTCGACCACCCTCCGCATGCTCGCCGTGTCGGTCATCGCGTCGCTCACGGTCACCGGTTGTCAGACCCTCGACGACGCCGGCCGGGCCATCGGGCGGGCCGACCTGGTCAACGACCTCGCCGCCCGGATGGACCGGGCGCTCACCGAGACGTGGTCCGCGCAGTACCAGCTCTCCGGCGGCCGGACAGCCACCATCGCGCAGACGCAGCGGCCGCTGCGCTCCGCGTACACCTGGCCGGACGGCAAGATCGTGGTGACCCAGGAGGCGGTCACCCGGTGCGAGACCGGCAACGGGCGGACGGCCTGCACCGTGCTGCCGCCGGTGCCGACCGCCGGCAAACCGTCGGTACCGCTGTACTCGGAGGCCGAGAAGCAGGGCCTGGTCACCCCGCCGGCGGTGATCGGGCTACTGACCGCCGCGGCCCTCGACCCGGAGGCGGTCGTCACCCAGAGCGACACGACGGTGAGCGGCCACCACGCCACCTGTGTGGACGTACGCCGGTCGGCCGGCGACTTCACCGCCTGCGTCACCACGGAGGGCCTGCTGGGCAGTTTCACCGGCACGCTCGGCGGCACGCCGACGGAGATGGCGCTGACCCGCTACACCGAGACCGTCGACCCCGCCGCGTTCGACCTCCCGCCCGGCGCCGGCGTGGACGACCGACGGGTGCCCTCCTCGTGACCGACCGGGCCGCCCCGGCCGGCCACCCCGACACCGCCCCGGTCCGCTCCCGTGGCGGGTTCCTGCCCGGGGCGGACCGGGGCGCCGGTCCCACGCCGGCCGACCTGGCCCTGCCGGTGGCCGGCCGTAACCTGCTGACCGGCACCGACGGGCGCCTCCACCGGGTCGGCGACCTGCCCGCCGGCCTCGACTGGGTGCCGCTCGGCACCCTCGACGGGGTACCCGCGTGGGCCGCCGACACGGCCGCCGACGACGGACTGCCGGGCCGGTGGCAGGGCTGGCGGTCGCTGGCCGCCGAGGCACCGGAGCCGCTCGCCACGCTCGCCGGCCGGGCGCTGGCCGTGCTCACCTGGCGGCGTACCCACCGCTGGTGCGGCGCCTGCCGGGGCGAACTGGCCGACGTGCCGGGCGAGTCGGCCCGGCGCTGTCCCGGCTGCGAGCTGTACGTGCCGATGCAGCTCTCCGCCGCCGTGCTGGTGGCCCTCACCCGGCCCGGCCCCGCCGGCGGTGCCGACGAGCTGCTGCTGGTCCGGCACGCGTACGGCCCGACGGAGTTGTGGGCGCTGGTCGCCGGCTTCGTCGAGGCTGGCGAGACGCTGGAGGCGACCGCCCACCGGGAGGTCGGCGAGGAGGTTGGGCTGCGGCTGGACCGGCTGGCCTACTTCGGCAGCCAGCCGTGGGCGATGTCCGGCCCGGGTACCCTGCTGGCCGGCTTCACCGCCCGCGCCGCCGACCCGGCCGCCGAGCCCGTGATCGACGAACGGGAGCTGACCGAGGCGCGCTGGTTCCCGCTGGACGCGCTGCCCGCGGAGCTGCCGCCGGCGTACTCCATCTCGCGCTGGCTGATCGACGCGACGGTGGCCGCCGCACGGCGCTGACCCGTACGGCCCGCCGGTCAGACGCCGAGCAGGGTACGCAGGTGGCGCGGCGACGGGCAGTCGTGCGCCAGCATCGCGTCGTGCCACTGGCGCCGCGACACCCCGTCCGGGCGCGCCCGGGCGATGTCGGCCATCTCGCTGTAACCGACGAAGTAGGTGGACAGCTGCGTCGAGGTGAGCAGCGCCCGGCGCCACTTGCCGGCGGCCTCGCCCTCCTCCTGGAAGCCCCGCCCGGTCATCAGCGCCATCGCCTCGGCCTCGGGCATCCCCTCGCAGTGCACGAGCTGGTCGAGCAGCGCGTTGATGGTCATCCGCAGCTGCATCTTGAGCTGCTGCAACCGCACCGGCAGGCCGCCGAAGCCGAGGCCGACCATCAGCTCCTCGGCGTAGACCGCCCAGCCCTCGATGAACACCCCGGACTCGGTCAGCGGCCGGACCCGGGTCGGGCCGGCGTGCCGGCGGGCGTGGGCGAGCTGGAGGAAGTGGCCGGGCATCGCCTCATGCACGGTCAGGTTGCGGATCATGTGGTCGTTGTACTCGCGGTAGAACGACTCGACCCGGTGCGCCGGCCAGTCCGCCGGGGTGGGCGCGATGCAGTAGAACGTCGGCACGTCGGCCGTCTCCAGCGGCCCCGGCGAGTCGCAGTAGGCGACCGCCACACCCCGGGCGAACTCCGGCATCTCCTGGATCACGCACGGGTCGTCGACCAGGGTGACCAGGTCGTGCGCGCGGACGAAGTCGGTCGCCTCGTCCAGGGTGACCGAGGCGAGGTCCACGATGGTGGCGTCGTCGGGGTGCTCGGCGGCGAGCAGGTCCAGCGCCCGGCGTACCGTCTCGTCGTCGGCCGGGCCGCCGACCAGCTCGACGGCCGCCGCGCGGATCTCCTCGGTGACCCGGTCCAGGTTGGCCCACGCCCGGCGCTGCACCTCGGCGGCGCTCAGCTCGGTGTCCAGGGTGTGCCACAGCCGCGCCTCCCAGCGGCGGCGGCCGAGCCGCGGGTCACGGCCGGGGCCCGCGTCGGCGGCGAGGCCGACGCGCAGCCAGGCGACGAACTCCTCCAGCGCCGCGATCGCCGCCGTGGCGGCCGGCCCGACTCGGTCGTGCAGCGCGGGCGCCTGCGCCAGCAGCGCCGGCACCTCGTCGCGGATCAGCGCGGCCGTGCCGGTGAACTGCCCGACCGCCGTCTCCGCGTGGATCCGCGGCATGTCGCGCAGCGTCGCGCGGGCGGTGGCCAGCGCGTCCGGTACGGACGCGAGCCGGCCGGCGAAGCTCTCCGCCCGCACCTCGACCGGGGCGTACGGGCGGGCGACCAGGGCGTGCAGCAGTGGGCCCGGATTGTGCCGCAGCGGATCCCACTCGTGGGCGCGGATCTCGTCGGACTCGAACAGCGCCCGATCCACGAATGACGTGAGCAGCGCGTGGTCGACCCGCTCGTCGGCGTCGAGGGACTCCGGGTCGAGTTCGGCGAGGGCGTCCGCGGCGTCGGTGAGCATCGACCGGTCGGCGGCCACCGCGTCGGTGGAGAGGTCCGGCAGCCGGTCGTCGTACCGGTGGTCCCCGGCCGACGTGGCCAGCCCCGGCCGGCTCTCCAGCAACGCCTCGACGATCCGCTCCGCGAGCGCCCCGAACTCCTGCACCCCGGAACCCTACCGCCC